>JAEEKR010000038.1 GCA_016282495.1 Candidatus Saccharimonadota bacterium
TATGATGGTTCTTACCACGATGTCGACTCCTCCGAGCTCGCCTTCACCTTGGCTGGCGCTCTTGCAACTCGCGAAGGTATTAAGAAAGCCAATCCAGTGCTTCTTGAACCAGTCATGAAGATGGAAATTACCACCCCAGAAGAATTCATGGGCGATGTCATTGGTGATATTAACGCTCGCCGTGGTCGCATTGATGAAATGGAAGATCTCTCTGGTGGCTCTAAAGTCATCCGTGCCTTCTGTCCACTTGGTAACCTTTTCGGTTACACGTCTGATCTTCGCTCTATGAGCCAAGGTCGTGCTGCTTCTACAATGGAGCTCTTCGCTTACGAAGAAGTACCACCAAACGTAGCACAAGAAATCATCGAAAAGAGAAATTCAAAATAATTAAATAGCCCCAAGCCAAACGGCGAGGGGCTGTTTTTAAGGGTACAGGAGGTAAAATGGAACAAAATCGGGCAAAGCCCATCATCGAAACAATTCATTTAACCAAAGTCTATGGCAAAAAAAGTGCTGCTTTTAAAGCCCTGGATGATGTGAATCTCAAGATTTATTTAGGAGAGTCTGTCGCGATCATTGGGAAGTCTGGCTCTGGTAAGTCGACCCTGATGCATCTCATGGCGCTTTTAGACAAACCAACGTCTGGCGCTGTCAAAATTCTTGGCATGAACGCCTCAAAACTAAAAGGTAAAAAACTAAATCGTCTCAGGAATAAGTACTTTGGCTTTGTTTTTCAGCAGTTTTTCATGAATAGCAACGATACTGTGCTAGAAAATGTCCTTTTACCTCTTAAAATAGCCAAAACCAGCCGTTTCAAACGCAAAAACATCGCGATGAAGGCTCTAGAGGTGGTAGAACTCAAAAACAAGGCTAAAAATAAAGCTATTAACCTCTCCGGTGGTCAAAAACAACGCGTCTGTATCGCCCGTGCTATTGTCAATAATCCAAAGATTATCTTTGCCGACGAACCAACCGGCAACTTGGATAGCGGTACGGGGAAGAAAATCACCGATCTACTCTTTAACCTAAATAAAAAAGGTGGCGCCACGCTTATTATTGTCACTCACGACGAAGATCTTGCCGCGCTCTGCGATCGTCAAATTCGCATCGTAGATGGCAAAATCACTAGCGAAACCCACAGCCGCGCCAAAACTTTAAAAAAGAGTGCGATGTTAGAAGGTAAAAAGGAGGATCGCTAATGAAGTTTTTTGATATCGTAAAAACTGCCAATTCTAATCTTCTCCGTAATAAGATTCGCTCGTTTCTTACTATACTTGCAATCTTTGTCGGAAGCTTCACAATCATTTTAAACTCTGCCATCAACGCTGGTGTTAACGATTTTATTGACAAACAAGTTGCCTCTATCGGCGGTGATGGTTTTATAGAGGTAATGCCGGGTGCGGCTATCGAACAAGTTATGGCAATGTCCGAAACGGGCTCTAGGGTTACCAAGTACAGTGAAAAATCCGGTAGCATTTTAAGCGCTTCAATCACAAAAGAAGATCTTGAAGCAATGAAAAAAGTTGATGGGGTCAAAAATCTCGAAATTTTTCATCTGTTATCACCTGAATGGATGCGCTTAGATGGAGAAGAAGACAAATACAATGTTAATCTACAATATCTTCCAACCACTACATTCAATGTAGACCTTTCTGCCGGTCGTATGACCAATAATGATTCTGACGATTTCGAAATCATTATTAATAAGGATTGGGTAGAGGCATTTAATTTTGATAAACCAGAAGATGCCATAGGAAAGACTGTCGAGATTGCCACAAAAAAGACCGTCAAATGCTATACCAACCCTGACGATTGCCTAGCGACAGTGAAAGCTAAAATTGTCGGTGTTCAGGCTCCGGGTGTCCTCTCTATGGATGGCGATCTTCTAGTAAGTAAAGCTCTAGATGCCGAACTCTATGCCATCGCTAATGAAGATATGCCTGAAATAAATTTACAGAACTATTTTGCCGTCGGTGATGTTGATCCAGATAAAATCGAAGCCATCAGAGAAGAGTTCAAAGAAATTGGCTCAGGTTATGAGTTTCTCACCGTATCTGACACTGTCGGTATGATTCGTTCTTTCTTCGACGTAATCCTTGCCGTGTTTAATATTTTTGGTGCCATCGCCCTACTTGCAGCCGCTATCGGCATCATTAACACCTTATTTATGTCCGTTCAAGAACGCACACGCGAAATCGGCCTCAGCAAAGCCCTTGGCCTTAGCCGTGCTAAAATTTTCCTTAGCTTCTCAATCGAAGCAATTTCTCTTGGCTTTTGGGGATCCATTTTTGGTACCGCCATATCTATGGCTATTGGATATGCCGCAAATAACCTCGTTCATACCGAAGGTGGTCTTCTCGCCGACTTTCCAACCTTCAATCTTGTAGAATTTAGCCCAGAAGTAGTTATCCCTATTGTTTTGATAGTTATGTTCATTGCCTTCCTCTCTGGTACTGCTCCAGCGTTAAAAGCAGCCAAAAAAGACCCAATTGATGCCCTCAGATACGAATAGGGGTAGAGAGCAAGATAATCCATAAAATAGGCAAAAATACTTGACAAAATTTAGCATGTGTGATATACTAGAAGGACAAACCTATTTTGATGCCTAAAAAATGGATAATAAGGGCATCAAACAGTACCTTAAACGCGCAAATCCCCATTAATTCGCCAACCCCCACTCCTTTCTTCATGTTCTTCAATCTATTCAGCGCGAACGACTACAGAGAACTCCGTTTTAAAAAGAATTAAAAAAACTCTCTGTAGCCAAGAGAGACATTGTTCCATCCACCGATGCCTCTCAAAACAAAACCCCGTGCCCCGACACGGGGTTTTTCCTTTTTCCTCTTTACAACAGCCACAAAATCGTATAAAATAATCAGGTAGAGTCCGGAGCTGGTTATTATTAGTGCTCCGTACAAATAATAAAATAAAAGGAGAATGAATGGCAAATTTTGACCGTTCCAAACCACATATCAACGTCGGTACCATGGGCCACGTTGACCACGGTAAAACTACTCTTACCGCCGCTATTACTAGCGTTCTAGCAAAGAAACTTCCTTCCGAAGTTAACAAACCAGTAGCTTACGATCAGATCGATAACGCTCCAGAAGAGAAAGCTCGCGGTATCACCATCGCAACTTCTCACCAAGAGTACGAATCTGAGAAACGTCACTACGCTCACGTCGACATGCCAGGTCACGCCGACTACATCAAAAACATGATTACCGGTGCTGCCCAGGTTGATGGTGCTATCCTCGTCGTTGCTGCTAACGATGGTGCTTTACCACAAACCAAAGAGCACATCCTCTTGGCTCGCCAAGTTAACGTGCCAAAAATCATCGTCTTCCTCAACAAAATGGACCTCGCTGATCCAGAAATGGTTGAGCTCGTCGAAGAAGAAGTTCGCGACATTCTCGAGAAAAACGGCTTCGATCGCAACTGCCCAATCATCAA
>JAEEKR010000039.1 GCA_016282495.1 Candidatus Saccharimonadota bacterium
ATATTAACAATAAGGAAAAGATATGAGTCGTATCGGAAAACTACCAGTGGACATTCCTGCTGGCGTGACAATTACGGTCGGTGAATCAGTTATTACTGTTGCTGGCCCTAAAGGCACGCTCGAGGTTCCTGTCCAAGAAAACACTTCTACCAAGGTAGAAGGTACTCAAATTATCGTAGAACGCAAAGATGACGAGCCAAAATCTAAGGCTTGGCACGGTCTTCAACGCGCCCTACTACAAAACGCCGTCACCGGCGTAACAAAGGGTTTTGAGAAAAAACTCGAGATCAATGGTGTTGGTTTTCGTCTATCAGGCGGAGGCAAACAAATCGAAATGGCCCTCGGTTTTTCACACCCAGTTAAATACACCGCACCAGATGGTGTAGAGCTCAAAACCGACAAAATGGAAATCACTGTTTCTGGCATCGACAAGCAAAAAGTCGGGCAAGTTGCAGCCGAAATCCGCAGCCTCAAGAAACCAGAGCCATACAAAGGCAAAGGCATTAAATATGTAGATGAAGTTATCATCCGCAAAGCCGGAAAGGCAGGTAAGAAATAATGAAAAGTATTTATCGCGCTAACCGCACTCGTGCCAAAATCCACGGCACCGCAGAGCGCCCTCGTCTAACCGTAAACATCAGTAACCTTCACGTTACTGCTCAAATCATCGATGATGATAAAAAAGTCACCTTAGTCTATGCAACTACTGTTGGTTCCAAAATCAAAGGCACCAAAACCGAAAAGGCTGCAGCTGTTGGTAAACTAATCGGTGAAAAAGCTAAGAAAGCTAAAATCACTAAAGTTGTTTTCGACCGCGGTTCCAAACTCTATGCTGGTCGTATGTCTGCTTTAGCTGATGCCGCTCGTAAAGAAGGACTGGAGTTCTAACATGACAGAAGCAGAAAAACAACCAAAAGTTATTAACAAGTCCGGCACCCTTAAAATGACCGATGAAGTTGCCGCAACCCGCGAGCAAAGAGACATCGGTGGTCGCCGCATGAATCGCCGCAACAATCGCCGCGATCGCAACAAAGCCGACCTCGCTCCAAAAGAGTTCGACGAAGTTACCATCAACATCGACCGCGTTTCTCGCACCGTCGCTGGTGGTCGCCGCATGCGCTTCAAAGCCCTAGTTGCTATCGGCAATCACAAGAACAAAGTTGGTGTTGGCGTCGCTAAAGGCAACGATGTCACCTCAGCCGTCCAAAAAGCCACCACTCGTGCTAAGAAAAATCTCATCACCTTCAATATGGATGGCGAGACTATCTGCCACGAAGTCGAAACTAAGGCCACTGGCGCAAACGTTTTGATGAAACCAGCCGCTCCTGGTACTGGTATTATCGCCGGCGGTGTCGTTCGCTCTATCATTGGTCTTACTGGTATCAAAAACCTCATTTCTAAGTCCCTTGGTAGCACCAACAAAATCAACATCGCTTACGCCGTAGTTGAAGGCTTAAGGCAACAAGTTCCTCGCAAAGATTGGAACACTACTCCAGCTAAAAAAGCTGAAAAGGCTGAGAAAGTTGAAGAAAAAGCTGCTCCTAAAGCCAAAAAGGAGACCAAATAATGAAGTACAATGATTTAACCGTCAACAAAAATACTCGTCCTTCTCGCAAGGGTCGTGGTATTTCCGCTGGCCAAGGTAAAACCGCTGGCCGTGGTACTAAAGGCCAAAAATCCCGCACCGGCCATCGCAAGATGCCAGCTGGATTCATGGGCGGCCAACGCGCTATTATGCAAGCCGTTCCAAAACTCAAAGGCTTTAAGTCCATCCACGAAAAAGCCGAAGTCGTTTACACTGATCGTTTGAACGGTCTCTCCGGCAACGTTGACAACTTTGTCCTCGCCGAAAAGAACTTGATCACAAGTCCATATGCCAAGGTCAAAGTCATCACCCGTGGTGAACTAACCGCCAAAATCACCCTAGAAACACAATTTGCTTCAAAGACCGCTATCGCTGCCATCAAAAAGGCTGGTGGTTCTTTCAAGAAAGTTGCCATCTTAAAGCGTGATAAAAAGTCTGAGAAATAGTCTTAGCAACAAAATTGCCCCGAAAAGGGGCTTTTTTGTTGTATTAATACTGTATATCTTCATTATACCACACTTTATTAAAAAAGTCAAGCTAAAATCGTTTGTCAATTTTCCCATATCTATGCTAGAATAGAAAGAGTTAATTAAATAGGTGAATTACAGAGAGACCATTATGCATTTCAAGACCATCTTCAAATCATTCAAGAACAAAGACATGCTAAAACGCATCCTCATCATCTTGGGGATCTTATTGGCGTATAGAATCTTAGCACATATTCCAGTACCTCTAGGCGAACCAACTACTTTTAGGGAAGCCGTCAAAAACCTTATTGATAAGTCCGATTTCGGTAGTTTTCTTAACCTTATCTCTGGTGGTGGGCTTACCTCATTCTCGATTATTTTAGTTGGTCTCTCTCCATATATTACCGCTTCAATCGTAATCCAACTTCTTACCAAAGCCATTCCTAAGTTTGAAGAAATCTCCCAAGACGGTGAAACGGGCCGCCGCAAAATCAACCAATGGACCCGCATCCTCGCCGTTCCTCTCGCAATTATCCAATCTATCGCTTATATCTACATCCTTTATCAATCTGTTATCGCCGCTAATACCACCATCGCCGCAGACCCAACCATGTCAGAATGGATTCTAGCCATCACCGCTATGACCGCCGGTTCCATTATCCTTATGTGGCTCGGTGAATTAATCACGGAGCAGGGGATTGGTAACGGTATTTCTATGATTATCTTCGCTTCTATTATTTCTCAACTTCCAACAACAATCGCTGGTCTCGGCAAAGAATTATTTGATACTTCTCAAGGCTCACTCTCTATGTTTGGCTGGTTCAATCTGCCAGTTAACCCAGTTGTATTCTGGATTCTCATCGGTTTTGCCGTCGCTTTGCTCATCGTCATCTACTTCTTGGTTAAAATCAACGAAGCACAAAGGATCGTCACTATTAACTACGCAAAAAGAGTTCACGGCAATAGCAGCTATGGCGGCATAAAATCTATTCTGCCAATCAAGCTCATCGCTGCTGGTGTAGTTCCAGTCATCTTTGCCACCGCCTTTCTATCTGTTCCAGCACTTATCGGCCAAGTGCTCCAAACCGTCAACCCAGACAATCAAATCGGAGCAACTCTGGTATCAATCTTTACTGCACCGAGCGCCTCTAATTTCTCTTCTCTCTACCCAGAAGGCATTAATCTCCAATGGTTTATCTATCCATTGTGTTACTTCCTATTAGTAATCGTCTTCACCTATTTCTACACTTCAATTATCTTTAATACTAAAGAAATTGCAGATAATCTTCAAAAACAAGGCGGATTTATCGAGGGCGTCAGGCCAGGCATAAGAACCGCTAAATATCTTGGTAAAATTATCACTCGTCTCAATTTCTTCGGTGCTTTTGCCCTAGGTCTTATTGCAATGCTACCGTTTATTACAGATTATATTTTCATCATTATTATGGGGTATCCAATCGGTTTATCTATCTCTGGTACAGGTTTACTCATCGTAGTTACAGTCGCCCTAGAAAACCTCCGCTCGCTAGACTCCCGCGCGCTAATGGTAACATATGACGATTTTAACAATGACGAAATGTGAGTTTAAATTGAAAAGAAAACTACCAATATCTAGAATTATCTGGCTAGTCGTTTTAGCCATCATTGTCGGTTTCTTTACAAAAGTATGGCTTTGGGAAAACTCCTACTATAATGAAAAAACCGGTAGCGAACGCGTCGCTGCAGTTAACAACGCAGAAGCAGATAGCGAAAATACAGCGGTAGACGAAACCGTCCCAACAGAACAAGAAATACGAGAGTATAATGTAGCCCCAGATCGCCCAAGGTATTTGTCTATTCCAAGCATCGGAGTATCTAACGCAAGAATACTACCAATGGGCTTAACTTCATCAGGAGCACTAGATACGCCTATCAATATTTTCGATATAGGTTGGTATACTGGTTCCGACAGACCAGGGTTTGGCGGCACCGCTATTATGGATGGTCATAATGGTGGCCCAAATGTAGTCGGTGTATTTAAGTATTTACCAGACGTCAAAATAGGCGAAAGTATAATCATAGAACGCGGCGACGGTACGGTGTTAGAGTATAGGGTAGTCGAGAATCAAGCAATCCCATTATCAGAAGCCGACATTTATATGGCAAATTCTGCTCCAGTCAGCCCAGAATCTGGCAGGGAATCAATTACACTAATTACATGCACTGGAAAATGGATCAGAAGAGGTCAAACTTACGACCATCGTCAATTCCTCCGCGCTGTTTTAGTGGAATAAAGAGCTAAAAAAACAGATTAGACACTTGCAAAAAACTCCATTTTGTGATAAAATATAAGCATTATAAATCAAAGAGGGAGTTATAAAAATGAAAAAACGCTATAAGGTGTTTTTGCCTATTATGGCAATCATGACCTGTGCTTTCAGTTTCTCGAATGCACAAAATGCAGCAGCTACTACTGTCAACAACTACGAAGAATTCGTCGCCGCCATGAGCGATAGCGACACTAGCATTAGCGTCCAAAACGACATCACTTTAGAAGATGACGTAGATATCACAAAAAACGTCTTTATTGATGCACCATCAACGCTAGACATGGCAGGACACACTATCAGTATTTCTGACAGATCCACGGGGATTATCTCCAAAGCAGATTTTACGATTACTGGCGATGGCACCTTCGATATGACAAATACAGCTTACCCAATTATCGCTGCAGACGGTAACCTCACTATTGAAAATGGCGCTTTTGTTGCCGACGAAGACGTCTATTATATTATTTCCACCATGGACGAAAGCTGGAACTCCGTTGTTCCAGATGGAGAAGCCAACGCCAATGTCTATATTAAAGATGGGTTCTTCTACGCTCCGTACAGTGCTGTTAACAATTTCGGTTCCGGAGAAGTAATCGTTAGTGGTGGTACGTTTATTTCTGAAGGTGATGCTTACGGTGATGGTTATGCATTACTAAATAGCTACGAAGGTACATTTAATATCGACGGTGACGTCTATGTTGTCACCAACAATCAAATCCTTGGTGACGATATTATCAACGAGACAGAAGAACGTGGCACCGTCAATTGTATTCGCGGCGAAGTTTACACCGTCGAAAATGGAACCATGTCAGTTTGCGGCCAAGAAGTTACCATAGATGATGACGAAGAAGTTGAAGCTGGGGATACTGTCCAACTTATTGGAACCACGGCAACCATCCCAGCTGGCCGTACTCTCACCAACAACGGTATCATTCTTGTCGAGCAAGGTTCAGTTCTTAATATATGCGGTAACTATGTAGGCGATAGGGCCAATATTATCGCCAACGGCGGCATAGTGAACTTCAACTGCGAAGAAGATGAAGAAGAAGCAGAACCAAGCCTAGTTGCAATTAGCGACAATCCAAACACATACGATTCAATTCAAAATACGATCAATACATTCATTTTAGGTATGTTTACCCTAACTACTACATCAATTTCATATCCACTAATTCGCCGTTCAAAACGCTAAAAACACATATCCAAAAAACCACTTAGAAAAAAGTGGTTTTTTGATGATTTAGCTATTGCAATTTAATAATTTTTTTGATATAATGACAGCGTAATTTATGGCTAGTCAAAAGGAAGTGATTAAACTCACCGGCAAAGTCGTTGAGGCTCTGCCTAATACCCAGTTTCGGGTTGAACTCGAGAATGGCCATATTGTCATTGCGCATATGAGCGGAAAAATGCGTAAAAAC
>JAEEKR010000040.1 GCA_016282495.1 Candidatus Saccharimonadota bacterium
GATCTTCAAGATCTTCGCAAACAAGCTCGTGAAGCAGGAGTCAAAATCAAGGTCGTTAAAAACCGTTTGGTTCGTGTTGCGATGGGCGAGATTGCAGTTTATAAAGATACTGACACTACTGGTTTGGTAGGACAGCTTCTTTATGCAATTTCTGATAGCGATGAAGTAATGCCAGCAAAAGTTTTGGCTGAATTTGCTAAAACTCATGACGCATTGCAGATCGCTGGTGGTTTTAGTGATACCGGTGCTAATCTTTCTGAAGATGAAATCAAGGCTCTTGCCTCTCTTCCATCCAAGAACGATCTTATTGCACAGGTTGTCGCTCAACTTCTTTCTCCAGTTACGGATTCTATTTCTGGCCTTTCTGGCGGAATTTCTGGAATCATTTCTGGTTTGGAAGCAAAAGCAACCAATTAATAACAACTACTAATTAATTTATAAAGGAACTATATTATTATGGCTACTGATATCAAAAAATTGGCTGAAGAGCTAGTCAAATTGACTGTTCTTGAAGTCAATGAACTCAAAAATGTCCTTAAAGACGAATATGGCATTGAGCCAGCTGCTGCCGCTGTTGCTGTTGCTGCTCCTGCCGCTGGTGACGGTGCTGCCGCTGCCGCTGAAGAAAAATCTGAGTACGATGTTGTCTTGAAAGACGCTGGTGCTCAAAAAATTGCAGTCATCAAGGCTGTTAAAGAGGCTACCGGACTTGGTCTTGGCGAAGCCAAAGCTATTGTCGATGGTGCTCCTGCAACCGTAAAAGAAAAAGTCGCTAAAGCTGACGCTGAAGCTATGAAGAAAGCTCTCGAAGACGCTGGTGCAACTGTAGAACTCGCTTAATTAAACTTAAATCAATTCGATTAGCTAATACAAAAAAGACTCCCGTTTGGGAGTCTTTTTGTTTTCTCGCTTAGTTGTAGAGATTTTCAACTGCGATTGATGGGCCCATGGTAGTCGTGATAAAGACTGATTTTACATAGGTGCCTTTTAGGGATGCTGGTTTTTGGGATTTTAGAGAATCGAAGAATACGTTGGCGTTTTCAACGAGTTTTTTGTCGCCGAATGAGACTTTTCCAAGGCCAATGTGAACAATGGATTGCTTGTCGACGCGGTATTCAACTTTACCAGCTTTGGCTTCTTTGACAGCCTTCTCAATATCAGTGGTAACAGTTCCAGCTTTTGGATTTGGCATGAGACCTTTAGGGCCAAGTAAACGAGCGAATTTACCAAGTTTTGGCATGTAGGCTGGGGTAGAGATAAGAATATCAAAGTCGATATTCCCCTTTTCGAGTTGTTTTAGGAATTCTTCATCTTCGGCAATATCTGCGCCAGCGGCTTTGGCTTTTTTAGCATCATCTAGTGGTGCGAAAACTGCTATACGGACGGTTTTACCGTTACCGTTTGGTAAAACAACTGTGGTGCGGATGTTTTGATCGGCTTGACGTGGATCAACACCGAGACGAACGTGAGCTTCGACGGTAGCATCAAATTTGGTTGGGTTGGTTTCGATCGCAAGCTTTAAGGCCTCTTCTAGTTTGTAGATTTTGCCTTTTTCAACCTTTTTGGCGTTCTCTTGATACTTTTTGCCACGGCGTTCAATGAGCGGACGAGTAACTGGTTTAGCACCTTTTGGCTTTTTCTCGGCTTCAGCTTCTTGTTCTTTGCGTTCAGCTTTTTTAGCTTGGCGTTCTTCTTCGGCCTTAACTTCTTCAATATGTTTTTTGGATTTTTTACCTGATTTGGCAAATTTTTCTTCAGTTTCAAGAGCTTCTTCTTTTGCTTCTTCTACTGGAGCTTCGACGATTTTTTCGTCTTTGAGATCTTTGGCGTCTTCAGCCATTTTAAATCCTTTCTGTGGTAATAGCGGGCAATGCCCTCCCAACATGAATTAATAATAGTTATATTATACTACTTTTTCTCTAAAAATACAACAAAAAAATAACCCCTCGGAGGGGGGTTATTTTTATTATGTATTAATCTACGACTTCGACGCCCATTGAACGAGCAGTGCCAGCAACAACTTTGACTGCGCCGTCTAGATCGACCGCATTGAGTTGATCCATCTTTTTGTTGGCGATTTCTTCAAGTTGAGCACGGGTGATTTTACCGACTTTTTCGGTGTTTGGACGACCGCTACCCTTGTCTAGCTTGATAGCTTCGCGGATAAGATCATCAACTGGTTGACCAAGACATACCCAATCAAAAGTACGATCTTCGTAAACTTTGATATGGACGATAACATTTTTGCCCATATATTCTTTGGTTTTTTCATTGAATGGGTTGATAAAATCCATCATATTGAGGCCCCATTGACCAAGGGTGCTACCTACTGGAGGACCAGCTGTTGCTTTTCCACCAGGGATACGAAGTTTTAGATTACCTATAACTTTTTTTGTTGCCATATTTTTCCTTTACTCTTTCGAGCGCGTAACTCGTTTATTATACCATATCTTTACTATTTATTGCAACTGTTTTACCTGGAGAGCATCTAACTCTACTGGGGTTTCACGTCCAAACATAGAAACCATGACCTTAAGTTTGCCTTTGGCTGGGTCGATTTCAGAAACTGCGCCATCAAAGCCTTTGAATGGTCCGTCTGTAATGGAAACAATTTCGCCAATTTCGTAATTGACAGAGTATTTTGGATCTTCTGCGCCCATACGTTTTTTAATTTTGGCGATTTCTTTTTCGGAAACTGGAGATGGTTGAGTGCCTGTGCCGACGAAACCGGTTACGCCTGGAGTGTTGCGGATAATGTACCATGTTTCATCAGATAATTTCATCTCTACAAGTACATAACCTTGGAAGATTTTTTTATCGACAACTTTGCGTTTGCCGTTTTTGATTTCGATTTGTTTTTCTTTTGGCACGATTGCATCGAAGATTTTATCTGCTAGATCAATCGTATTGATACGTTGTTTGATAGAATCCGCAACCTTGTCTTCGTAGCCACTGTAGGTGCTGATTGCGTACCATGCACGTGTGTCATTATAACGGTTAACTGCCATAGCCCTCCTTTATTTTAATAAATTATTAAATATTAGCGTTAATAATGCATCGATGAGAGTAATGAATGCGACGAAAATGGCTGTATATACAATCACTGCTAAAACCATTTTCCAGGTAGTCTTGCGATTTGGCCATCTTACTTGGCGAATTTCACGCCATGAGTTAGCAATATAGCGTCCGAGAGCGACGAATGGCTTAGCAATAAAACGAAACGGAGCGGAAATTATCATCAGAACCTTATGGAGTTTTGGGTGTTTAATTTCTTTCTGTTTCTTTGACTTTGTTTTTTCTGCCTTTGCTTCTAGTTTTTCTGCCTTTCTATTCTCTTTTCTGGCACTTTTGGAAGCTTTTTTGTCTTTAATGACGACTTTTTTGCGAGTGATAACTGGCTCATCTGATGTTTCTTCAGATTTTTTATGGTCGCCTGCTTTGATACGGGTAATTTTTGGTTTAGCCATATTTTCCTTCCATTAAAAAAAGTCTGTTACCAGACTGTCAAGTCTATTATAGCACCATTTGTCAAAATGTAAATTATTTTTGAGCATATTTTATAAGTTTAGCGTGTATCACTAACTTTTCGTTATCGTTATAACAAGTTGAGAGTGTAATGATTCGGTCTGAAGAAGAGACTGGTGTGCTGAAACTAATTTTTGATCTTCCGGCTACCATGTTTAGCCAGTTTGTGTAATCTTCGTTTGAGGAAAAGCTTGTTCTGATGTAGTCATTAGTAGTTCGGATACGATAAATACTAAAAATTTGCCAAAGACTATTGTATGACTCGGTTGAAATTTTTATCACGTGATTATCAGTATTACTATACCAGGATTTCTGCAATGTGCTTCGAAGTGATCCAAACATCGTATTGTCAAGCCGGCCATGAGCGTAGATAATATTATTTCTATCACTTAGTGAGCTTTTATTTCGATAATCTAAGAAAACCCAACCTGCGGAATTATATGCTTTACTAAATGAATGCGAGAGGTAATAGCTATTGTCATTAGCCTGCACAAACGGATAGTTAACATTAGTACTTGGGACTTGAAGCCAACCCACGGTGTCTGGATTTGTCTTTTTTAGTTCTGTGAAGTCGACGTCAATTAGGTTCATCTTAATGTATTTCCAATATGGGTCATTTGGATCTATACCATCACCACCTGTGGTTTCGGCATTTGAATCGTCTTCTTTTACTTCTACGGATTCTTGAAGATCTGTTATTTCCTCATTAGTTTTTTCGGAATCAATTTTCCACTTAATAATGCCGATAGCGCTATATAACGTGACGCAGAAAGCAATGATACAAATTGGGAGCACTACAAAGTGGAATGTTTTTTGATTGGTTAGTTTTTCTTTTTTGGTAGTTTTGGTCGTCATTGTTCTTATCTTATCACATTAGAATAGGTATTCTAGATAATCCTTTAGCATACGAGTACCGGAAATGACTGGAAGATATGCGGATAGTCCTTTTTTAACCAGAAATTCTAGGTCAAAATCGTTACTCCAAGCTTTTGCCGCTTCATCCATGCGGGCGTAAATTGATTCCACTTCTTCATCTTCATTTTTGCCAGAAACATTCAAATACGAATCAGCTGGAGCGTCTGCAACACCACCATCATGTGTACTAATTAGAAGGCAAAGATTCGCTATATCCTTCATCCACGACGTTCCACATGCTTCTAGTCCAACAATTGGGACGTTAATAGAAACATTAGAACCAAGAGATAATGCCTTCGCTAGTTCTTCGTCATAGTCTGGAATATAATGAACGTGTTCTTTTAGGTATTCGTCTTTATCGACAGTATCAAGCAAGTTTTTAAGCCTATCAGACATTCTATAATCTCCTTCATGGACTCGGCCTGCGATGATATAGTGAGCGTTGTATTTTTTGAGTATTTCACTAATCTTTTGTGGGTTGGTAAACGGTAGCCATGGTCTCTTATAATCTACGAATCTACGTTTAAAATCAAACACTAATTCGCCAGATTCAAATTGGATAGTTTTGCCGTATTGATTTGGACGATGGCTGAGTACTTGGTTAAGAATAACACGCCCTTCGTTTTTAAGTTTACGAATGTTGTCTGCGTCAATTTTTTCGATTGCCTCTTCATAGTTTTTGGTTGGGAGGCAAAACTTGTCTAAAATGCCTAGTTCTTTGTAATACGAAACTATATCTGGTAATGTCCAAGTGGAGACGTCAATCCCATTAGTGACAGCTTTAAATTTGACTTTATTTCCAGCTAAATCTCTGTAATTTGCGACTCTGGCATGGAGCTTACTAACGCCTGAGCGAAGCTCAGCAATTTCTATTGTGACGGTAGATAGTTTTATATGCCCATTATCGAATTTATCCTCAAGCCATTTGCGGACGGCTGGAGATTTTATATTTGGAAAAACAAAACGTTCGAACTGAGAAAAATCGAACTCTGCTTCTGCAGCTTGGACTAATGTGTGGTTGGTATATAAAGTATGCTTTCTGGTGTAGACGACAGCCTCATAAAAATCCATACCGTTGCTTGATAGCTCATCTAGTCTAGCCAGTGCAGCAAAGAACGTAGCAACCTCGTTTAGTTGCATAATTGCTGGCTTCACTCCTACCATTTTGAGTGCTTGATAGCCACCAAAACCGAGAGCAACTTCCTGGTATAAACGATGATCCCCACCTGACTCGCCTGAATATAATTCGCCAAAATTAGGTTCCGTAATACAGAGAATTCTTGTGGAGCCCATGGTTTTTTCGACTACATCTAGAGTACAGATTTGTCCGCAGCAGCGAATATTAACTGTATCTATAAAATTGAAACCGAAGTCTGCATAGTTTACTTTTTTGTGCGTGGATCCATTGACCCCATTTTCGTAGGTTTGATGAGACTCACTTGGATAAAAAGGCGTAATTAGGGTGAGCGGAACATTCATTTTTTCTGCAACTCGACGTGTGTCGGCCGCTAGAACGCCAAGACCTCCACCACCTCTGATACCATTCTGTTGATCATATAATTCGATAGTCCAATAAGTGTATGGGCGCTCTGGAGAGAGAGCCTTTGTAAGGCGAGTTCTATTAATTGCAGCATAGAACTCTTCGACATCTTCAATATTTTCTAGGCGATGATATTTACTATTTTTTTGGTTTTCCACCCTATTTTCCTTATGTTTGTTACTATTTAAGTATAGCAATTTTTCTAAAAAAGAAAATACTTTAGTTTCTGGACAAATTATGGTAAAATTATTGAAGTTTAGGGCGTCGCCAAGTGGTAAGGCAGTGGGTTCTGGTCCCACCATTCGAGGGTTCGAATCCTTCCGCCCTAGCCAAGATTATTTTGAGGGTTTGCCCCCTCTTTTTTTATAAAAAATATAGGCGCCGAAGCGCCCGTAGAGGGTGTTGATGCCTTATTAAATTCTAGTTGCCATACGTATAGAGAGGTCCGCTGTCTCCTGTTGAATGAACATTTTTGATAGTTCCGTCAGGATATTCATCCCAAGAGAGGTGTCTGTCGTGTCCTTTGTTGACTACATAAACGGTATAGTGGATATAGCCGCTCTTCTGCTCTGACGTTCTTATGCCTCCGGCTGCAATTATATCTGCCGCTGCTCTTTCAACGTCAACTTTACCCGGATTACTATAAAGACTCATATTTTTACCTCCTAGTTTTCGTTTGTTGGGGCATCAACGATGTTATTATACATTATATTATATAATATGTCAATGTTATGTTATAAAATTTTAATCCCGCGCAAGGCGGAATTATTTTTAGAGTTTTTTGACGATCAAGAGGTTTTGGGCGTTTATTTTATTGACCTCCTTATCAACTGGCGGGGCTACTGGTGGCAGTTCGTATTCTTCTGTCGACAGCAACTTTAGATCGCTTCCGGCTATTGCTTGGCGCGAAAGTCGATGCGAATTGAAATAATTGGAGTCTGTGGTGTAAGGCGTTGAATCGATATTACCAAGAGTGACTCCTGCCTCCATGAGTAGCTTGATCGTTGCTCTCTTTAGATCTACGTAGTATTTTCCGAGTTCATGATCTTCTGAGATACAATCCTCTAACTCTTCAATTCTGAACATTCGAGCTACTTCACGTTGCACTTCAAATGTTTTCTTGCTAATGCATGGGAAAACTAAAACTTCTAGATCACTCGGTTCTGTGCCAAATTCAACACGCATACGATAAATTATTTCGTCAATAATATTATCTTCACATGTGGGCCTGACTTGGCCTACCCCAAGCAGATTCCGCCACTGAGCGTGGAACACTCCTATGGCTCCACTTTTTGTGTCCTCTAACTTGCAGAGGACGCAGTCTGCAGAGTAGCTAATTAACGTGGTCTTCGGTGTGTGAGTTATAAGACCATCGCATCTTAGCTGCATATCTCGTTGAAATAGTTGATACTTTTCCTTTGACACTCCTCTATCTTTTTCGTCTGCATAGCAAATGCCTCTTTCCGTTACGAGACCTACTCGATTTGTTGCGAATCGAAGATCCGACGAGTATGCCTGTCTCGTACGAAGCGCTTTCAACAAGAGTTTAGTGTTGCCGAATTCATAATGAGCCTGCGGTGTCCCTTCCTTATACATATTTAAAGGAACTTGGCTTAATATGTATTCGGTTGAGTTGAGGTAAGATCTCATTACATTTGTCGGAAAAGTCGTGCGAGCTTTCCCAGTTGTTTGTTGAAAAACACGTAGGAAATGTGTTGATTCTATAAGTGATGGGATCTGGCCTGTGTTTGCGGTATTTTTGCAAAGGTCCAACCATGTGGACTCGATGGGATATTTAAATCCCATAAAATCACCTCCAAAGTCAAAAAATTTTTAAAGAGCTATACCTTATATTATACCACAAGTGGCCTGGATAGTCAATTCTAATGCTTTTTTCGGGTTTCTTCTACAAGGGTGAGGAACAGATTATAGATTGAGAGTAGGGCTGCAGAAATTAGAATAGCTCCAAGAATGTCGGTAATCCAATGTACTCCTGATAGCATGCGCCCTACAACCGTAAAAGATGCCAAGAACATTGCTAAAATACTAATGATTTTTGAAAAATTATTACTTGCAAGTGCACCTTTGTTTAGCAATATTACACCTCCAGCAATACATAGGGCAAATAGAGTATGCGAAGAAGGATATGATGGCTCGAGTTCTCCATCTAAAATTACCGGACGATAGTTCAGGGCTAGCTTATCGAATAAAACATAAACGATGAGCATAATCACCATTAATCCGCCAAAACAAAGAATATTTCTGTCTACTTTTTTAAGGCTTTTCTTTTTGATAAGCTGAACTAGCCCTAAAATTGCATATACTAATACAAACCCAAACAGCAGATATCCTAGGTATTCAGTTATTTTATAGAGGCCCTCGTTGAAACCTAGAGCCTCGTACACAGCAAAGTTCCAGCCAGAAAACCCAACTTCGCTACCGTTTGGCCCTACTGGTTTTACATCTATTATTTTGACTAACAGCGTAAAAATAGCTGCAAGAATTGTCAAAGCTGCTGCAAATACTATAGATTTCTTTTTCATTTTATCCTCACTATTTCTAATTTTAGCATAAACAAAACTTTTAAGGCATAAAATCTGATTTTTAGTGTATAATACTCTTGTATGAGAGAGGATTTTAGTTATCTTAAATCAAAAGATGTTTATGCTGATATGGCTTGCCAGTCGCTTAGACCAAAGCCAGTGATTGACGCATTGACTAGCTATTATACCGAGTTTAACTCCTGCGGTGAACGTGTAAAATATCCATGGGGCGTCAAAACTGAGGAGTTGGTTGAAGATGTTCGTAGAAAGGTTTTGAAATATCTAAAGCTAAAATCTAAGGATTATTTTGTCTCTTTTACTCTTAATACTACATACGGATTAAATTTGATTTTAAATCAACTTAATCCAAAATATTTTTCTAAAATTATTACCAGCGATATCGAGCACAACTCTACTTTTCTTTCTACGATGGCTTTTGCTGAAAAGAATGATCTTGAACGCCAAGTCATCGCTAGGGATGATAACGGTTCTTTGCCACTTGAAATGGATTTTGAAAAGGCCCTGGTGGTCGTAAACTGTGTTTCTAATTTTGACGGTAGAAGGTTAGAAAATTTGAACGAGCTGGTAAAACGCGTGCATAAAGAACATGGCATCGTTATTGTTGATGCCGCTCAGGCTTTAGCGCATAATGTTGATGTTTTATATAAAACTCAGGCCGATGCAATTTGTTTCTCTGCTCATAAAATGTACGCCCCGTCGCTTGGCGTGATGGTAGTAAGAAAGGATCTTTTGTCAAAACTTGATACTACTTTTATTGGTGGCGGAATGGTTGATGACGTTAATAAGAACGATTTTAAGGCATCTTTTGATAATCCAGATAAGTTTTACACTAAATTCGAGCCTGGGCTTCAGGCATGGGGTGAGATTATTGCTCTTGGCGCTGCTATTGATTGGCTAGAAAAAGTGCCAAAAAAGGCTAAGGCCGATCTATCAAGTTATAGCAAAAAACTCTTTGATTTTATGACAAAAGAATCCAAAATTCACCTTGTAAACACAAAACCTAGCTCAGTGATTTCTTTCTATATCGAAGGGCTTGATTCACATCTTCTTGGTGCCGCACTTGCCGATGAAGGCATTATGGCTAGAACCGGTTATTTCTGCGTGCATTATTATCTAGATCATGTTAAAAAATATCCACCACTAGTTAGAATCTCGCTAGGTCTTCACAATACCCAAAGTGATGTAGATAAAATTATTAAAGCGCTGAGAAAGGTTATCTAATGGTTTGTATTGCTGCTTTTATTATTCTTTGTATTATTAGCGTTTTTGTGGCTATTCTTAATATTTTTCGCCGCGATATTGGGCGCAGATACTGGAAAACCTTCAAAAAGGCTTGGGGTTGCGTCTGGAAAAAAGTTAGACTACAAAAATGTGAAACTAATTTTAAAGAAGATGTTAAAAACAGTATTTTGAGAAAAGTGGTGATAAAACGCCCAAAACTTGTAAAACCTCTGTCTATTACAATTGAGGTAGTATCAGTTTTAATCGTTTTTGTGACAATTTGGTCACTTGTTGAAGCGGCTAAAGCTGGACTTTCGCTCTGGACTCTTGGCACCTGTAACGTCACTAGCCCTTCTTCTTGCGCTCTTGGCGCTGAGGCTTGCTCTACTGAAGAAAAAGACCTCAACTGGTTTGAAGAGTGGGGTGAAATTTTTGGCGCCATTCCTGATAAGCTTAAGAGCTGGAATGTAGATGAATATACGGTTGAGCCAAAGGTGTTTGTGGGCAAATTTAAGGAAGGTAATCCTCTGGCGCTCGACATTGTAGACCCTGGCTGTTCTGCCTGTATGAACTCTTATCGCAATCAGCTGGAATCTGGTTTCTTTGACGAGAATAATACGATCTTGATGGTTTATCCAATTCCGCTCGAAGATGGCTATAAATTTGCTAACTCTGGAATTATCGCGCGTTACTTCTATGCTACGGCTTTAGTTGAGCCTGAGATGGCTGTAAAGATTATGCACAGAATATTTACAGAGCGTAATGAGAATAAAGTTAATTATCAATCTGTATTTAATAACGAGCTTAGCGTCGAGCAGTCCGAAAGAATGCTTAAAGATTGGCTAAAAGAGTTTGGTCTAGAAACGGAGAAATATGAGAAGGTAAAAAGCTTCGTCAATTCTGAAGAAGTAGATAAGATCTTGGCGGAAGTATCTGATATTGTAGAGAACAAAGTTCACGTAAAGGGTATCCCTACAATGCTCTACAATGGTGGTAAACATTACGGATTGTATAAAAAATAATAGAAAAAGCCCCAGCTTTCGCTGGGGACTTTTTTTGGGTAGTTGCTAGGGTTTATCTTGCGAGATACTTCCAACCATGCTGGCCGTCGATGTTTGCGTACTTTGCTGTAGTGATTGCGCAGATTACGTCGTCTTCGCTGTAAGCCGGAGTAAGACCGATTACGTCAATGTCAACGAAAATCTCGCTCGTGCCTTCACTACCGTGATGCGAGAATGACTTTCCGTCGGTCGTCATAAAGTAACAGCTGCCGATCGTAGTTGTCGCTTCAATAACGTCCTCCGAGATAATCTCTGTCACATTCCCTTCGTCCTTGCGAACAAGGGTGTAACTTTTGGCATCTTGGTTTGCATACATCCAGTACTCAATATCGGTTGATCCGTCTCCTGCATAGAGAATTATCCCACGGGGTATCAGGTGGTCCTGTACACTCATCGGAATACCTACCATGCCAAGGTCTTCTGATCCCGGGAATTGACGCCAATGTGAAGGTAGGAGTTCCATTTCGCCGCTTACAGCATTGAGTTGGAAGTTCTTCCCGTCATAGGTGGCAACTCTGATGGCAGAATTCACATGAACATCACTCACGTTCGTTAGTGTAATGTCCTGAGTTCCTTCTTTCCAGTTTGCCGTGATCAAAAGCTCACCCTCATAGATGACAACATAATCGCCTTCTGAAAAGATTTTTACTCTATCATCAAGCTCATAGTCATCTAGTTCGAGTTCGATTTGGCGGATATTTTTTCCACCCTGCCAGATTGTTACTTCGTTATAGGTTTCGTTTAGTGACGCAAGTGAGTTGTTTTCGAGCATCACGCTTTTTTCAATTTTGACATCGTCCGACGCTGCCGGATAGCCGTGTCCTTCGAAACCACCAAATTCATCCTTGATACCAAGGATTCCTTCAGGTTTCAGGACCTGCCATTCGTTTCCGTCTTTCATTTCTTTCGGTGAACCGTCCCATGTGCCTTCTCGATATTCCTTTTTCAAGGTCGAGATAATCACAGAAGTGGGGTCAGGTTCTGCCACGTTTGTTGTTTCACCTACAGGTTCGGTTTGTACGGTCGAAGAACCGTTTTGGCCGCAGCTGCAGAGAATCAACAGGATGGTTGCGAGTGCGAATGCGAAAACAATTACTTTCTTCTTCATGTTTCCTCCGAAGAACGTTTTGATGCCGTAAAAGTTTAAGGGGTTTTCCCCGCACCAAAACAAGACAAAGTGGACAAGGGCGCCATCCGTAGTACCCTTTTGCAACTAGCTCCTAAGTTACAATTGCCCACCCAATCGTTTCTTATTATAGCACAAGCGTCATAAAAAGTCAAGTATTATTCAATAAATAATGATATTTTTCTGATTTATATCTTAAATTAACAGAGATGAAAGTTGCGAGAAGGCTTTTTTCAGGTATAATTAGGGCATGGCTCTTAGCAAAACTTTTAGACGGGTGGAAGATAAGTATTTAATCTCTAGAGAACAGATGGAGAACTTATTAGAAATGGCTGGTGATCGGCTTCATAAAGACCGCTATCCCACCTCTAATATGCATAATTTATACTTTGACACAAAAGATTATGATTTAATTGTACGTGCTAATGACAATGAACCTTTCCGTAAAAAAATCCGTGCCAGATCTTATAACGAGCCTCAGGTTAATTCCGATGTTTTTATTGAGATTAAGACTAAACTAAAAAAGAATGATCGTAAAATTAGCGGCAAACGTCGATTTATGGTTAAAACTGAGGATTTTGAAAAATATTTATCTGATAACACTAGTTTTGAAGCCATTATCACAAATAAAAAACTCCCTGATGGTACCCCGTCTATTAATAGCGCTAAAAATATCCAAATTGCACGCGAAGCCGATTATCTTATCAACCATTTTTCTCTTACACCGAAGATGTTTATTACTTATAACAGAGAGAGTTATGCTGGAGCCGCTGCGCATGATGAGCATTCACATGATAAGGATGCGTTCAGAATTACATTTGATAAAAATTTACGTTATCGCACAGATAACCTAGGTTTGTTTATTACCAATACTGAGACGGATTATTTTAAAAATGACGAAAAAAATATTATAATGGAAGTTAAGACCTTGGGCTCTATGCCTTTATGGTTTGTGCAGATCTTGTCAGAGTTTAAAATACTTCCGCAACCTTTTTCGAAATATGGAAGAATTTATCAACAAATAAAGGAGGCTAACAATGTTTAATTTTAAGAGTATTTTTGAAGCTAACGGCAATCTTGACGTTTTGTCAATTCTAATTTGTTCCGGCGTCGGCATTTTGCTTGGACTAATTATTGCTTTTACTCACATGAAAACTACTCGGACAACTAAGAATTTTTTGGTAACACTGGCGGTTTTGCCAATTTTGGTTCAGGTTGTAATGCTGATGGTGAATGGCAACTTGGGCACATCAATTGCAATTCTCGGCGCATTTAGCCTCATCCGTTTCCGTAGCATCGCAGGAAACTCAAAGGAAATTTTGAGCGTTTTCTTCTCTATGGCTATCGGCCTTGCCCTGGGAATGGGTCAGATACTGTTTGCCTCAATAATCACAGTACTCGTTTCTATTGTAATCTTTATTTTAAGCCTAACCAAATTTTTGGAACCAATTCGAAAAGATCAAATTTTGAAGATTACTATCCCTGAGGACCTTGACTACGATGAAGCCTTAGCTGACATTTTTAAAAAATACACCAAAAACGCTTCTCTCATTAAGACTAAAACTATTGATATGGGCAGCCTCTACAAGCTTACCTACAGCGTGACTTTGAAGAGCGGCGTGAAAGAAAAAGAGATGCTTGATGATATTAGAACAAAAAACTGTAATATGCAGGTTTCACTTTCTCGACCTAATATTGAAAGTGAGATTTAGATGAAGAGAATCAAAAAGTTTTTGCCCTGGATTATTATAGGGGTGGTATTTGTTGCAGTTTTAATCATTTCCATCATTCTTAATTCTCAAAAACCTGAAGGTTCATCTGGTTCAACGACTGAGGAGATTATTGGTAGTTTGGATGTTGATAATGGAGACCAAAAAATCGATTGGTCTTTATACCCTACTTACGATATTAACCTTAAAGAAACCTATACAATTACCTCTTCTGGCACTTATAATTTAACTGGCACTATCACAGATGGTCTGATCAGAATCGACGCCAACGACAGAGTTGTCAAACTTGTTCTAAACGGTGTTTCTATTACGAATCATAACGGACCAGCAATTCATGTCGAAAATGCTAAAGATGTCGTAATTGAACTTGCCGACCATACTACTAATACCCTAGTTGACAGCCAAAACTACGCTGGTTTTGATAGCGACGTTACTGGTGTTATTTATAGCAAAGATGATTTAACTTTCCAAGGCTCTGGCAATTTAGTTATTAAAGCCAACTATCTCGACGGAATAGTCGGAAAAGATGATCTAAAATTTATTGATGGAAAATATAAGATTACGTCCGTCGACGATGGTATTCGTGGAGTTGATTCGGTTTATATTGTTTCTGGCGACTTCGATCTATCTTCTGGTGGGGATGGCATTAAATCTACTAACGATACAGATATTGCTAAAGGTTTTATTCGAATAGAAGGCGGTAATTTTGTTATTAATTCTGATCAAAAAGGCTTAAAAGCTTTAAATGATATTTCGGTCGATGACGGTACTTTTACAATTACTTCAGGTGATGATTCTATTCACTCCAATGATTATATCGGCATTAAGGCTGGATCCCTTGAAATATCATCAAAAGATGACGGCATTCATGCTGATGCTGAAATTGTAATCGATGGTGGTACTATCGATGTAAAAAAGAGCTATGAAGGAATTGAGGCTGCAAGAGTGACTATAAATGGTGGGGATATTAGCTTAGTAACTAGAGACGACGGCATTAACGTGGCTGGCGGCAATGATAATTCTTCGCAAAACAGGCCTGGAGAAAATCCGTTCTCTGTTAACGAGGAGAATCTTTTAACTATAAATGGGGGTAAGGTCTATGTCAATTCTACTGGAGACGGTATGGATTCTAATGGTTATATCTACGTAAACAATGGTGATGTTATAGTCGATGGTCCGATTTCTAATGCAGATGGCGCACTAGACGCCAATGGTGGTGTCATTGTAAACGGAGGAACTCTGATTGCGGTCGGCGCCAGTGGCATGGCAGAACCTACGAGCGATAAATCTACTATAAACAGCATAAATGTCTATGCAAGTTCTAGCTCTGCTAACAGCTTAATTGCTCTCTTTGATGAAAATGGGAATGAAATCATTTCGCATACTGCTGCGAAGAGTTTTCAACATATTGTAATTGCAACTGCAGAATTAAAGAAGGGCCAATCTTATACGTTAAATATTGGGAATAATAGCCAAAAAATTACCCTTAATAGTATTGTTACTATCGTAGGTGGCCAAGGTGCTAGTTTTGGGCCTCAAAACCACGGTAGAAGATAATTTATTCTTTGTCCAGTTTTCTTTTTGCTTTCTCAATAAGCGGGAATGTAATTCCTCCAAGCACGTTACCGAGGCTTATAATCAATATTCTTAAGATGCTACAGCCAAAATTAGCAAATAATGTGCCGGAAATTGACCAATAATACATATCTGCTACGCTGTGTTCCGTACCACAAAGAATAAAGATTGAGACGCCTAGAAATAGGGCTAGGTATTTGCCAAGTTCATGTTTATTATTTTTAAAACCATCTACGGCTATAAATATGAATATATTACAGAGAAAACCTAAAACAAATAGGCTAATTATGCTAGCCGACATTTTTGCATCTACCATAGCTACCGCTGTTTGGTTAATACCGGCTTCGCCACAAATGCCTGTTATTCTTTCTAATCCCGCAATTAACATACATCCTAGTAGGTTTCCGATCCAAATAATGGCCAAATTAATCAGGTATTTTGGCTTATTCTCTGGAATATAGCAGGCTTTTCCGGTAAAAAGGTTATATCCCCGAGTACAAATAACGAAAAGTCCGATTGTGAACAAAAGTGCCCCAACCACGTTTCCGCCCGGAAAAGCGTCTTTTAATCTCAAAAAAACTGTTCCGCCAAGGCTGATAGAGATACCAGCAAGGACCGCATAAAGAAATACTCCTGTTTTTTCTCTAATAACTTTTGATTTTGTGGATTTTTTTTGACCTCTTTTCATGCTAGCATTATAGCATATTTTTAAATGTTATTTACAGAGATAAAATAAATCGATTATGCTTGCTTTTTCTTGTTTTTCTTGTTCTAATATTGACTTTTTTAATCTTTTGTGCTATAATGAAAGATATGGGGGCCTTCTTGGATGGCTGGTCCTCATGAAATTTGAAAAAGGAGTTGATTATTCTGTATAAGATAATCATTTCAGTTCTCGTTGCGATGACTATTTTTGTAATTTTCTTCGGAATCGGTGCGGCTACGGCCCCTGGACCCGAAGACGATGACGTCATTCCCACTTCAACTACAACTACTGAACCGGCTAAAGAATCGACAACCGCCGAAGCCCTAAAGACACCTACTGATGATTATGATGACCTGAAAGTAGATGTGACTTTAGCTAAAGCAGCTGCGACCCAAAATTCCGTGAGAAGATCTGTTACTTCTACGAAAAAGAGTAGCGAGCGCCAAGCGGAAGTGCCCATAGCTGGAAAACAATCTAAAGCGACTGTAACCCATATCTCTGCTGATAACGACGCTGAGGTTGAAGCAACAAATCCCGAAGAAGAACCTACAAAAGTAGAAAAATCCACTACGAAAATAGCGGAGGAGCCTACAACAAAGGTTGTAAAGTCTTCTGGCGGCACCGTCCAGATAACAGATGATGAATACTACTACATCTGTTGCCTAGTTTATGGTGAGGCTGGCGCTGAACCATATGACGGTCAGGTTTTAGTCGCACAGTGTTTTTATAATGCTATGGAAGAATGTGGCAAGGATGCCTATTCGACCGCTAAGGCATACGGGTACACTGGTTCAACCCAAAAAGGCACGAATCAGTCCGTAAAAAAAGCGGTGGCCGCGGTATTTTACGATGGATATCGTTATACGAAGGAGCCTGTTTTATTCTTTTATGCACCTGGTATAACAACTTCCTCCTGGCATGAATCACAAACATTAGTTTGTGAAGTCGGAGGACACCGATTCTTTAAGAGAAACGGCTCGTAAGCCATCCACGACCCCCTTATTGGGGGGTCTTTTTTTGTTTATCGAAAATGCTTATGTTTTGGAAAGCGCTTCTGCTGTGGTATAATCTGTTGGAAGCTTTTGCTAGAACATTAAGGAAAAGGAGGTGTGTTTTGTGATACGTGACCCTTTTTTGGCGGATATGAATTCTAACAGTTTTCCTCCGTCAGACAAAGAAAAGCACGGCACCAAATACACGATGCTAACGCTTCAGCACAAGCAAGGGAAAATGGATGGCCCGTCTGAACAAGAGCTCTACAACTTGACGAAGCTTATTTCCGAGTTGCACCCTGAAATACAAAGTAAGACTTTGGTCAAAATTCAGGAGAAAGTTAGAACCAATCTTGGTCTCTATCAATTCTTCCTGGACTACGGTATGTATTCGGACTTTTTCATTCCGTGGCTTCTTCAAATACCTAAGGCCTTAGCGCTGGAAGTTGGTTTTGGTTACGGTTATGACATAACTGGTAAATGGCGTAAAATTCCAAAAGAAGACGCTTTTTATTGGTGGGTCGTCAGAGAGGGTATGTTTATTTATTTAAGAGAGCGTGCCGTTAGAGCAGCTAGTCTTATTGAAGGCAAAAAAGACATACTCTTTCTCGGAGCTGGATATCTACCCGAACTGCGCTATGTTGGATATCAAGCTAAAAACCTACAGCGTATTGTTGCGGTGGATTCCGATGCAGATATTCCTAAGTCCGAACTTTTCAAAAGCCTTGATGGGCTTAAAAATATCAGGCTGGAATACCATACCGGAAATTTAATTTCAACTTTGAAGGACAATATTGAGTTATTTGACGTTATTGTTATGAATGGCGTAATGTCATACTGCTACGACAAAATTCTCGATATCATCTGGTTGGCTATCGCAAAAATAAAGCCTGGCGGAACTTTTCTCTTTGACTTACAGCTCAAGGAATGGAATATTGTTCGCGATGCGCTTGTCTTTGACTGGAAGACGGACCCACCTATGACACTTATCGATGATACTGAAAAAGTCATCAATATGGTCGAGTCTCGTTGCAGAAATTTACCAGTTCAGGTTTCCCATTCAGTTGACTCAAACCATCAGTCTATCACTTTTACAATTACTCGCTTCAGATAAGGCTTTCCTTTCCCTACTCCAAAATCCTCTTAGTAGATACTAAGGGGATTTTTTCTTGTTTGATCATAATACTCATGCTATAATTTAAATAGCTAAAAATGGAGGTTACGTGCAGTTAACAACAATCTTACTTATAGCGGTAGCTTTACTTACCGTGCTGGCCGGCTTCTCGATTATGGTCGGCTCTCAAAAGAACGAACGTGGACGTTCGGCTTGGTTCTTTTTAACTACTATAGGGGCTGCTGCTTGGGCAGTTTTTATCGCGTTATTCCTTAGCTTGCCTGAAGACGGTACTGCTCTTGGGCCTATTTATATTTCCGGTTTATATATCGGCGCTGTGATCATGGATATTGGCTTAATGTTCTATATGTGCTGGGCTTATAAGATCGGAAAAGTGATGGCTATTCTTTTCTGTTTATATGGCCTTTTTTTAATCGGCGCTCTGCTTTATGACCCAAGTTTCCTTTATACCGATATCAAGCTCAGTCTCACTAACGGAAACTCGCTTCATATGGTAGTAGATTGGTATTATTGGCTCTACTGCATCTTTTTCGTTTTGGCAACTTTCATCTTATTGAGCACCGTGCTCTATCGTATCGGCCAATCGACCCATAAAAGAAATCGAATCGGATACATAGTTTTCTTGGTTGGTTTTTCTATTACAGGCATTTTAGCCCTCATTTTCGATATTCTATTGCCTGTCACGAACTATAGTTTAATCTGGGTTGGTCCGCTTGCAATTGGTACAACAATCCTCTCCTTCTACTACTCTATTTTAAGATATCATATCCTTAATCTATCTGCACGTTGGATGAATATTTTTTCTTATATTATCCTAATGATGTCGGCTGCCGTACTTTATATGATTATATTTTTCCTTGTATTCTCAACACTATTTAGAGTCACTAGCCCATCTCCAGAAGTATTTCTTTTAAACTTCATCATGGTCCTGATTATGCTATTTATGATCCCATTAATTAATGAGCTTGGCGCATTTATGAAGTCTCTCATTGCTACTGGCCAAGTTGATGTTTCTTATATCGTAAAAAAACTAAATAATCTTGCACCGAAGGATGCGAACAAGGAAGAATTAGCCGGCTTCTTAGCTGACCATATGCACTTCTCGTATGTTGGTTTCTTGATCAATGGCAAATTGTATGGATCTTCTTCTCTTCCAATTTCTCAAAACGAATTGCATCAAGTACAATCTTTGAAGCCATCTACTAAAGGTATTTGGCAAGATTTCAACGAACCAGTAAGTAGAATCTTTGCTAATATCGATATCAACGCTGTTGCTGAGTTGCAAGACAATACCGGTAAAGTCTTTGGACAAGTTCTTATTGGTAAACCTATAGGAAAAATGAAATTTGAACGAAAAAATTTAGTTCAAATGGAAATGATTATAAATCTAATCGCACTAGTCATTGGACCAAGCACACATTCTAGGAAGTAAAGATGGCTTCAAGAATGCTAAGACAAACTAGGGCTAAAATCATTCTATCGCTTAATGCGATTATCCTTTTGATTGTCGGCATTCTTATTGGAAGTGCTATCGGTCTGAATAACGGAATTGAGTTCCATGTTGTTTCCGAAAAAAGCGACGTTACAGACATCAACGCAGAGGCTGTTGCCCTCCTTGATGCCGCTTCAAGTGATAGTACTAGCGATTCTTCTTCGACTAATTACATTACCATTAGCGCGCAAAATGCGATTGGGAACGATCCAGTTCCATCTGGTGAGCTTTGGAACGAAAGTGCCATCACGATTTATCAATCTGCTGATGTTGACCTCTGTGTGAGCGGAAGCCTAAGCGGGCTTGGAAAAATGTATTGGCGTTCTAGTGAATCGTCTGTCATTTCTGGATTTTATTCTTCCGCAAGGACCTGGTTGGGATACGATAAGGACAATTGCAGATTCCCAATTATCTCTGGAGCTGGAACTACAACAATTACTGCTGGTACTTATGATGGTTCAAGATACGATACTTTGACCGTTACTGTAACAGCAGTTCCTGTAGAACAGTGGAAACGTGAAGTACTAGATCTCGTAAACGTCGAGAGATCAAAAGCGGGACTTTCTACTCTTTCTTGGGGTACTACGTGTGAATCTGCTGCTAATACGCGTGCGAAAGAGATCATGGAAGAGTATTCGCATACAAGACCTGATGGTTCAGAGTGGAATACTGCATGTCCACTAGTCGACCAAAATAGTTGGAGTGGAGAGAATCTTGCCGCAGGCAATAGTGCGGTTTCTCCAAAAACCGTCGTTGATGCTTGGATGGCTTCCGAAAAACATCGTGAAAACATTCTAAATCCTAATTTTACTAATCTTGCAGTAGGCTTTATATTTGATCCACAATCAGAGTACGGAACTTACTGGTCTCAATATTTCAGTAACTATTAGTTGAACTCTAATACTTTTTGTTCTATCAGTCTGCCTAGCTCAACAAGCTTTTTGTGAGAAGTGTTTTTAGTGAGCACGACGACTATGTAGTGTCTATTCAGATCAGGAAATTCAACTATTGCCGCATCATTATATGTAGACCAATGTCCTTCTTCTTCATTATAATTCCAACCAACTTTGTCATAAACTTTAGCTACACTAAAGCCGGACGGTAACCCTTGGCGCCAATTGTATGTTGTCGTTGGTTGATTAAGCATAGAATCAGCAATCTTATTCCATAATTCATCAGAAAGCCCATCGTGCTTGTAATAGATTTTTAGCATTTCAGCAACTGCCCTTGCTGATGCATTTAAGGCGCCGTTTGAAGTGTTTTTTATCTTATATTTTTTAGTTATAATGCCTTCTATGCCACTCATTAGCTCGCTTCTAAGTGGATCGGCGCATGGATTATAAGATTCACGAATGATTAAGTCTAAGCATTCAATACGTGTTTTGCCATCGGCAAAATATTCATTTGGATCGTCAATTCCTTGATTGATTCTAAGATATTCTTCATAAACAAAGAATAGTTTATAGACCGAAGCTGTAAAGAAAATATTGTCTGGATTGTAAGCTGCAGCTTTTTTTTCATTATCTAAATCATAAATGAATACACCAGCGTTAGCTCCCAAAGAGGAAGCCCAAATATCTACGACGGATTGCAGATCTATGAACTCAGGTTTTGACTCTTCAACCGGCTCTGGTTCGACTTCCATCGGTGTTTTTGGGCTTATTTTTGGCTCTTCTTCATTCCCCGCTTCGTTCATCGATAATAATAGCTTAAATATGGATATAACAGTTAAGCAAACTAAGAAAACTACTGTGAGCCAGGTTAGGGTCTTACTTGGCTTAGGCGGTTGACGAACCATTTCGCTGTCTCCTCATCCATAATTTTTACCTGCATGTCTGCATCATAAACCGTAGGCGTGATACGTGTGTTTAATAATTTCCCTTTCCAGAAATAATGCGTCAATATTAAGCTTCTTGTTGTACCTGGCCACCATATTTGGTCAAAGAAAAGATTACCTAAACCATAATATATCGCGCCGTTGCCGTATAATTCAAATGTTTGTGGCTGATGTGCAGACGTACCAACTACGATGTCTGCACCTAAATCTATCAAGTGTCTGAAAAAGCCTACCTGATCTCCAGCAGAGGAATTGGCATAATCGCAGGAATTGTCATCATACGCATTGTCGTAATTTGAACATTCGTAATATTGGATATCAATGATCACTGTATCGCCACGTTCTTTGGCAGATGCTATATTATTAATGACGTCTTCTTCGTCGTATTGGTTCGCGCCTGGCGTATTATCATAAGTTGCTCCACCAGTAGATTGATTGTAGGCCAAAAATGTAATTCCGGTCCCTTTTTGGTCAATAAGCAATGGCTTGGCTGCGTCCTCCGCACTTTTACCACCGCCTACTGTCTTCATGCCCAGCTCATCATATTGGTCTATCGTACTAATTGCAGCTTCGTCGCCGCAATCTAGATTATGATTACCTGTCAATTCCACAATATCAGTTCCGATTGCGGTGATAGCACCGATCATGCGTGGATCGGCACAAATATTTGATGATGTAGCATAGTTTGTGAATGACGATTCGTTGCTTATGTGAGTAAGATCCTTGCTACTTAGAAAATCTTTAATGTTTTGCGCAAAATAAGACGCATCTCCACCAACTTGATTGAGTTTCGTTAGCATTTTACGCGAAAGAGCAGTAACGCCCGTCTGTGAAAAAGTTAAAACACTCTCTTTAGTAGGAAATTCTTTAAGAGCCGGTTTGATTAAGTCAACTACCTTTTTCTCATCCTCATCTAGCATGCTATTTATATCTGTTTTGTCATTTTTTTCGCTCTGAATTGGAATTGATATATATATGAAAATTGCACCAGAATCTAGTGTATCTAAATAATAGTTGCTATCTATTGCGAGAACTTTTTGATTTGGCTTAAGATCAAAGATAGATACAAAATTATCAGAGCTACTTAAAGGTTTTTTGTTGGAAAAATAAGAGTTGACTAGCGATTCGGCTACACTGACTACATTACTTGTCTGGATAGAGTTTTCAGGATTATAAAAGTCTGTTACTGGTATTAAAATGTCATAAAGGAAATTCACTTTACAATTAATCTCGTCTGCGCTGCATTCTAACTCTTTGTTTGAATTCACACTGTAGCCTACTGTGATTTCCACATCATGATCGATTCTAATTTCCTCATTGATTATTGGAGAAAGTGTTGATTTTATATCTTCTGGGACTTTTTCATTAATATTCAGAACTCCGTATACTTTAAAAATACCGCTTTTAGTGACAAACTGGACACCGAAAAAAGCAACAACAGCCACTACGGCGAAGATTAACAACCCAAAAAGTTTTTTTCTCATATCATGATTATACCATATGAGTAATATTAAGATAGTGTTTAAGCTTAAAATATGGTATATTGATAATATGATGATACAAGTGGGGTTTTGTGGGTTTATTTAATCTATTCGGGCGAAAACGCATCAATTATGAACACAAAATATCTTCTCCAGACGGAAGGACTGTTTGTCTTTTTGCATTAAGACAAGGCCACTTAACTTATTCAATTGAAAAAGACGGAAAAATTGTCTTAAAAGAGTCCAGGCTTGGCATAAAATTAATGGGCGAGAAATCTTTTGGCGACAATTTAACTCTAGTACGACTTCAGGAAAAAACATATGATAAATCATGGGAAACTCAATGGGGCGAAGAACATTGGATTAGAAACAATTATCGTGAGGCTGCTTTTTATCTTTCGGAAAAAACCGAAGATCACCGTTTACTGACTATTAGATTCAAGGTTTTTAATGAAGGTGTTGCTTTTAGATATGAAATTCCACCACAACCTAAATTCAGACGACTTGCAATTCTCGATGAACTGACAGAGTTTAGGGTAGACCCTCATAGCTCTGCGTGGACTATCCCTGCTTATCAACCCGATCGCTATGAGTACAATTACGAGAAATGTTCTGTATATGAAATTAAAAAATCCGTACATACCCCACTCACTATCCAAACACCAAATGGGTTCTTTATATCGATTCATGAAGCTGCCCTTTATGACTATGGTAGTATGACGATCAAACTTAACGAATGGAACGCTCTAAAATCCGATATTACTCCTCTATCAGATGGTACTAAGGCTTATGTCGACTTGCCTTTTTCTACTCCGTGGAGGACAATTTTTATTCATGAATCAGCAATTGGGCTAATAACTAATAGAATGCTCCTTAATTTGAATGATCCACCTACTCAAGATTTTTCTTGGGTTAAACCCCTAAAATTTATGGGGATTTGGTGGGCTATGTTTGTCGGAGAATGGACTTGGGCTCCTGGTGAAAGACACGGCGCAACTACTGAACATGCATTTGAATATATCGATGCTTGTAAACGTCTGGGTGTGCATGGCCTGTTGATTGAGGGTTGGAATAATGGCTGGGAGGGCGATTGGCTGCAAAATGGTGCTCACAGCAATTTTACAGAACCAATGCCCGATTTTGATCTACCAAAAATTTCGGAATACGCTCAAGAAAACAATGTAGAGCTTGTTGGGCATCATGAAACAGTTGGTTTTGTAGATAACTACGAAAAACAAATGGAAGACGCATATAAATACTACGCCGAAAATGGAATTCATTATATAAAGTCTGGGTATGCCGGTAGTATGATGACTGTTTATGGACAGAAAGAATTTCATCATTCGCAAATAGGCGTTAGACATTACCAAAAAGCTTTGGAGCTTGCCGCAAAGTATCATATTATGCTTATTGTCCATGAACCCATCAAAGGTACTGGAACAGAACGTACTTGGCCAAACATGTTAACTAGAGAAGGTGCTCGTGGACAAGAGTATGAAGGTGGAGCTTTAGACCCATCGCATGCTTGTAATCTTCCATTCACTAGGCTTTTGGCTGGTGGTATGGACTATACGAGTGGCATATTTGATGTTACAAATGTTACTAAGAGATTAGCCTCTACACTTGCTAGGCAGCTTGCTTATTATGTTACTATTTTCTCTGGCGCACAAATGGCGGCTGATCGTCCAAGGTTTTACGAAGAGGTAAACCCGGATGCGTTTAAATTTATTAGAGATGTTCCGGTCAGTTGGGAAAAAACTGTGCCATTACTTGGCGAAATTGGGCATTACTATATTGTTGCTAGACAAGAACGCGACTCAACTAATTGGTTTATTGGTGGTGTCACCGACTCGGATGGTCGAAGAGTAAAAATTAACCTAGATTTTCTAGATAAAGACACGGCTTATCAAGCCGAAATATATCGTGATGCTTTAGATGCTCACTACAGGGATAATCAGCTAGGCATAATAATTGAAACAAAAGACGTTACGAGCGAGAGTATGCTTGACATTTGGTTAGCCCCTGGTGGTGGCTTTGCAATAAAAATTTCAAAGAAATAATTTATTTTTTAGCAATTGTTAGACGATAGCTCAAATCCCTAATAACATTCATGTAATACATGAAAGCATCATATGGTGAATCATATGCAGAGAAATATGCATGTACGTCACCATCGTTCCAATATTTTGTGCTCATATAATATGCATGATCAGATGTGGTAAGCTTCCTAAAATCATCTATTAACTCTTTATCTCCGGTTTCAATAATCTCTTTACCCATGTCATATAATGCTCTTGTAGCTTCATCCTGCATAGCATTACCCATCCATGCAGATAAATCGCGCTCCATGTCTGCCCAGGTAACTGTTTGTGGCATAGAAATTTCATCCGCTACAGGCATCACGTCACACGCCTCAGAGACCGTAACGAATTTATTATCATATTCCTTGAGCCATGAATCAATGAAATTATCCATAAACTCAAAAATACCAGTATCCGCCCATTGATGTTCGCCAAATGTCTCAAAATCCATGAACAGATTTATTAGGTTTCCTCGAAGCGCGTCCATATCCAACCAGCCTTTGTACTTCTCGACTGTGAGAGGCCATTCTGACCATTTGCGATCAGAGAATCTAAAGGCAACGTCATCTGATAAACGATAGTTCTTCAAAAGTAATTTGATATTATCGCAACCCGCCGGTTGATAAACATGATTTGGACTGCGCCAACCTAATACTTTGTCCCAACCTTCAGCTAAAATGCCCTTAAAGCCAAATTCGTCTGCCCATTTAGCAAGTTCATCATTATATGAAAGCTCAGTGTTACGAAAAACTGTTGGCTCTACATCGAATAGCTCTTTGATCTTGGATAGATGCATTTTGACTTGTGATTCAAATTCTTCTCGATCATAGAAAAATGCTAAAGAGTGATAGTACGTTTCAGCAACAATTTCTACATTTCCGGTTTGCACGAGATGGCGAATTTTATCAATTAGATCTGGCGCCCAAGATTGTGCTTGTTCAAGCCAAGTACCGGTAATGGATAAGGAAACTTTAAATTCCGGATGTTTTCTGACATTTCTTTCTATCATTTCAAGTGTTGGATAGTAGGATTTCTCGGCAACTTTTCTGAAAATACGCTCATTATTTTGTTTGCTGTGATAATTATGATCTATCCAGTAGTTATGGTCATTTGAGACATCAAAAATAGAATATTGACGATAGCGATAAGGCTGGTGGATATGCAAATAAAGCGATATAGCCTTCATTATCCTATATTCCTCTTATGTTTATTTATTTTATTGTAGACCGAAATACACTTTTTGGCAATATCTTCCCACGATATTTTGTTGTATTCTTTCTTAATTCCTTCCTGAAGTTCTTTTTTGAGTGCATTGCTTTCTGCAATCGCTATTATCTCATCGGCCAATTTGTTTTCATCCCAGAAATCGTACGACATGATTGACTTTAGGACTTCTGCTACACCTGATTGCTTTGTTAGGATCAATGCATCCCCATGGTGCGCCGCTTCTAGTGCTGTTAAGCCAAATGGTTCTGAGATGGAGCTCATGACAAAAATATCTGAAACACTATAAACGTCTCTCAGTTTTTTACCTCGTATAAAACTCGTGAAAATAACATTTTTAGATATTCCAAGTTCAGCAGCAAGGCTGATTAGCTCGTTCTTTTCTTCTCCATCTCCTGCAAATACGAAAATTAGTTTAGGATTCTTGTAGAGAGCTTTGGCTGCAGCATGCATCATGTGCCATAGGCCTTTTTGAATTGTGAAACGACCAACGGTCGATACGATTGTGTACCCAGCTTTTTTGAGATTCTCAAGATACATATAGCTATTTTTATTATAGTTATAGCCTCTTGCCATAAAATCTTCACCAAGAGAGTTATAGGCGACATCGATCTTTTTGAGAGGAATACCATATTTTTCATGAATTATGTTTTTGGTGGCTTTAGACACTGCAATTATTCGATCTGCCATCATTAAGCCTTCTCGCTCAATGGCATGGACCACTGGATTCCCGCCGTTCATTCCTGAACGATCGTACTCAGTGGCGTGGACATGTGCAATGAATGGAATTCCGTAATTTTTCTTAGCTAACATTCCTGCTTCGTAGGTCAGCCAATCATGTGCGTGAACGATATCAGGTTTAAATTCCATCAGATATTTTTTGACAAATTCGCAATAGTGTCTCTGTACATCTCTTATTGACACAAGATTCTCTTTATCGATAGTCGGGAAAACCACATCTTCTATGAACTTTGAATCATAAGCGCCAACGCCATATCGGTATAATGGATCAAGTTTGGTAGCACTAAGGACTCGCATAAATTTGATATCTTCATGCGTACTTTCGTACGGAACGACAAAATCGATGTCAGCACCTTGGTCAGCCAAGGCCTTTGAAAGATTTAAACACGCTACGCCAAGACCACCACTATTGTGAGGCGGTAGCTCCCATCCTAGCATTAGTATTTTCATCAACTACCATTTTAACACATAATGTGATAAAATGGTACAAATCTTTAAAAGATTTTTTATAGGGGTGTAGCTCAGCTGGTAGAGCACTGGTCTCCAAAACCAGGTGTCGCGAGTTCAAGTCTTGCCACCCCTGCCATTACCAGGATGTCCTGGTTTTTTGTTATGCCGAACTCGCGAACGTCCCACGGGGTTAACGCGAGTTCAAGTCTTGCCACCCCTGCCATTACCAGGATGTCCTGGTTTTTTTATTTTGCTCAAGGTTTCAATTAGAGGTAGAGTGTTGTATATTATACATACCGATTAGCAGATATAACTATGAGAAAAATTACTGATTTTATAGTAAACAAAAGATACTTTTTCTTATGCGTCTTTATTTTGCTTGCTTTTTTTGCTTTCATAGCTTCTCTTCACCTTCCTGTTAACTATGATATTTCAAAATATTTACCCGATGATTCTGAAACAAAAGTTGGCCTTTCTATCATGCAAAAGGAGTTCGACGAGAATTCTAGTGTTCTTAATGTCATGTTTAGTAATTTACCAAAAAGCGAAAATGATGGAGTAATAGACTATATCTCCGGAATTGAAAATGTAGGTGAAGTAAATTATCTTGATTCAACCGATTACAAGGATACAAATTACACTTTATTTGAAGTTTCCGTTAATGCAGCTAAAGACTCCGATGAAGCGTCTGACGTCTATAAAGCTATTACTAACAAATACGAAGATTACGAGATTAAAACCCAAGGCGAAATTTCCGATTACAATAAGCCGCTCCTACCGATTTGGATTGTAATTTTAGCCGTTGTTTGTGCTTTGATTATCCTAGTTATAATGTGTGGATCCTACATTGAACCTTTCATTTTTCTATTTACGATCCTGATTGGTGTTGGATTAAACAGAGGGACAAATTTAATATTTGGTGAAATTTCCAATATCACCTCATCGGTATTTCCAATTTTGCAGATGGCTCTTTCGATGGACTATTCGATTATGCTCGCAAATCGTTATAATAGAGAACGCGCAAAAACAAACGACAAAGTAGCTGCAATGAAAAACGCTTTACACGATTCGTTTAAAGCAATTTCGAGTAGTTCAATTACAACTGTCGTTGGGCTACTCGCACTCGTTTTTATGCAGTTTAAAATTGGTGAAGATTTAGGCTTAGTTTTAGCAAAAGGAGTTTTGTTTTGTCTGATATCTATCTTTACTTGTATGCCTGGAATACTCCTACTATGTGATAGCCTTATTCAAAAAACAAAAAAGAGACAACCACGAATTAAGATAGCTTGGCTAGGTTCTCTTGAATACAAAATGAGATTTTTGGCTATTCCTATTTTTGTTTTAATTTTTCTTGGCTGTTTTTTTGCGAAGAGCGGACTTGGCTTCGACTATTCGCTTACAAGAATAAATTCAGTTGGGCAAATCTTTGATCTTAACAATCAAATTGCCGTCGTTTACAATAATACTGACGAAGAAAAAGTCGCGAATTATTGCAGATCTCTTGAAGGACATGAAAAACTTAAAGATGTTTTATGTTATGGTTCTACTTTGAATACTGAGTTAAGGTATTATGAGTTGAAAGATAAATTTGCTAATTTTGGCGTTGAAAATGTATCGGCGGACGATTCTATATTACGACTTGTTTATTATAACTATTACAACGGTGATGATAATGTTTCCGTGAGACTCGGTTCTTTAATTGATTTTATCGAAAACGAAATCTACCCGAATGA
>JAEEKR010000002.1 GCA_016282495.1 Candidatus Saccharimonadota bacterium
CCAGCCGCCGAAGAGTGACAAGAATCCAAATACTGCTGCAATCCCGCCTCGGAGCACAAACGTTAGCCAGTGCTTATCAATAAATCTCCTATTTATCTTTGCCATAAAAATCCTTATATTACTTATGCTTATTATACCACATTATTAAACGTGGCGGAGTTTTTTGCGGGTAGTTTCGACAAGTTTGGTGATTTGGTATTTAGCTGGTTTTAAAATGAGATCATGTGCCGGGGTGTATTTTAATTCTTCACAGCCAAACGAGCGTTTGAATTCGGAAACGCCGAAGAAACGGTGTGAAGTCTCGTCGGTGCCGACGATGCCCCACAGGTTGTATCTAATGCAACCGCGCTTTCTAGCTTCTGCCATAGCGGCTAGGTGAAGAAGTGGTGCGGCGGAGTATTTGGTGCCGAGGTCGGACGATACGCCATAATGGTAGCTGGCTTCTGGACCGTAGAAAATCATGAAATTCTGAGCTAAGATTTCGCCGTCTTTCTTGGCGGTATAGATCAAGATTTCGTCGTGTTCGCGGAAAGCTTCGAACTGCTTAGTTAGAAAGCTAGTTGAGAAAGCAACGTATTTTTGCCTTTCGGCGTGCTTCTTTTCGAGTTTGCAGAACTCCTTGATACTTGTGTCGCTTGTGTCGGCAGTGATTTCAATGTCGTTTTTCTCGGCTTTTCTGAGTTTTCTTCGGAAGCCTTGTGAAGCGCCAGCGAGGATTTCTTCTTCTGATTTATTAAGATCTAAGATACCGGCGTATTCTACGGATAAATACATCGGGGCCTTTTTTAGGCCGAGTTTTTTCATTAAGTTTAGTGATTTGTCGGATAGTTCGAGCTGCGGGCGGACTCTAACAAAAACGCAGTTTAGCTTTTTCCCTTCTGACTCAATGTCGTCAAAGACCATTTTGACTAACTTGCCATCTTTCCAGTCCATAATTGGGCCGCCGGCAATGGCAAGATAGGTGCCACGCTTAGCCGTTTCCACTACGCCGGCGTAGGCAGCGACGATTTTATCGTCTTCAAATACTGCTCTTCGGACGACCTTTTTGTCACGTTTTAAATGGAACTCATAAAAATCCCAAGATTGCAGGAAGTTGGCTTCCTGATGTGATTTTATAAAAGCGTCCCACTCTTCGCGGTTTTTTACGTCGTCTATTCTCATAGGTGCCTCTTTTTCTTGCGTACGCTCTCGACGACATAATCTTTGAAATAACCGAGTTTAGAAAGTACTAAATCGTGAGCCGGAACGTATTCAATGACTTCCCCGCCGAAGCCAGTTTTAAAAGTGGTGACGCCGGCATAACGATGGTTCGGTTGTCCGGCTGGTGCGATGCCCCAGAGGTTGAATCTTTCGTAGCCTAAAGCTTTCAAATCACGCATGGCTTGCCAAAGAAGAGCGTAGGCGCCAGGCAATTTGCGGTTGAGATCAGTAGAGGCGGCTTCGTAGTAGTCTGCTTCGCGGCCGTTACCAATAATGAGCCCGTAGGCAATTGGTTTTTTCTCGGTGTTTCTGGCTACGTAAATCCAAATTTGGCCGCCGAAGGCTTCTTTTTCGGCGAGCAAAGTCTTGAGATTTGGTGGGATGAAACCTTGTCTTTTAGCCGTTTCAACTTGGACTTTGTGGAACTCTTTAAACAGCTCCTCGGAGTTGTTCTTTTCTACAGTGATGCCGAGTTTGTCGGCTCGTCTGACTTCGTAACGAGTTTGGCGGCGCATTCTGGCTAGCATTTCTTCTTCGGAACATTTTAAATCCACCATTACGGTGTGCTCGGCGGCGAGATGCATCGGCGATTTTTTGAGGCCGAGTTTAGCAAGTAGGTTTAGATTTTTCTCAGTGGCATTTAGCTGTGGCCTGACTCTTACAAACGAACATTTTTCTTTCTTGCCAGTTTCAGCGATTTTCTTAAAGATTTGTTTGACGTTTTTAGTATCGGTCCAATCCATCAATGGACCACAAGGAATTTCTAGATAGCGTCCGCGTTTGGCGCTTCGAACAATCATTAGTGCGTGAGCAGTATCGCCAAAATCTCCAAAAATTACCTTGTCGCCAAGGAGCTCATTCATCTTAGCATATTCAGGTGATTGCAAAAAATTGGCTTCAGGGTATTTTTTGACAACTTTTTGCCAGTTTTCAGGACTCATCTAAATACTCCTTTACGATTTGGTGAGCTTTTTCGAGCTCTTTTTTGCTGTAATAGGTCGGGATATTAACGATTTTTTGGCTGACTTCCACGGCGACCGGACATTTTTTCTCGTCAAAATGGACTTTTTTATAGTAGCGTTCCGGTGAGACTGGTCTTTCGTACCAAAAACCGTCAAAATAGTAGCCGGCTTTGTGGAATTTTTTCAAAACTTCATCTCGGTAGCGTACTAGATAAAACTCGCGCAGAGGCTTTTTGCCGATTTCGTGGCGCTTTTTTAAGCGCTCCAGAGCAACTTTGGCTTGAAAATTGCTGAGTTTGTTTTCCTTGAAATCTACATCAGCGTCGGCGGATTTTTTGACCCAGCCGATTTTGAGCATTAGGCTCATGAAGAGGCTATTTAACTTCACATATGACAGAGCACGGTAGAACATGCCGATAGTTGGATAGATGCGAGCGCGGAATTCTTCATCATTTACCGCTTCGCCTTGCAGTTCAGGTGGCAAAGGCATTTTAGCGTCGCGAAAAACTACGGCGCCACCGTTAATAGTGTCGATGGATTTTTCTTTACCAAAGGAGAAAACGGCTAATTCGCCTACGGTGCCAGCTTCGCGTCCATCCGGATAGACGCGACCTACGCAGTGAGCTAGATCTTCAATCAAAATCAGACTGTGTTTTTTGCAAAACTTCTTGATTTCAACAATATCTACCATGTTGCCAAAGGTGTTTTGGACCATGACGGCGCGAGTTTTCTTTGTGACGACTTTTTCTAGAGTTTCGATAGTGAAATTTAGGTCTTTTTTGCTAATATCTGCATAAACTGGCGTGAAGCCGGCGGCCTCAATTCCCTGCACTACGGCATAACAAGTGAAGCCATTAATAATAATTTCGCCGTCTTTTTGACCGAGGAAGTCTTTTAAGTAATAAGTAAGACCAGCAGCAATGGCCGAACGGCCGTTTCTGGTGATTAACGTTTGCTTGCCGCCGTATTCTCGGCAAAGATAATCGTGAAGTGCAAGAGAATCTTGTTTGGCACCGTGGCCTTTTCGCATTTTGATGCGTTCTTCTTTACTAAAATCCGCCGCCGTACCTAAAAAGTAATGTTTCTTCACTGTTTCATCCTTTCGACTAAAGTAATCAAGGCTTTAGCGAGCTCTTCTGGATTAGAAATATATGGTGCGTGAGTCCAGCGAGCGTAGAATTTAAGCTCGGCATTTGGCAAACCTTCATAAATATTAGTAGCTTGCCTTGGTGGGGTGACGGTATCTTTTTTGCCCCAAAGAATATAGGTTTTAGTAGTGATTGTATCGAATTTCAAATTTTTGTCAGATTCAAGCATATTGCTGAGTGTTATCTTCATGTTTTCGGGAGCTCTAGAATAATCGGTGGTGCCAGTTATCTTGTGGAAAACTTTATCTAGTGCAGGGATTTTCTTGAGGGGTTTGCCAATTTTAGCAAGACTAGCGACAATCTTTTTCTTGGCGGATGGTTCATAAATTCCGGCCGAATCCAGCAATATTAAATACTTTAGTTTGTCTGGTTTTTTGGCGCAAAGATTAAGAAGGATTCTACCACCGTTGCTGTGGCCTAACGCAATAGCACCCTCTGGGATTTCCTTGTCCACCCATTCAACATAATCATCAATCGTGTAGACTTTATCACTTGGTTCCGTGAGACCAGGCACCTTCAAAACCTTAACTTTTAGGCCAGTCTCTCTTAAAAGCCCCAAGGTGGTGCGCCACGGTTCAATGGTATAGCTCCAGCCATGTACGATGTAAAGATCCACCTTCTCGCTCATGAGTCTAACCCCCAGCTTTTACGTCTGGCCACGGCAGCTTTTTCGCGACGACAAAGTTTCTTGGCATCTTTTGGATTGGCTAACAATTTCTCAATAATCCATTCAAGGTATTGGCTACCTTTAAAAATCAAAGTTTCTTTGCCGGTAATATTCTTTTCGAGGTAAGCTAGGGCTTTTCGTGGATCGGTAGTGGCCACCGCGGAAACGCCGAGTTTTTTGAGTTCAGGCGCGGTATATTCTTTAGTACGATGCCCTACTAAGACTACGCGATTTGGCTTGACATCAGCAATGAGTTTGGCGAGTTTTTTGTGCTCTTCGCTTTCGAGTGAACCTTGGTCGACGATGTCGCCGATAATCAGCCATTTGCGTTCGGCGTGCATGCGTTTAGCCATATCAAGAATTGAGGCTACTGAAATCATGTGAGCGTTGTAGCTGCTATCGACGATATCAATTCCCTTTTTACCTTTGAAATAAGAGCTACGACCGGGTGCCATTTTAATATTGGAGAAATCTGGATTAAATGGCAACTTCAAATACTTCATCAAATCTTGAATCACAAATAGGCCAAAGGCGATGTCTTTTGGCTCTGGGTGGTTGAAGTGGAAGGTCGTATCACCATAAGTAAAATCCGTAGAGTCTGGGTATACGACGTATTTGCGCATAAGAGATTTCTTGATTGGGACTACCTTAGCTTTAATTTTGCTGGTAGCTTCCACCATGAGTTTAGAATCGGCGTCAATGTAGACTCTTTTACTGGTGTTGGCTGGTAAATTGGCAAATTCGGCGGTGATAGCGTCGCTTAAAGTGTCAAATTCGCCGTTTTCGACGACTTTTTCAAATTGAACTGCGTGAGAAAGACCAATCGATACCCAGATGGTGACTTCTGGTTTCAGCCATTCGGCCAAGAATTCGGCTTCATGTGGCCTTTCGCCGTCGATTTCAACTACATAAAACTTCTCTCTGTGACGGTAGAATAAACCTTTAAATGGCGCCGCAATAAACAGCCAAATCCATTTGAGTTTAGTGCCCCTAATGCCTCGCAGACCAAGCATATCAAAAGGAATGCCAAAAGCCGAGTTGGCGTTGTGCGAATA
>JAEEKR010000041.1 GCA_016282495.1 Candidatus Saccharimonadota bacterium
GAAGAAGATTGCCGGCTGGATGGAAGAAGTAGCGAAGATTTGTGAAGATGTGCCATCTGAGGATAAGCTTTCTGAGAAGGCGGATGAATTCGAGAAGATTCATGCTGAAGTAAAAAAGATGGCGCTGGAGTTTCCAGTGCCGAGTATAAAATAAAATTCCGTGGTAGGTCTTCCTTGCGCGCATTCGCGCACAAGTTTGCCTTTCCATTTTAAGCCACTGGCTTAAAATGGTGGGCGATACAGGAGTCGAACCTGTGACCTCGTCTACGTCAAAGACGCGCTCTAGCCAACTGAGCTAACCGCCCGTACCGTTTATTATAGCACTTTTTGGTGCACCTGACTAGACTCGAACTAGCACAGCCTTACGGCCACTACCACCTCAAGGTAGCGTGTATACCAATTTCACCACAGGTGCACGTGGTGCTTTTGTTATTATATCACAACTTATATTTTTTACCAGTGCTAAAGCTTTTATGGCGTGCGGTTTTTGCGAGTTTTTTGAGCACCCCAGTGTTCAACATCATTAAACCTATCCGTAGCATAGACTAAACGATTGCTTTCTGAGAAAATTGAAACGTTCTTGTTATAGAAATAGCTCATATTGGTCTGAGCAACACCTATAGCCGGCACATCTTCCACCCATTGCTTAAGAATTGCTTCATATTTAGCTTTACGAAGGGTGATATCCATAGTGCTTCGTGCCGCCAAGATTAAGTCATCGGTCAGAGAGTTCTTGTAGTTGGATAAGTTGAGGCCAACTGAACTATTTTGTGATGAATGATAGTACGCCAAGAGATCCGGATCTGGGCCAAGCTCGATTTCATAAAGCAGAATATCATAAGCCCTGGTACTAATAATATTAGTAACGAATTCTTGATTCGGCTCATAAAGCTGAACTTCAACTTTGAAGCCAAGATCTCTTAGCTGCTCGGCTAGCTTATTTGCTACGTCATCATAGTATTCGGTGGAAATTGATACGAGATTAATAGTTGTTTCGCGATCAAACTCAGTTTCAGCCACGATTTTTTTTGCTTCGTCAAAATTGCGGGCTGGGATCTCAGGGTAATTATCTAGCTCGATTTGATTCGGCGTGATCGGATAGTCAAGCGGAATATTATCGCCAATAATTTTGCGCAGTTCGTTGGTGTCGATCCCCTTTTGAATGGCCTTACGCAATGATTTCTCTTTTAAGACACCGCTATTCATATTAAAAAAGATATAAACGCCATTACTAAGTGCAGCTTGACGCTCATAAATGTTAGAGGACTTGATTTCATTAGCGGCAGAAGCCTGGAGTTCTGATGTAGCCGTAACAGAACCGGATTTCATAGCCGCAAGAATGTCTTCTTTTTCCTTGTAAGTGTGGATGGCGAAACTGTTTAACAAAGGTTTGCCATTGTAATAATATTGATTTGGTATCAAATAAAACACCGCCTCGCCAGCATTGGTGGCGGAAGCCTGAGTAGCGTTAAAGCTAAACGGACCAGAGGAAACCGGGTTGTTACTGAATTGGTTTTCAAGAAGTAGTTTCGGATCAACGTCGGCCAAAATGTGTTTTGGCAAAACTGGGATAGTCAAAGCTGATGGAAAATTTGCGTAAGCAGTCGGGAGCTCGAAAATAATCTTTCCCTCCTCTTCCTTTACCGATACACCTGACAGATTGGAATCAAAGTTTGTGGTAACGCTAGGATTTTTGATAATACTGACTGTGAATAGTACATCGTCGTTAGTAAGTGGTGCCCCATCAGACCATTTTAGGTTTTCGCGAAGCTTGATTGTCCAGATTTTACCATTTTCGTTAGAATAAATGTTTTGTGCTAAGCCTAAACCGGTATGCCCAGAATAATCATTTTCGGCAAGCGTAGCGAAAAGCAACTTTGATAAAGCTTTTTCACTATTAGTGTTGGCAAAAAGCGGATTTAGGGATTTAACGTCGCCAAGAGTGGCTTCGGTATAGGTGCCACCGTAAGTATATGTTTGCACAGAATAAGAATCCGAATACCAGAGAAGCTGCGTGATAGCAAGAAGCATAACAGCAGTAACGAGCAAAATCCATTCAACGATTAATAGCTTAACATTTTTAATATGCGAAATACGCTCAACCAAGTTCTCTTTAACATGCTCGCGCCCCTCTATCGCCGTTTTACGAGAGAGCCGAGAAATTTTCTGTGTGATTTTTTGCCCACTTTTTTGAATTTTGTTTACCATATTATGAAGGTATTAAAACGAGTCCTAGAATAGAAAAAACGAAAATTAACACAAAAACGATAGTAGCGTTAAACATTGATTTATCTAAACCACGACGAGTGGTGAATAATTCGCCCGAACCACCAAAGCCCGCACCTAGAGAAGCGCCACGGCGCTGAAGTAAAATTAATAGAATTGCCAGGATGGCAGAGATTAAAGTAGTAGTCTGTAAAAATGATCCTAATTCCATAATTACTTCTTATTATATGACGGAATCAGGAAATTGACAAGGCTGTTTATAATGCTAATTACAGCGACCGAAAAGACAATGCCCCAAAAATCGACTTGTACGTCTGGAAGAATCCAGAAAGTCAGCGCAACCATGCCTATATTTAAAATGAGCGTAAAAATACCCATGGTAACAATAATAAGCGGCAACGCCATCATCGTAGCAAGTGGTTTAACAACGGAGTTGACAAGCGAAAAAACTAGGCCAGCGATGATATAATACCAAATATTGTGCTCTCCATGAGAGATAGCGAACAGACTGATACATACCCACATCGCAAGGCTGGAAACACCCCATCTAAGCAAAAATAAAAGAATCTGTTTTTTGATCATGGAATTATTTTAGCATATTTTTGCGTTTTAAGTGAGTGTGGTAGGTGATAGCGAAACGATGTGCTTCCTCGTCGATGCGAGCAATAAGCCTAGAAACGTGTGAACTATTTGATAAAATAACAGGTTTGAATTTAGACGGTCTGTCGCTTATGCTTGACAAATTATCATTTGTGTGATATAATGAGAAGATAGAGTCTTTTTCTTGTAGAGGAACCCATAGTTTAACAGAGGCAGATCTAGAATGGTCGCCTGATTTGTCACGCCCAATTATAGGTATATTAAAAGGTTCGAGCAAAGGCAGCACTGCAGAAACCTGAATTAATCCGCCATCAAGAATAATTAGGTCTGGCATTTCCCATTCTTTATGTTTTAGACGACGGGAAATGACTTCTCTTAGGCTTTCTGGGTCATTATTCTGTTGAGTTTTTAGTTTAAACTTGCGATACTCGGAACGATCCGAAGCGCCATTGATAAAAACCACCATCGACGCTACGGCATTTTCGCCAGATTGATGAGAAATATCATAACCCTCGATACGGCGAGGTGGCTCTTTTAAATCTAACATTTTTTGGAGCTGGCTAAGAGCCTGGTCACTCGAAATATCCAAAAACTCCTTATTTGAAAAAACGATTTTTTTCTTGAGCTCTTTTAGCCCAAAAAGTTGATTACGGACAGTAGCGGCCTCTTCATATTTTCCATCTTTTGCGAGTTTTTTCATTTGGAGTTCTAGGTCAATTAATAGCTTTTCGCGGTCACCCTCAAGATAGCGAATCAGTTTTCTTAAATCTTTTTTATATTCTGCTGGGGTAGTTTTATTGATTTCGATACCAGGAGTGAGTGCGAGATCAGTATTTAAAGTCTTTTTGCCATCGTAGGGTTTGTCGTAATAAGGAAATACTCGACGAAGGATGCGGAGTGCGCGTTCAATTGCGGTTTTGCCGTAAAATGGACCAACATATTTTGCGCCGTCATCTTCTGGCGTACGGGTAAGTGATATATATGGGACTTTGGATTTTAAATCTATTCTCACATAAGATACGGTCTTGTCATCACGAAGCAGGATGTTCCATTTTGGTTTGTAACGTTTAATCATTTCGGACTCTAGAAATAGCGCGTCCATTTCGGTGTCGACTACAATCCAATCGGTATCATAAATTTCTGAAACTAAGGCCTCGGTTTTGGCGTCTTTTTTGCTGTTTTGGAAGTATTGTCGCACGCGGTTTTTGAGCACGGCGGCTTTCCCAACATAAATAATCTCCCCAGCTTCGTTTTTATGAAAATAAACTCCAGGGTAGACCGGCAAGGTTTTGAGCTTTTCTTTTAAAGCTTCGTTCATATCGTGAATATTATCTCATAAAAATAGTTTTTTCGCCACTTTGCAACCTTTAGCGTTTTTGGGGAGTTGTGTGCTATAATAATGCTTATGGATAATTTTACGATTTCAAACATTAAAGCAAGACAAATTTTAGATAGCCGTGGCAACCCAACGGTAGAAGCAGATGTACTTCTAGAATCTGGTGAGATTGGTAGAGCAGCTGTGCCTTCTGGTGCATCTACCGGTTCAGCTGAAGCCTTGGAAATGCGTGATGGGGATGCTGCCTATTATGGTGGTAAAAGTGTGCTTAAAGCTGTTTGGAACGTAAATAGTAAGATCAAGGACGTACTGGTTGGTAATTCGGCCGAACAAAAAAATGTCGATCGCTTGATGTTGGAACTAGATGGCACAGATAATAAGAGTGGGCTCGGCGCTAATGCGATCCTTGCAGTTTCGCTTGCTACTGCAAAAGCCGTTGCTAAAGCTAAGCGATTGCCATTCTATAAGTATGTCGCAGAACTTGCCGGCACTACCGACGAAATGTCTCTACCGATGCCGATGATGAACGTGATGAATGGTGGTGAACACGCCGACTGGGCAACTGATTTTCAGGAATATATGATTATTCCAAAAAGCGCAGAGAATATGGCTGATGCCGTACGTATGGGAGCAGAGGTTTTTCATAATCTCAAAAATGTGCTCAAAGATCGTGGATATGCTACTACCGTTGGTGATGAAGGTGGCTACGCTCCAAAAGTGCGTGATGGTAATAATGAACCACTTGAATGTATTAAAGAAGCTGTTGGCCGTGCTGGTTATGATTTTGGTAAAGATTTTGGTATTGCCATGGACATTGCCGCGTCGGAATTCCATAACGGAGACCATTACGAGCTTAAAACTAATGGTGATTGGAAATCGTCTGAGGACTTGATTAACTGGTATACCTGGATTCTAGACAATTATCCTGTGCTTTCAATCGAGGATGGTTTAAGTGAAGACGACTATGCTGGCTGGAAGACGATGACTGAAAAGTTGGGCTCTAGAACTCAGCTCGTAGGAGACGATCTGTTTGTAACTAACACTAAACTTCTTAAAAAAGGTATCGAAGAAGGTCTTGGTAATGCAATTTTGATTAAGCCAAACCAAATTGGTACTTTGTCCGAAACAATCAGCGCAGTTTTGCTTGCTAAAACCGCTGGTTATAACACAATTATTTCCCACCGTTCAGGTGAGACAGAAGACACCACGATTGCGCATATTGCGGTTGGTCTTGGGGCTGGTCAAATTAAGACTGGTTCCCTTTCACGCTCAGAAAGAATCGCGAAATACAACGAGCTAATGCGTATCGCTGAAAGCAATTCAAGACTTGGCCTCGCTAGCCCATTTACTAACTAATAAGTTTGAGAAATTCTGCTTCGGTAATTGTTTTGATGTTTAATTTTGCTGCCTTGTCGGTTTTGCCTTTGCCCGGTTTTTCACCGCAAATCAAAGCTGTGGTGGTTTTAGTGACGGAACTTGTGACGGTTGCACCTTTTTCACGCAGTTTTTCTTCGGCAACTTCGCGTCCCATCGAGCTTAGCGTGCCGGTGATGATATAAGATTTCCCTTTTAACGGTGCGTTGTCTAGATTTGGTTTTTCGGGTTTTACACCAAGTTCTTTAAGTTCGGAAAGAAGATTTAAATTATCTTCGTCAGAAAAATATGCCAAAATTGATTCGGCTACTACTTCACCAATGTCTGGGATTTCAATCAACTGATCTTTGGTAGTGTCTTGCAATGCTTCGATTGAGCCAAAATGGTTGGCGAGTGCAGTGGCGGTTTGAGCGCCGACGTGGCGAATACCGAGTGCGGTAATAAATTTATTTAGCGGTGGAGTTTTAGAATTCTCAATAGCAGAAACGAGGTTTTTGGCGGAGAGTTCAGCAAATCGTTCGAGTTTTTGAACGTTTTCGACTTTTAGTTTGTATAAATCGGCAATGGATTTGACTAGACCGCTATCCACTAGAGCAACTACATTTTTCTCGCCAAGCCCTTCAATGTTTAAAGCTGGCTTACTAGCATAGTACTCGATTGAACGTTTCAAAATAAAGTCTGACGTCTCGCCCTTAACGCGGTAAACAACTTCTCCGGCTGGACGGATAAACTCGAGCTCTGGATATTGTGCTTTTAAGGCTTCTTCATACGAGAAAGGTTTAGTGTTAGCTGGGCGAAGCGTAGTTAAAACTTCCTTAACCTGCGGAATAATATCACCAGCTTTATAAATAATTACGGTATCGCCAATACGGACGTCTAGCCTGGCGATTTCGTCAGCATTGTGGAGTGATGCATGTTGTACGGTACTGCCAGCAACTTGAACTGGATCTAAAATTGCAACTGGTGTCGCGGCGCCGGTGCGGCCAATAGAAATTACAATATCGCGAACTTTGGTGGTGGACTCTTCGGCTGGGAATTTAAAGGCTACGGCTGCACGTGGAGTTTTACCCACAATACCGAGCTTATCGTAAACCTCGCGATCGTTGATTTTTATTACCATGCCGTCTGTATTAAATGGCAGGCCTTTGCGGTATTCATCTAATTTGTCAATGTATTCGAATAATTCTTTTTGCTCTGTTGCTTTAAAAACGCGATCTTCGTTTGAAGTTCTAAATCCGAGTGCGCGGAGCATTTCGTAGGCTTCTTTGTGGGTAGGGAGATTCGGCTTGACTAAATCGTAAGCGATGAATCTAAGCGGACGGGAGGCGGCGATTTTTGGATCGAGCTGACGAATCGAACCAGCAGCGAGATTTCTAGGGTTAGCAAACTCTGGTTCGCCTTTCTTTTTTTGCGCAGCATTAATTTTCTCAAAATCTTCTTTAAAAATAATGATCTCGCCACGGACTTCAACTTCGTCTAAATCTTCAGAAAGTCGAAGTGGGATATTTTCAATCGTTTTGACGTTTTGAGTTACATCTTCGCCAACCATGCCATCACCACGGGTCACTGCTTGATAAAAAACACCGTTTCGATATTTAAGTGCACAGGCGAGTCCGTCCATTTTGATATCGGTAAAAAACTCGTGAATCTTGCCGCCTGGAACTAATTTCTCGTTGCGAGAAATCCAATCTAGTACTTCTTCGCGCGAAAAAACGTCGGCTAGACTGATCATTCTTTTTTCGTGAGTAACTTTTTGAAACTTATCTAATGGTTTCCCGGCCACGCGTTGAGTTGGAGAATCTGGTGTGATTAGCTCTGGAAACTCAGCTTCGAGTTGGGATAATTCATGCTTCAATGAATCAGCTGCGGCTTCGGACATGATTGATTCATCTAAAACGTGATAGTGATAGCGATAATCGTTGATTATTTCACGGAGTTTTTTAATACGAGACTCAGCTTCGTTCTTTGTTGTCATAGACTAGCACCCTTCTATAGAATAAATACATATATGCTGCGATATAAACAACCGAAAAACAGAACATGAAGAGAAGGAAGAATGGGACAATCGGCATACCCGTAAGCCAATCAAATGAGTTCTTAAGCCAAAAGTCTAACAAGATAATTGGTATCATCACAATTGCCCAAACCAGCAACAGCATGAATAACATATACAAGATACGAATAAGGAGTCTGATGCGTCTGCCGGCAACAAGATCTGAAGCTGTCTTTAAAGCTGCCATAGGATAGATACCTGGAATGGTTACTGCAATTAGAGCAATAGCCGTACTAGACAACAAGTAAAGCGAAAAGATCGTCATAAGCCCTGCAAAGATAAAGAAGATTAAAGCGTAAAATGGAGTAGATAAGAAATCGGTCGCTACGGCGGTTGAGTGTAATACTAATGCTAGCATTAATGGGATAGCTTGAATAAAAGCAACGACAACGATGCAACCGGTAGATAAAATCGGCGACAATGAGTTATACAAACCGTCTCTTAATTTTGGATTATGTCCTGCCAGAATATGCCGGATTAGATAAATTGTGGTAAGCCAGAGGACTAAGAAAATAATAATCGAAAAAACTTGCTGCACTTCCGTCATGCTTTGGTTGAGGCCGCCAGTCGTTACCGTAGCTACAAGTACCATCCCTGCCTTAGCAAAACTACCGAATCTCTCACCAAATTGATCGGCAGGGTCAGCAGTTGAGTCTTCTGATGCGGAAATGTCTAATGCATCTTGAAAATTGACATAAGTGTCCTCACTTAAAACTCCAACAAAGACAACGTTCAAAAATAACGCTAAGATGATTAGGCCGAAAAAGATTTTTTTATGAGTGAAAATGATTTTGAAGGCGCTCATAGCGTGATAAAGCAACCCTGGTACCTCTAAATCCCTAGTGTAATCTTCGCGATACGACCTTTTAAAAGACTGGTGGAGCCTAACACGGGCGCGTTTTCTGTCCCAGATTTTTTCGCGGTTGCTTTGAAACGATTCTTTAAACCCATCCTTAAACTTGCGTTTTTCCATGCTCTAGCCTTTCGATTCTCTTTTCAATTGGTGGGTGAGTGCTGAATAGGTTACCGAGTGCGCCTTTCCTTAACGGGTTATTAATGAATAAGGCCTCGGTAGCAACATTTTGTTGTTTCATCGGGCGAGCATGGGTATCTAATTTTTTAAGGGCGGCGATCATACCGTCTGGATAATGCGTGATTTTGGCGGAAGAAGCATCGGCGAGGTATTCACGCTCTCTCGAAATCGCAAGCTGAGCAATAGATGCCGCTATTGGTGCTAAAATTGAAGCAACTAATACCAGAAAAACGCCAACCGGACTGCGCTCTCCACGACTACGACGGTTACCATAAAAGAGCATACGGAAACCAAGATCTGAAATAACTCCGATCATACATACTAGACCAAAAGTAATCATGGAAATTCTGATGTCATAGTTTTTGATGTGAGACATTTCATGTCCAACAACAGCCGTGAGTTCATTACCGCTCATGATGTCGAGTAGTCCGGTAGTGACGGCAATAAGAGAGTGTTTTGGATCGCGGCCGGTAGCAAAGGCATTTGGTGCAGAGTCGTGGATGAGATAGACTTTTGGCATTGGAACGTTAGCCATAGAAGCAACTTTTTCTACTGTGTTATAAAGTTTAGGATTGTCAGCACGAGAGATTTCTTTAGCGCCGGTCATAGCTACCGCTAACTTACTGGCTAGGAAATATTGAATTGTGGTGTAAACTGCAGCGATAACCAAAATAGTAATGGCCACGTGCCAATCATTGACAGCATAGGCTACGATAGCACCAATAAGAGCTACAAAGGCTATGAACCCAATCATAATTAGAATAGTATTGCGTTTATTAGCAATGATATGTTTATTCATCTAAAATTAAACCTTTACACTAAATATAATATACCGTTTTTGGTCTTTTTTCTAGTGTTTACCCCCATATTTAGTTCGCTTACTTGACAAATAAGCATAAGTAATGTATAATAAAAGGAGTGGGCACTGTAGGCTCACAGATTCGGGTACATCGGTCTCGTAGGAGATATAGGGGGTGTGCTGCTCTGTGAAACGGCCATAATAGCCCGCTTGGGGGTAACGAGAGTTCTTTAAAAACGCGTCCTGGTTACTTAAATGGGTTAAGGGCGTTTATCCGACAAGGATTTTGGGCTTGGGACTAGAATTCTACCCACCCCTACTTCATTATCTTCAAGGCCGCGGTTGCGGCCTTTTTTCAATTAAAATTTCCGCTTAATGAGAATTAAAATGATCGATATCAGCTTGTTCGGAAAGTGTAATATAAATTGGGTCGCCAGAGCCGTCATAATAGTTATTGCTCTTCGTCATACAAGAGACTCTGCCGCAAGATAATTCAAGAATGCGCCTTTCGCCTGGATAGTTATTGTCGTAAACTCCAATGTAGTAGTGGCTAGGATCTTTTATGTCTTGAATTAGGCTAATTGCGTTAATTGCATGACGTCCCCCGCTTTTGAATAGTATACCGCCAATGACTGGCGCTTCGCCAGAACTAATACGCTGATAAAGTTTATTAATGAAGTATGACCCTCTAAAATCAACTAAATTGTCTGTGCTAATCATTGCTCGTGCCACAGTAATACCGTCAATTCCAGAACTTATCACAGGCGCAGTATACTGGCTAATAAAACTAGCAAAAATTGCATTTAGTAAATTTTTATCATCAGAATCTATAGTGCTATTTTCTTGCATAGCTTCATCGTCTAGTAGGTAGTCTTCCCAATTTTTATATGTGAACCCGTGTTTCTCTTCTTGTTGTTCTGGCGTAAGCTCTGTTTCCTCGACAGGGAAAGAATATAAGCCTGACTCACTAAGCTCCGATTTTATCGAACTATCGATTGTAAGAGTATCGCCATTTAGTCCAGAATAAAACTTTTTTGGACTTTCTTGATCAAAATATTTAAAGCCGACAGTGTATTTGAGAATATCTGTTTTTAATTTGTAATCATATAACGGCTCGTTATTCTTAAAATGTTTAATGTTTTCTAGATTATAAGGGTAAGAAACTGTTTCTATAGATAAATTCCTAAGCACATTCCTAGAAGGTGATTCGATATATCCAGCCGAAAGCGGCATTTTACCTCGATAATAAAGCTGAGCAAATAGCGCCATACCGTAGCAGTGCCCACCATCCGAGAAGGTGCTGCTGTAGTTTTCAAACGAGAACCCATTTTTTGAAGCAATAAAGCCACTGTCCGCAATAAGCACGCCATCAACCGTTCCGTCCTCGTTAACATCAACTAAACCATCGCTGAGCTCGGTGAGGATAACATCAAAGACTTCTTCTAGGCCACTTGAATCACTACTTGAAACATATTGGCAGCCAGTATCTTCGGCTAGTTTTGAAAGTTTTGCATTGGATGCGGCATCACCAAAACCGATTACGCAAACTTTTACATTTTTTTCTAACAATTTTTTCGTTATGTCGTCGGCGTCGCTAGAAAAAGACCCGGTATCTTGACCATCGGTCAAAATCACGATGACATTTTGGATAGAATCGCCATCAAATTCATTCATGCCGGATGTAAGGGCATTACCGATTTTTGTACCAGGAGTGCTCGTAACAAATTTCCCGTTCATACCATTTAATTTTGATTTGATACTACTAGCGTCACTGCCAATCTTGTTAATATTGGAATAATCTCCACGGAATTCTGAGAGGCCAACTTTCATTCCCTTTTCTGCAATTTTTCCAACCACATCCGACGTCAAACTAAATCTTTTTCCTTCTGAATCGGAACCTTGAAGATCATCCCATCCAATATATTCATCTCCGGTGATTTCTTTATATTGCTCGTTGGTGTACATACTCCAGGAGTTATCCAAAACAAAGAGAACCTCAGAGTTTTCTGCGACATATTTTTTCGCTTCTTCTTTGCCGAGCACATAATACGAGAAATGTTTAAGCGTGGCATAAACTACCTTATTTGCCTCATCAACTTCTGATTCAACAACACTATATTGATTGTTCTCGGTGTCATAGTTTAAAAGTTTTATATCACCAGCAGAAATCCCTGCTGCAGCTAAATCTTCATCCGTATAAGGAATAGTTACTTTGGCTTCTTTTAAATTCCCGTCCGTGTAGAAATTGTAAAGTTTCGGGACTATGCCATCTTTATTACTGATGGCGGTGTTTTCGAGAACATCAACCCCAGTTCCAGCAATATTACCAGAACCAGAAATTTCAATTTTTATGCCAGAACCGTTTTCAATATTGAAACTTAGTTCCCTCTCCCCATCTTTTTTACCGTCGCCTTTCGAGTCGGCTTTGAGAGGGTCTAGCCCAAGTTTTTCTTCATTATAATCATCGAGTCCGTCGTCATCGGAATCCGCCTTTAAAGGATCAGTTTTTAAAGTTCCTACTTCGTATCCATCACTCAAGCCATCTTCATCAGTATCGGCGATCTCAAGCTTCGTTCCGAGCTCTTTTTCTTTTTTATTAGATAGCCCATCTTCGTCTTCGTCGTCATCAGAATCTTCGTCAATTTCATAACCTATCCCAGAGGGTCTACCGTTAATTCCGATTTCTTCGTCGTCCGTCGGGATGACGGTGAATGTCTTCTCGATTGTTTTTAGGCGATAAGTCACTTTCACCGTGCATTTTCCATGTGCGTTTTTAAGATTCCAGGTTACTTCACTGCCTTTTAAGACTGCTTTCTCAGCATCGTCCATTTTTTCGCAATAGCTGTCGATACTGGTATCTACTACGGCACCATCTTTCGAATCGACACCAAGTTTTATTTCAGACTGCATGATTAGATCAGCTTTAAGGTCTTCGTAGTTGGTTTTCCACGCCAAACCACCATCATAGAAAAGCCACGAGCAAAGGACGACAGCAACGCAAACGAATATACATGATAAAACGGAGATTATGACAATCTTTAGGCGTTTATCCATCTTCTTTTTTCCGGTAGGAGGATTGGTTTCTGTTGGTTTCTCGGCTTGCTCTTCAGTTTTTTCTTCTGGCTTATCTTCTGCTATACTCTTTTCTTCTTTTGTTGCTGTTTCTTCTTCTATTTTATCCAGTAATTCATTGTCCTCTTGCGAGGTAAATTGAGAATCTTTATTCTCTTCTTTTGGTTTGTCGTTCATTTTGTATCCTTCTTATGCTTTTATTATAGCATGGAGGGGACGAACAGTATCTGCTTTTTCAACAAAAAATGAACCGAAAGGTCCATTTGTATGATGGTGGCTCCGACTGGACTTGAACCAGTGACACAAGGCTCTTCAGGCCTCTGCTCTACCAACTGAGCTACAGAGCCACTCTGCTTATTATAGCACGATTTATCTATTAATCAAAACTATTTTTCTTCTTCAAGCCCCATATTGAGGTAATACAATACATAATTCCAATCCCATGATGGATCAAAGCCGCTGGTAGTAAATTTATTAAACTGGAAATATGGCATGGCTCCCTGCGTAACACGGGCTGCCTTTGCGGTATTTTTCTCTATTTCTTTTACTGTTTCATGATTATCCATACAGCTATCGAATTCATCGCCAAGACCAACCTTGTAGCCCACTTCATGCCAATACTCGTCGGTCATACCTGTAATTCTAGGTGAAGTTTTGCTATCACCGATCCCCTTAGAATGATAATCTTCCCAGAGAGACATAACGGCCTGATGATAATAATCCCAGAACTTCCCTTCGCGTTTAGCACAATAAACACCCTCGGCGCTGGTGCGAGAATGTTCAATTCCACTACCTTCATACAATGTGTCTGTTACACGAAGTTCGAACAAAACGTCGTTCTCTTCTAAAAACTTTTTAAAATTTTCTTCGTGTTGAATGGTCAAACGAGAGAAAACATCGCAATATGGACACATAATATCGGTGTACATCACATAATAGTTTTTTGCCTCCAGATTCCCAATAGTGGTAGCTTCGTCCCAAGCTTTTTCGGCGTTTGATGGTTTGCGCGAAGCAGCAAAGATCAACAAGAATAATATAGCCCCAACAATTATAGATAAGATAATCGTTTTAATTTTCGATGCAGCACTGTTGTTGATGCTTTCTTCGATACTACCTTCATCTGGCATTTTGTACTCCCTTTTTTGCTGAAAACTTCTCTTTTTTAATTATAACATACGCTTCTAATCCAATCTTTTTAAGCGCGAACAGCGAGACAATAATCGCTAGTACCGTGATAAAACCAGAAATGAAACCAGCTATTGCATAGCCGCCACTACTGAAGATTGTGCCAATAATCGGAGCTATAAGAGTAGTTCCACAAGTTGGACAACCGGCACCCAAAACAGCTAACCCTGCGACTATACCGGCGCTTTGAGCGCCACTACTAGAGGCCCTGGCAGCTTTAAGATCATCTTTTCTTCTTTTCCAAATAAATGCCACGAGCCCAATCAAGACAGCTTGGAGTACGGCAATTAGAAATAGTAGGGCCCAGTCTAAAAAACTCTTGTGGACACCAAATAACCCCAGAAACGCGTCAAATATGATCTTGAGTTTGTCTGGGAAGCTAACAACAGAGATTAAATTAAAGGCGGCAAATCCCCCTGTGAGTAAGTTCATAAATGTCCCAAAAACAACAAATACTAATATAAAAGCGATTCTGAACTTACGATAAGAAAAAGCAAGGACTGCCCCACTAAAAGCTAACTTCCATTTGTCTAACCACTTAAATAGTTTGTCTTTCATTTTCCTCCAATGTACTAACTATTTTAGCATAAATAATTCAGAAAGCTAAATATTATAATGTAATATTCTGGTTTATTGTCAATAGTTTTTATGTTTCTACCTCTGTTGTTTTCTAATTTATTATAACATAAACTCTTTGAAAAAACAATATTGACGTATATTGTACTAATGCTAAAATAGATTCAGGAGTTCGGGCGAAATCCACGTTGAGAGCCGTCGGAACGCCTGTTGGGAGAATGCTGAGTTTTAGGGGCTATAATTTCATTCGCCTAGAGAATTTTAGAGGATAAAAAAACGGTGTTTTAGGGCACCGTTTTTTCTTAACTATTTAATCTTTTTTGACAATACCGTTAGGCATTTTTACTTGATCTTTTAGCTTCTGGGTCATTTTTTCCTGCCAGTTGGACTTAGCAATAGCTCCATTGACGCTATCGCTGTTTTTGCCACTAATAGAAGCACTCCTGAGGCGAGTTCTTGACTCCTTAAATTTATCTGATTTTTTGATGTTTTTAGACTCACACTTGGTTTCGCTTTCATGATGATGTCTAGCCGTCGCATTGCGATACTTATTCTTAACGATCAAATAATAGACGATGCCTGGGGCAAGTCCGGCAAGACCAGCGTAGCCGATGTCGTCACCATAGAACCAGCCAAACATCCAAAAGCCACCAAAGATTATGCTTAGAAATTCTATTACAGTGGAAACAGCAATAAGCTTAGCCTTGTAAATTGGCACGCTGCCCATAGTCTCTCCGGTGCGAGCATTTACTGCTACGTAATGAAGGAGTTTTTCTTCCCCGTTCTTTTGCAGATAACTGTATAACCATAGCGGCAGGTAAGTTGCCTTCCAATCTGTCCCTTTTATTTCCATGTTTTCCGAGTCCCATTTGGCACCACGATCGTAGAATTCCATGGTTTCTTTAACTTTAAACCTGGCGACGTCCAAAGCCTGAGCTTTAACGGGCTCAACTAGAGTGTCTACATTAGTATCGCGCTTTTCGCTTGCGTAACCACGGAGATAATTTGCATTCCATTTGACGCAGTTCTCGGTGTCAAACGGCATCACCGCATTAATAACATTTGTCGTGTTTACTAAGTTGTTTTGATTGAGTTTATCACTGGAAGCTTCAATGGTAAGATCATCGATTGTAATATCAAAATCACGCACAACATCGTAAGCATCGGCATCATAGTAATGATCTTGCACGGTATGATCTCCAACGCGCCTTGTAACATAATAACTCCTGGTTTGGTGTTCGGCCTCACCAGCAAAATTAGCATGTGCATTAACATCTATCACCATATATGGAAGATAGACACCCATAATATTTTCGGTAGTAAATTCCTTTTTGAAGGTTGGATGTGCATAGAACTGACGTTTTTCGACAAATTCTTTAATTTTGCTTTCAGCGGTAGCCTTATCGAGTTTAAATGGCAAAACCATGTCTGGCACAGCACCGTTTTCGATTTGCTCATTTACAGATAAGACGTGTCTGCACCAATGGCATTTAGCACTAGTAGCTTCGTCTGCATTGATAACTACGCTGGCCCCGCAAGAAGAACACTTGAAGGTTAAGATAGTCTTTTTGTCTGGAATTATATCTTTGGCGCCACCGCTAATGTTCCTACCAGAAAGTTTTCCGATATCTTCTTTGCCCTGAGCGAGTTCGCCATCAAAAAGCGCGCGACAATAACCGCACTTTAGTTTTCCACTTTTTGAATCCAACGATATGTCCGTTGCCCCACATTTGGGGCAACGATTCAAACCGTTCTTTGGGGCTTTATCCACCATAGATTTTGCCCCTTGTATTATTTAGCTTCTTCGGTTGGAGTGTCTGCTGGTTTTTCTTCTGGAGCTGGAGCCGCTGGTTGCTCTGGGGCTGGAGTTGGTTGAGTTGGTTGGACTGGATTGGTACCCATTGGTTGAGCCATGCCAGCCATGCCGCCCATCATACCGACGCCCATACCCATACCCATCATATTGGTAGAACCGCCGTTATTACCGGCCGCATTGAAACCTTCGGCGATTTGAGTTTGAGCATAAGCTGCACCAACACCACCTTGCATAAGATTGCCAGTGTTGAATTTGTTGATAAGCTCGACAGATTGATCGTCCCAGTCTAAGCCCATTGGTTGAACATTAACGACCTCGAGACCATATTTTGTGGCCCATTGATAGTTGGCCTCCACGGCTTCGTTAACAGATTTGGCAAATTCGGTAGTGCCACCTTGAATATCGTCGATTGATTTGCCACCTTTAGTGTAAGCAGAAAGAGCCGCAGCAAGAGATCCGACAAATCCAGCAAAGAGAGACTCTTCGACGCCTTCGTCGTTCTCGCCGAGATCAAATTGGCCACGGCCTTGACCTGAAACTACGTCAACAGGAATAAGGTTTTTGAAGAGAAGAACTGGATCAACTACCTTGATGGTATAGGTACCGTTACTGGTGACTGCTAGCATAGTGTTAGCATAGTTAGCATCCTTGTAGCGAATTGGGTTCTGGGTGCCATAGCGAAGACCAGCGATATCCTTAAGATTTACGTAGAAAGCAAATTGTTGGTTACCTGGTTGGCCACCAAATTTGAATTGCTGGAAGCTTTGACCAAAAGTGCTAGCAAAGAAACCATCTTTAGCGAACATACTTTTAGCTTCTGGAACGTTCTCGGTAGTGTAAGTATAGCCACCGGCTTCAGCGATAACGCCAGTAATGCCGCCGTTTTCTACGGTGATAAGACAGGTGCCTTCTGGTACTAAGAACTTGCTACCATTACTAATAACATTGGCATTTTCCTCTCCGTCATTATTCTCACTACGATTCCCACCTACTGGTACGGCGCGAGCGATAAGGGTATGATCGCGCATGCTGGATGGTGGTGCCATGTATTCGAGCCATTGATTGGCGAAACTCCCGCCCAGTGCACCGGTAAAAGCTTTTAGAAATGCCATTTATATTCTCCTTTTGGTTAATTTATAGTTCTATTGTAGCACAAAAAAGACACTGAGATACCCTTCAGCGCCTTTTTATGAATTATTTTTTAATAAAATCTATAGCTGGGGATTCTAGGTTATCGTCGGTAATTTCTGGTTTTTCGTAAACAAATTCTATTTTCGATAGTTCTGTTGACAATAAATCTAGATCTTTAATGTCAGATTTAAAGTTGTTTTTATCTTCGATTCTTTTTACTGCTTCTTTAATATTTTTTTCATCAAAGCTTAATTCTTTAATTACATCGACAAAACAGTCTGTAATGTCTTTGCTATCCGTACTTAAAGACCAGGCAGCAACATTGCCATCTATATTAACATTAAAATTATAGCTGCAATCAGTTAAATCGCGCTCTATTAATTTATTTCTAAATGCCATATCAACAATATACATATGGATATGAACATAATTCGCAAATTTTGATGTAGTATAAATTTCCATCTTGAAAATATTTTATAACAAAAAAGCTCCAGATGGAGCATTTTAGTGGTGCACCTAATATCTCCAAATTTAAATTTTTCTAGCTCAATTGAATCGTGTGATTTTGATGAGCTAAGCAAAGAACTTAATCGTTGGAAATATGCACTCCACAATGATTATGTCAGGTTTCAGGCGGTTCATAAATAGTACGACTACTTATTATCACTAATCATCCTTTTTTTAAATACAATAATTGATAACAAAATAACCGCTACGAAATAAATTAAGAATACTATTATATGAACAAGTGTTAAGTTATTAACATTATGCAATGTTCCTTGAATTATATTTAAACAAGCCTCAAATGGTAATGCTTTACATATAGCTTCAAATACTCCACCCATTGCTTCTATAGGAAAATACATACCACTTGTAAAGCATACCAATTGAACAACTATACTTCCTAAACCACCAGTTCCTTTTTCGCTGACTAAACTTCCAATTAGTATTCCTAATGATATAAAGAATATAGAAATTATCACAGACACTAATATGGTTGGAATTATACTAATTGTAAATTCTAATCCCATAATAATAGCAGTTAAGAAAAACAAAACATTTTGAATTAACACTATTGGCAATAATGATAATATATATCCTAAAATATAATCACTTGATTTCATTGGAGATGTCCCAAGTCTAATTAAAAGTGATGAAGTTCTATCATTTGCGATTAATGTAGCAGTAAACAATGTAATAAATGAAAAACCAAATATTATAATAGAAGGTGTAAAATTTTCTAATTTATAATTTTCTGCTGGAATATCAAATTGTTGAAATATAAATAATAAGAATAATGGTAAAGCAATTTCAAATACTAAACTTAAAGGATCTCTAATTAATTCCTTAAAATTTCTTTTAGCAAAATTAATCATTCTCATTTTAGTTCACCCCCAGTCGCAATAGATACAAAAGCATCTTCGAAGTTTTTAGTTTTAGCCTTTTTAATTAATCCTTCTGAAGTACCAACATCAATAAGGCTACCATTTGCCATTATACCAATTCTGTCCGATAATCTTTCTGCTTCCTCCATATAATGAGTTGTTAATATAATTGTTATTTTGCCTTTTAATGAATTAATAATTTTCCATAGTTCTTTTCTTGCTATAACATCTAATCCTAATGTTGGTTCATCTAAAAACAATATTTTTGGATCGTTTATTAAGCTTATTGCAACAGATACTTTTCTCTGCCAACCACCTGATAAAGTTTTTGCTTTTTTGTTTAGTACATCATTAAGCTTAAACTGTTTAATGAGCTCATTAATCTTCTTTCCTTTATCTTTTATCTGGTAAACTCCAGCCATAAATTCTAAGTTTTCTTTTAC
>JAEEKR010000003.1 GCA_016282495.1 Candidatus Saccharimonadota bacterium
GTCTTGGTGAAGAAATAAATTGTTTGTGGTTGGCCACCGCGAAGGGTAACTTCTGATTTGTGCAAGAAATAGTCGACGCCTTTGCTGTTGGTATGTTTGTAAGCCATTTAGCTTTCCTCCTTAAATATTATTGTAATTTTATCTTATGACCTCTATTTTAAAGTGTCAAGGGGTTTTACCGATTTTTTAAGAAGATTATCGCTAAACGGAGAACTAACCAGATAAGAAAGCGTATAAAAATTACAACACTTATGATTAAGCATAGGAGAAGTGTTAGCCCAGAGAATGTTGGTGCCCATAGTGGAGAAGCATAATTATGGCGATAGAGTTCGGTGGATGGAAGATCGGCGATTATGGTACTTTCTAGCTCGCTAGTGGTAGGATATTTATTAATCTCGCCCGTCATACAATTTAGATATCCAGGGCTATTCCAATTCCAATGATTCGCAATAGCTTGTGGTTTGCAAACGTCCATAGCCTTAGCAAAAACATTGCCGTTAGGATTATCACTGCTAGCTAGTTTTTGTTCCGCCTCTTGCAAAGCAGCACTGGCGGCACGAATATATTGATGCTCTAAATAAAAGGTTCCAGTCCCAAAAGTGATATTCTGTACACCATTATCCTCTATGACATTGATGACGATGTGCGAAAAAGTAAAGTTTTTTAATTCAGTCAAAGTCTTAGCGATTTCTTCATCATTTTCAGCCTCGTCGGCGGCTTTCACTGCCTCTTTTAGCTCAACCATCTTAATGTGATCAAAACGAAAAAGAGTAGCCGTAATAAAGATCAGAGGAATAAGAATCAAAATTAATTGCCATGTTTTAAGATGGACACGACGTAGGGCTTTTTTTGCACGTTTTTCTGAATTGCCACCCATAAGTTGCTATAATTATAGCATGAATGTTTTCATTTCTGGAATTTCTGGGACCGGCATGGGGCCTTTGGCTCTTATGGCGAAAGATGCTGGACTAAATGTTTTTGGTTCGGACCTTAATGAGGGAGCTATCACAAAGGAGCTCCGCGAGAAGAAAATAGATTTTAAAGTGGGTAAACAAGATGGTACTTATTTTAAAAGAATTATTGAAAGAGAAGGCATTGATTGGTTTGTTCATACATCAGCTCTCCCAAAGAATCATCCTGAACTAATTCTATCGGAGAAACATGGGATAAAAACTTCAAAAAGAGATGAGTTTATTGCCTTTTTAGTAAAAGAGCTTAATTTAAAAATGGTAGCTGTTGCTGGGACACACGGGAAAACTACCACTACTTCCATGATTGTTTGGCTTTGCAAAAAATTAGGGGTTCCTGCTTCCTATCTAGTAGGTACGACTCTTGGTTTTGCAAAATCAGGACAGTACAAAAAAGGCGCCGAATATTTTATATACGAAGCAGATGAATATGATCGCAATTTTTTATATTTTCATCCTTGGCTCTCCGTGATCACGATGGTTTCTTATGACCATAATGACATTTACCCTACAAAGGCTAATTATCAAGCAGCTTTTACGAAGTTTATTAAGCAGAGTCGCGAAACTATAGTAAATGACGGACGTAATGACAAGAAAATACTGCTTGCTGGTAAGGCGCGTAAAGTTGATGCGAAGCTGGCGATAAGAGCACTGAGAATAATGGAGCCTAGTATAGAAATTGAAAGAATTTATGAAGCTATCAATGCTTTCCCTGGTGTAGGGAGAAGATTTGAGCGAATTTGCGATGGAGTATATTCCGACTACGGACACCATCCAGAAGAGATTTCAGCGACAATTGAGCTGGCAAAAGAGGAGGCGAAAAATATCGGGAAAAAAGGTGTGGTAGTTGCCTATGAACCACATCAAAATACTCGCCAGCATGAGGTATTTACTGAATATAAAGACGCTTTTGTAGGGGCAGATAAAGTTTTTTGGTTGCCGACCTATTTGACTAGAGAAGATCCAAATTTGGCAATACTCAGGCCTGAGGATTTTATAGAAAGTCTCACTAATAAAGAAGCAGCAGAGCCCGCAACGATAGGTAACGAGTTCGGTAATGTTCTAAAAAACTATCAAAAAGATGGGTATTTGGTGCTTCTGATGACAGCTGGGCCAGCAGATGCTTGGCTTAGGGAATTATTCTGCGGCGTTTGAAATACCGAGATAATCATCCGATAAAGGTTTCTCTGAAAATGGGTTTTCAATCTTTTCGACTAGATCAATGACTTTTTCATATTCTTCAAGAAACTCGTCTAACACCTCGGTGGTGAGATTACCATCTTCTGAAAAAGCATAGTCATCTCTTTGTTGTTCTTCTTCTATCTCCTCTTTTTCGGGTAAAAAGCCAGGACGAGAGCGGTCGAGATATATATCTCCTGATGCATCATATACGATTAGACTGATAGCCGTTGTTAAAACGGCAATAATGGTTGCGCTTATACCTAAAATAATCAGATTTCTACCACCTTTGTTCATAATTCCTTCTTAACCTTTTCAACCGTTTCTTTATATATGCGTAAAATACTATTCAGATAAACCACGTCTTGGTGGACATACTCTCTAGCTTTTCTGGTTTCTACTAACTTATTATAAAAATCTTCAGGGTAGTTTTGACAATCAATTGAAATAAGCTCTTTCAGGTGTTTGCTATAAACGGTGAAGTTATTATTAAAACTTGCTCTGCGATCGGCAAAAGTTTTTTGCAAATCGACTAACTCTGGCACAAATAGATTGTTTTTGACTATGCGTAAATTAAGTGGCGTCATAAACTTCGAAATGGCCGTTTCATATCTTGATCCGAGTTTAACGCGATTATCTACATCGACGTGTTGAAGGGTTTTAAAACCTTGAACCATAGAGGCACAGTATTGGGAGATAATGTTCTTTTGATTCTCTGAAAGGGCATAGACAGAAGACGAAAAAACAGTACAAAAAGACAGCATAATACCAATAAAACTATAAAAAGCCTTTCTCATACGTTAATTATATCAGAAGTTATGATACATAATGTATCATAACTTAATTTTTGCGGTTTTTGTTGTCCTGATTGGTAGTAAAATATCTGAAACTAAAAAGGAGTTTTATGCTAAAAGTAGTTGTTTTTGATTGTGGTTGGGGCGGCGAAAGTTTCGCCAATTATCTTGAATCTGAGCTACCTATTGTGGAAGTAGTTCGAGTTATTGATTGGCGACATGCACCATATAATAAACTGGGGGTAAAAGATGTTTTAAAATACACTGAAAAAGCTCTTTTGCCATACATCGGCACTGTCGATGTCATTATTCTGGCGAGTTACGAAGTGACTATATCTTCTTTTGAATACCTAAAGGAAAAGTATCCGGAACAAAAGTTTTTAGGAGTCAACTTTGAGATACTCAACGAAGATAATGGGGCAAAATTTCTAGTACTTACCACGAGTTTTGTAATGAATTCTAAGTTTTATTCTTTACGAAAAGAAACGTTACAAGATAAAACCTTTTCTGAACTCATTTGTGATGATTGGCCACAATTGATTGACGATGGTGAATTGACTAAAGAAATGATGAGGCAAAAACTATCAGATTATCGCGATTTATATTCTGATGCGGTAGTTCTTGGATGCACACAGTTCTCAGACGTGCGAGACGATCTTGCTGATGTAATTAGCTGGAAACAAGGTCGAATAATAGACGAGTTTGCTTTGCTACTTAAGAACCTCTGTCATCTGTTGGGCCTGAGAGGCGGGGATGGTAAACGCAAAAAATAAACAAAACGCTTTATAACTGTTATAATGCTTATGGATGGTAAAGCCAAAAATTTTTAAATACGCACTTGTTGGAATATCAGTTTCCGTATTTGATTTTATAGTTTATTCTATTGTCGCTGGTTTTTTTCTGAGCGATGTTTTGTGGATTGCGACGGCTATTTCTGGGGTATCTGCGGCCTGTCTGGCCTATATACTCCATAGCAACATCACTTGGAAGACAAGAGACCCCGGAAAATACGGTGTGATTAAATTTTTTGCCTGGAATAGTTTTACTATGCTTATAGTTCGTCCGTTTCTAGCGCTAATTCTAGATAAGCCCACTTGGCTTTATAGGTTTGTTCTAAATATTTGTAAATGGCTTAGGCTACCGTTTGATTATAATTTTGTGAAAAATACAGGCGTTTGGGTGATTTCGATACTAGTGGTTGCGGCTCTTAATTTTTTCGTTTATAACCGACTGATCTTTGGGAAAGAGAAAAAAGAGAAGCGGGGGAAGAAGATAAATATGGAGCGCGTTAGGAAGACCGGCGAAAAACAAAATAGAAAACGCGTAAGCCATAATAACGGCAAGAAGCCAAAATAGCTGTTTTTTAGTAACTGCCTTGATTAGCGATACGGTCATGGTGATTGCTAAAATACAACCGATAACTCCTACTTCCAACAGAAGACTTATGTATTCGTTGTGGACTATCTCTTTTGGAGAAAAATCTTCGTAAACTTCAGAGACTGATGATCCGGCACCACCGATCCCGACACCAAAAATTGCTGTTTTTGTATCCTTCGCCCAGGTGTTTAGTGCACGTTCACTAATAGAGAAGCGCATAAAAGTTGAGGATTCAATATAGCCATCAAAAATAGCTTGTTCTGCTGAGTTATCTGGGCTAATTTCTCCTTTTTCCTCTGGAACGTTAATGGCTTCCTCTCTAATATCAACTTTTCCTAAAGTTAGTTGATGAATAGATTTGGCCACGCCTGAATAAAAGGTGTCGTTTGTGGGTGACATTTCAGAGAGAATTCCTTGAGCTACGAGGGAAATAATGCAAGATACTATTATTATTGGAATAGAGAGCAAAATGGTTTTTTGTTTTTTAATAAGGTAAAAAACGGTCAGGAATGCCGCGCCAATCAAGAAAGAGTAGATGGCTCCGCGAGAAAGTGTCAAAAATAGAGTAGATATGAAAATGAAAGAAAAAACAGTATAAAGCTTTCGTTTTTTATCAGTGGACGATAATAAATACAGGGAAAGTATGGCTGGAGCGATGAGGATATTCCCCATAAACTGTGGCTCTACGGCAAATCCGTTTGGATGGGGAAATCCAAAGGTATGGTAGGTGCAGCCCGGACAGAGAAGTGTGGCCTCGCGGCTAATCCCAACCACATCTAAGAGACATTGTAACCAGCAAAAAATACATATTACAGAGGTGGTGAGAAGAAATATTGAGAGGATTTTTGCCTTAAATGTTGTATTTTTTACAACGTTTTTATCTTTAAATATCTGGTAAGTTGATATTGCCGCGAATATGATGAGCCATAAAACACCCGCAGTAAGAATAGCGCGAAGCTTATTAGGCGACCAGATGATTGATAGTGTAAGGTAAACTGGGAAAAGAAACAGGGTGGCAAGCTTCATATTAAACTTTTTAAAAAACTCAATCAATCTTGGAATTGAGACGAAAAAGAATAAAACTAGCCAGATTAAAGGAATAGATAGCTCGAAGTTCATGGTTTGGTCAGAGCCAAATGAAAAAACAGGGTAATATGAAAAGAAAAGCGCAACAGGGAGAATATAGAGGAGATACCTCTGTAATTTATTTAGTCGCTCCATCAATAAAATCCTTCATTTTTTGCTTAAAATGCTCCTCAGCAAAGGGAACAGAGGTGGCAGAGATTTTTTCAGGGGTGGATTTAAACGTTTTTTCGAACTCTAAAATGGCGTCAGCTAGGGAATTTACGGTTTGTTTTTTGAACAAAATGCCGTTTTTACCGTCTAAAACGTAGTCTAAGGCGCCACCTTCGCCAAAGGCTATGACAGGGCACCCTGCTGCTAAAGCCTCGACAGGAGCGATCCCGAAAGGTTCTAAGCTTGGGAACAGATAAGCTTTGGCGTCTAATAGGTATTTTTTAAGCTCTTTTTGGGTCATGACCGGGAGGAAATTGATGAGTTCGGATTTTTTGGCCATTTTAACGAGATTTTTATGTTCTGGACCCTCACCGATGAGAATAAGTGGCCTTTTTAATTTGAGACAAGCCTTGACAGCCAAATCTAAACGTTTCCATGTAACGTGGCGAGATGTTGTAATATATGGTTTAATATTGTTGGAGTTTTCCACAGGTGTGTGGATAACCTCTGCTTGATTTTTTACGGTTTTATTGTTTTCTTTTGTTTGACTTTTCCCTGCTTTTATGTCTTTGTTCTGAATGAACCTCTGTACTTCAACTGGTGGGGCGATGATCGTGGCTTCCCTTTTATAGTATTTTTTAATTAAATCAGCAGCGTAATTTGAGATGGTGATGAAGTAATCTGGTTTTTGAGCGGCCTTATAATCGGCCTTTCGCAAAGGTTTAACTAGTAATTTGAAGAAGAAGCGGACAATTGGATCTAAAATGCCAAATCCCGGATGTTCTACATAATCATCATAAAACTGCCAATAATATTGGGTTGGGACGTGGCAATAACAGATATGTGTGGCGTTTCCCTTTTTGATGGATTTGGCTTCGGCGCCGGTGATAGAGATAATAAGATCATAGCTCGATAAATCTAGATGCGAAAAATAAGATTGGCGTAAGGGGCCAAGAAGGCGGCGGAGTTTAGTAGGAAAAATCTGTAGCCAACCAGTACGAACGTCGGCATCTTTAAACCAGTCAATTCCCTTTTTGTTGTATTTTGATGTGTAAATCGGGGCGTCTGGATATAGCTCGTGGATGGATTTGAGTACTTTTTCACCACCACCAACGTTGGTGAGCCAATCACAAACTAGTGCAACTTTTTGCTTTTTCTCGGCCATTAGTTGGCGCCTTCACCTTTAATTACTGTAATGACGGTGCGAAGTAATATCTTGATATCAAGTATGAGCGACCAGTTCTGGACGTAGTAAACATCGATAGCACGGCGATCTTCGAAGGAAATGTCACGGCGGCCAGAAACCTGAGCAAGTCCAGTAAGGCCAGACTTAACAGAGAGCAATTTGGCGCGATAAGAACGGTTTTTGAGTTCATTTGGTGGAAGAGCACGCGGACCGACTAGAGAGATATCGCCCCTAATTACATTCCAAAATTGAGGAAGCTCATCGAGAGAAGTCTTGCGTAAAAATGCACCTAGCTTGGTAATGCGAGGGTCTTTTTCGAGGAAAAGGCCATTTTCAACATACTTTTTAGTTAGCTCTGGTTTGCCCATCTTTTTAAAAGCTTCTTCGGCGGTCATGCCGCTATACTCTGGTTTCATAGTACGAATTTTATGAATGGAGAATTTTTTACCATTTAAAGAAAGTCTGGTCTGAGAGAAAAACACCTTGTGGCGTGGATCAGAGATTTTCATAATGATCCAAATAATTGATATTGGAATAAGGGAGAGAATAAAGAAAACGGTGCTAAGGAGAATATCGAAGATACGCTTAACGATACGCCCACCGCCGGATAATGGAGTGACCTTAACAAGAATCACTGGGATGTCGCCAATAAGCTCAAGTTCACCTAGTTGAGATGAGAGTGCTGCTTCTGACGGCACAAAATAATATGGGATGTGGCGGTTAAGCGCCTGTTGATAAACATATTCTGTTTGGTGTTCATCGGTTTGGAAAATAACATCTGGTCTACATTTTTTGAGAGCTTCTTTGACAGATGAATACTGATGTTCTCTCTGTTTCTTAGGAATGAATCTTAAACCAGAAACGATGCCAGCAATACGATAACCAGTTTCTGGTGACCTAGCAATAAAACCAGCGAGGGATTTGGTAACGTGATGGTTCCCCACAATCAAAACTCTGGTGACATTCTTATGTCCTTTTGATAGATATAATTTCCTAACAGCACGGATAATAAATCTGAAGAATACTAAGAATACAAAACAAAGAATAGTTGAATAAAGTGCTACGAGACGAACTGGAAAAACGTTTTCACTCTTAAAAAAGCTTACCGTGATAATAAGCATCGTGCCAAGGCCCGAAGCGAGTGCAAGGCGGGCGGTTTCCCTAAAGCGCTTGTCTGGGGAGAAGATGCTTTTTTTGTATAGCCCAAGGGCGGAGATAATGATAATCCAAATAGGAATGAGCCAGAGGATAGTAGAGAGTGAGTCGATAGAACGGTTGGTGAAACTAAACGGACGTGAATCTAGGTGCGTGCGAATATAGAAAGCAAAAAGATAAGATAAGATTATCGCTAGCGTATCTGAAAAAAATAATAGAAGATGGAAGACGAAATCGGATTTTTTCTTCATGTTATAATTATAACATGAAAAAAGAGAAAATTTTAGTTACTGGGGGAACGGGATATATCGGGTCACATACGGTGGTAGAGCTGATTGAGGCAGGATATGAAGTAGAGATTTTGGATAATTTGTATAATTCTAAAATTGAAGTGCTGGACAGAATCGCTGAGATTACTGGGGTAAAGCCTGTTTTTTATGAGGTTGACTTGAAAAATTATGATGCTGTGGCAAAGGTTTTTGAGGGCGGAAAATATGATGCCGTGATGCATTTTGCAGGGCTAAAGGCTGTGGGCGAATCAGTGGAAAAACCTTTGGAATACTACGAAAACAATATTGGCGGGACGGTGAATTTGCTTAAGTGCATGCGTGTTTCTGGGGTGAAAAAATTGATTTTTTCTTCTTCGGCGACGGTGTATGGCGATCAGGGTGTGGCGAAGCTCGATGAAACTATGGAGACTGGGAAAGGTATTACTAATCCTTATGGCCGCACAAAATATATGATTGAGGAAATTTTGAAAGACTTGTCTATATCGGATCCTGAATTTGAGATTTGTATTTTAAGATATTTTAACCCTGTCGGAGCACATAATTCTGGCATGCTCGGCGAAGATCCGAATGGCATCCCTAATAATCTAATGCCAATTGTGATGAAAGTTTATCAGGGTGAGATGCCGGAACTATCGATTTATGGCGACGATTATGATACTCCGGACGGGAGCTGTATTAGAGATTATATACATGTGGTAGATTTGGCTCGTGGTCATATTGCGGCACTAGAACATATGAAAAGTGGGGTTAAGGTTTATAATCTTGGTTCTGGACATGGAACATCTGTACTTGAAATGGTTAATGTATTTGAGAAGATTTCTGGGAAACCTTTATCGCATAAAATAGTAGGTAGAAGAGCGGGAGATTTGGGAGAGCTAATTGCTGATCCTTCCTTAGCAAATAACGATCTTGGCTGGAAAACTGAGCTGACTGTAGAGGATGCCGTGAAAGACACGTTAAACTACTTGAACCACTGTTAGGCTAAATTGTGATATAATTTATATATAGATATGAGTATTCCTAATTTTTTGTACAAAAAGAATAGAATTTTGCTCAAAGAGCTGACGAAAACGGATTTTAAATTAAGATACCAGGGTTCTGTTCTTGGGTATTTGTGGGCGCTGCTTAGGCCTCTGATGATGTTTGCTATCTTATATTTTGTGTTTTCAGTAATGCTTGGGTTTGGAGGTAAGCCTGGTGATGATGGTTATATACCTTATTATCCAGTATATTTGTTAACTGGTATTACTCTTTGGAGTTTCTTCACGGAGTGTACCAACCAAGGTATCCAGGCAATTGTACAAAGGGGAGATTTGCTTCGTAAAATTAGTTTTCCAAAATATATCGTGGTCGTTTCGTCTACCCTTACGGCGGTGATTAACTTATTAATTAATCTTGTAGTGGTAGTAGTTTTTGCTTTAATAAGCGGTGTTACGCCAAATCTTGGTTGGTTAATGATTATTCCACTGGTTCTAGAGCTTTATTGCCTGGCGTTGGGAATCTCGTTTTTATTTGGTTCAATAAATGTGAAGTATCGCGATATCGCCTCAATTTGGGATGTCCTAATACAAGCTTTGTTCTATGCGGTGCCTATAATTTATCCTATTACTATGGTGGCTAATTCTAGCCTACTAGCGGCGAGAATTCTTTTACTTAATCCTATCGCACAAGTAATACAAGATGTTAGATTTTTTCTAATTACAAATGAAACTATGACGACTTGGGGATACTGGACTAACCCGGTTATAAGGTTTCTGCCTGTTTTAATCGTAATAATAGTTTTGATTCTTGGTTCAATTTACTTTAGGCGCAAATCTAAATTCTTTGCGGAGGAAGTATAATGGCGAAGCGAAAAATTGGGGTTAGAAGGGAAGTTATAACAGATAGTGATGTCGCTATTTCTGTAAAAAATCTTCATAAAAGTTTCAGGTTGCCAACCGAAAAATCGTTTGGGCTAAAGCAAACAATTTTTAATCTTATCCGCGGCGTCAAGGGGTATAAGGACTATAAAGTCTTGAAGGGTCTTGATTTTGAGATCAAAAAGGGCGAGTTCGTAGGCGTGGTGGGCCGAAACGGTTCTGGTAAGTCTACATTACTGAAGATTTTAGCCGGTGTTTATTATCCGGAAAAAGGCGAAGTCACTATTAACGGCAATCTAATTCCGTTTATTGAGCTTGGGGTCGGTTTTAATATGGATCTAACTGGACGTGAGAATGTTTATCTTAATGGTGCCCTGCTTGGTTTTTCAAATGAAGAAATGGATAAAATGTATGATGATATTTGGAAGTTTGCTGAGCTCGAACAATTCCAGGACCAAAAGTTAAAAAACTATTCTTCTGGAATGCAGGTGAGATTAGCCTTTTCGATTGCTATTCGTGCTAGAGGAGATATTCTGCTTCTTGATGAGGTTTTGGCGGTGGGCGATGCAGCTTTTCAGCAAAAATGTAATGACTATTTTGCTTCTCTGCATGGTAATCAAACTGTGATTTTAGTTACACATTCAATGGATAATGTGAAAAGATTTTGCGATAGGGCAATCTTAATTGATGATGGTAAAATTAAAATAGCTGGCGAGCCAGAGAAAGTGGCGGAAGCATATGGTAAACTGTGGGAATAAAAAAAAGTGGTTGTTAAATAACTATGGCTCAGTATTATTGGGAATAGTTATATCAATTACGAGTGTCCTTGCTCTAATAACTTTTTCTGGTTATTCGATTATCGAAAAAAATCCTGTTTTAATTGTTTCCATTTTTTTATTTATCACTCTTATCGTTTTCTCCATCATGTTTATGGCAAAACGAAAAGCCTGGAAAATCGAGAAGTTATTTCTTATTAGCGGCTTGTTGCTTGGTGCTTTTTATTCCGTTTTTCTTCCTATAGGTGGAGCTCCAGATGAACCCGCTCATTTCTGGAGAGCATATGAACTCTCTGAGGGGCAGTTGTTTGCAAACAACGAAGGCAATATGCTTGTCCCAGATAATTTACTAGAAGCCACTGGCAACTCGTATTCCGTTGAGGAAAATGGCTACAAAAAGGAGCTTGAGAATTTTTCTACAGTGGCCAATACTAATCATTCTCCTATAAATGGCCCGGCTGACAGATACTCGTTCTTCAATTATATTCCTCAGACGTTTGGTGTGATTATTGGAAAAATTTTGAATATCCCGATTATACCCACTATGATAATCAGTAGGATTTTTAATATGGCATCTTGCATTGTGGCACTATATTTCTGCATTAAGTATATCCCAGTCATGAAGAAGCTAATTTTTTTGATTGCCATGTTCCCAATGACAATGCAATTACTTTCTTCGGTATCAGCAGACGGATCTATTATATGCGCAGGTATAGCACTCATTAGCTTCGTCTTTTATTTTAGAGAAGAAAAGGAAAAGAGCATCGGGTGGAAGGAAAGTCTGCTGTTGCTTTTGATTTGTATTGTTTTAACTGTTTCAAAACCAGTTTATGCCTTTTTGTGTCCTATTGTTTTTTGGATTCCGAAAGAGAGGTTCTTGTCGCACAAACGAAAAAATATTGCAATATTTTCAATTGGTGCGATAACAATACTATTCGTGCTATTTAGAATGGCAACTTCCCCGCTTGGAAGTGGAAGATTTGGCACCGGCCAAGATCAAACTAGCTTTATTATGTCTAATCCAATGTCTTTTTTGGCAATAATTTTTAAAAATATTTTTATAAGACCAGACGAATTCATTAATGGCGTTATAGGCAAAGATCTTGAGTGGTTTTCGGTTAGTATGTTTTATCCATATATTATTACGCTGTTTATATTTTTCCTTTTCTTGTGTGCAGAAAAAGAAACAAAAATACCTTTTAGTCTCAAAATCTTTACGCTCTGCTCTTTTTCTGCAATAGTCGTCTTTACGTTTACCACTATGTTTATAACGTGGAGCGTTCCTGGTTCTAGTATAATAGATGGCGTGCAAGGGCGATATTTTCTTCCTGTCTTACTTCTTATTCCTATCTTTTGTTTACCAACATCTCGTACTTCACAAAAAAGAATCTTGGTTAAACCCAACTATCTATACATTACTGCAATATTGACAAATGTATATGCTATAGCTGCAATTTTATGCGCACATATTTGAATCCTGTGATAACGTTGTTATAATTAAAGAGTATGAAGAACGTCCTAATAATTGTCCCTGCTTTCAATGAAGAATCAACGATTGAGAACGTCGTGAAGAATATTGTAGATCACGGATATGATTATATTGTCATAAATGATGGGTCTACTGATAACACGAAAAAAATCCTTGATGATAATAGTTACAATCATATAGATTTGATTTTTAATCTTGGGATTGGCGGAGCGGTACAGACTGGCTATAAATATGCCTATAAAATGGGTTATGATATTGCCGTCCAGATGGATGCCGATGGGCAGCATGAAATATCTTCTGTCGAAAAAATTGTACAACCAATCCTAGACGGTGAAGCCGATTTGGTAATTGGGTCTCGCTTTACAGAAAAAACTATTGGTAATTTTAAAACTACGGCGATGAGAAGATTTGGGATAAAAATGATTTCAAACGTAATCAAAACATTGTCTAAAAAGAGAATATATGACACTACTTCTGGTTTTAGGGCGGCAAATCATGAAGTGATCGAAGTTTTCGCTAAGGATTATCCATTAGAATACCCTGAGCCGGTTTCAGAGTTTATGCTTCTTAAAAGTGGTTTTAAAGTCAAAGAAGTTTCTGCCAAAATGCATGCACGGGTCGGTGGAAAATCTAGTATACATTCCTGGAAGAAAGGGTACTATATGATTAATGTCATATTATCGATATTAATGATTCAGTTTAGGAGTAAAAAGAGATGAACTTTAGATTACAAATAGAAATGGTTATCGCTGCAGTTGCTTTATTAATTCTTGTTGTAGTGTTATTAAAAAGAAATTATGTTTCAATAAAAAGCGCTGTCGTTTGGTTGCTTCTTCCGATTGCATTTATGCTGATGGCAATTTTCGTAGATCCACTTACTACGCTTGTTAAGTGGCTTGGGTTTGGCATGCTTTCAAATTTTATATTTGTTGTTATTATTGGCCTTTTGCTTTTGCTATGTTTTTTCTTCACCATTGTTATTAGTAAACAGCAGAAGCAAATCACCGAATTAATCCAAGAACTCTCTATCATAAAGCAGAAACTTGGGAAAAAGAAAGATAAATAATATGGATAAAAAACCGTTGCATACTTTTGTGGTTTTGGCATATAAAGAAAGTCCTTATTTGGAAGAGTGTGTAAAAAGTGTCTGCAAACAACATTATAATAGTAATGCAATTATAGCAACCACTACTGATAATAAATATATACGTTCTATTGCTAAGAAATATGGCATTCCTGTAATTGTTGGCAATCATAAAAATATAGGTGGTGATTTTGATTTTGCTGTTTCCTGTGGAAAAACAGATCTGGTTACTGTTGCTCATCAGGATGACATATATGAACCTAATTATTCAAATGAAGTTGTTTCAAAATATTTAAAAACACCTGCTGCATCAATAATCTTTACAGACTACTATGAAATTCGTAACAAGAAAAAGGTGCACGCCAATAAAAACCTGAGGATCAAAAGGACTTTGCTGTTGCCTGTAAGAATAAAAAATACAGCAAAATCAAGAATGTTAAAACGTAGTGTTATCAGATTTGGAGATGCAATTTGTTGTCCAGCAGTTACTTTTGTGAAAAAAAATTGCCCTAAAAAAATATTTGAATCAAAATTTCAGTGTAATGTAGATTGGCATGCTTGGGAACGTCTAAGCAGGTTAAAAGGTGCGTTTGTTTTTGTCAACAAACGTCTTATGGGACATAGAATATCAAATGAATCAACTACTACAGATATTATAAAGAAGGGTATTAGGACAAAAGAAGATCTTGAAATATATAGTCGATTTTGGCCGAAACTAATTGCTAAAATGATCACAAAGCTATATAGGAATAGTGAAAAATCTAATGATCTCTAATTGTCTTGTTCTGATTCTAAAAATCTAGAAAGCGCATCTTGCCAAGTCGGTAGAGGAGTAAAACCAGTAGTGACGAGTTTTGATTTGTCTAGGCGGGAGTTGAATGGGCGTTTGGCTTTTGATAGGCCGTATTCTGCGGTGGTAACCGGAACAACTTTGGTGTTTTTCCCTGCTTGTTTGAAGATTTCTTTGGCGAAGTCGGCCCAGCTAATATAGCCGCCTTCGTTAGTAGCATGGTAATAACCGTATTTTTCAGTTTCAATCATATCTACTAATAGTTTGGCTAAATCGAATGTGTAGGTTGGAGTGCCAATTTGATCATTCACAATTCGAAGCTCGTCGTGATTGTCGGAAAGCGCCAGCATGGTCTTAATGAAGTTCTTTCCGTTCTGACCAAATACCCAAGCGATACGAACGATA
>JAEEKR010000042.1 GCA_016282495.1 Candidatus Saccharimonadota bacterium
AAGAATTATTCGACAATATCGATCATATTTTCGACAGGCCAGTATCGGTAGCAGATGCTTGCATTTTTAACCAAGTAATTGAATCCAACACTGTAGGGGTTGAGGAGAACGAAGAATGGCGAGCAAAATACGATACGCATTTTTCTCCTGAAATACGCAAACTAGTAGAGCTTGGTGGGCTAGCTTACGCCGATATAACAGAAGAAGAACAAGTGGCCGTACTCAAGGAGCTAGAGGATACTAAAGAGCTAAGAGGGGAAATTGGACTAGATGATAAATCTTGGGACACACTGCGACGATCGTCACCGCGCCTTTATGAACAAATCAAAGCGAGCCAACAATTAGACGCAAAAACTAAAGAAAATATAAAACTATTTGCCGAATCTGGGCTCGTTGGGTGGTGCGGAGATAGAATCGATGCCCTAGAAGCATTGGACAATGTCGATAAAATATATTTGGAAATGTCGAGAGAGGCTATCGAAAAAGAGCAATATAGCACCGCAAGAGAATTCATTGGATATTACGCTCTTGGCATGGGGGTTGATGAAGCTGCAAGAGGATTAATTTCGGTTGGAGCAATAGAAACTCATAGGCCTAGAGGTTACAGTACAAACGGACCAATCTTTTATGGTGTCGATAAAATAAAACTAAAAGATACATCAGCTTTTGGCGAGCTTTCAGAAGACCAGAAACTTTTGATTTTAGACGCAATATCACTATTTGGATGTAAAGACGAGGAGCTAGGAGAAAAGCTAGAAGTATATGAGAAAAATCATGTTTCATCAAGCGAAAAAAAGAAATTTAAGGACCTAATGAATGAAGCAAAAGAAAGGATATCAGAAAAGGTATCTAAAGCTTATAGTGAAAAAATGCAACGAAGCATAGAAACTGGAGCAAGAAAACTTGGCGATATAGAATACTCAGGAAAACAAATACCTGTACTAAAAATGGAAGGCAAAGACTTTTTGCTATTAACCCATAGGTTAGGTGCCTTCATCAAGAAAGACAGGGAAGATCCATCGCAATGGAATAACGACGAACACCTGAGTGACACCCAAAAAGAAGTTGGATATATTTCCACTACACTTATCGCAAGAGGGGCGCTTAGACTAGCTAATATTCTGCCAGAAGAATTAGGAGACCAAGACGAGGTGTTTTATGGTTTTTCCAAGTTAGGAGACAAGTCGATTAAGGCTATGTGTACGACTGATTCGTATACTAGGGTTCGAGAAGTGAGGCGTGGTTATGAAAAAAAATCAGAAATAGCCACGGCTGTTCAAGATGTATTTTATGAGGATCCAGAACAATTGATTAAACAAAATGAAAAAGATACTAAACAGAATAGAGCTAACTATCGACATAATGAAGTGGCGCTCGATAGATACTCTGGCAATCCCAATGAGCGCGATGGACGTTTGCAACCGAGCGAGATAATAGTGTTCACTGATGACCAATCAAAAATTGGCGATTTGCCAAAAAAACATGCCGCCTATTTTGGTATACCAATCATAATGATAGATCCAAACAAATATAAGTAAAAGGAGTAAAAAATGAGCCCGAACGGTGAGCAAATCAGAAAAAATGAGAATGAGAATCCAGCTTTGTCTGACGAATCAAAAGAAATGTTAATTAGGTCATTAGAAAAAACGCTAGAACGACGAGAGCAAAACACAGCAGACCCAGAAGCTTCTTTAACGGAAGAATATTATAACACCGTAGAAGAAGTTTTGAATGAAGCGAAAAAAGATCGCGCGACTATTAATCCTTCTCAGGATTTACCTGATACAAATAATACGAACCTTCATTTTTGATTAGTTTAACACCAGAAATTTTAACGTCAAAAGCTAAAGAAACTAGCGACAAAGATTTGCCCAATCTTGTCGCTTCTTTTTGTACGTATTGCACGATTTTTACGATATCGCGTGAATCACCAAACACATAAACTATCGTAGTTTCTTTTGGGAACTTAAATTTAAATATGTTTCCGCAGAAAACTTTTGCTTTTTTGTGTTTCAGTTTTGTCCACAACACCAAAAACGGATTTATTTCTACCCCAGTTGCTCTTGCCCCGCGTTTTATTGCGGCGCCAAGTACTTTGCCATCTCCAGAACCAAGATCTACTAAAAGGTCTTTTTTACCAAGCTTGTATAGTTTGTCGAATGCTGTCGACAAATCTCTTTTTAATGACGGAACATAAGGTGCGCCGGTGAAAGCCGCTATTCCAAAAACTAATATAACAACTACTAGAGCAACGCCAATTATGATCATAGCCAATTTAGATAATTTTATCTTTATCTATTTCGTCTGAACTTTTTGCCATTTTTTGCAAATCTTCTAGCGATACTGCAGTATCGTCATTCTCGCTAGTTTCTTCTTCGGGATTTTGCGGAATATCATCTTCACTATCACGTCCTTGATTCTCCAAGCCTTTAAACATAGTCACAAGATCCTCACTTTTGCCAGTCTCTTCTACTTGTTGTTCGGCGGCTCTTTCAAATACTCCTCTACCGGAGTCCATAGCATCATCATTTAAACTGCCAAATCGTTCCGAATCGGCTTTTACGGTTCTAATCATATTTTGAAAATCTTTTATTGCCTGCACTGCATTTTCTCGGGAAATATTTTTAGATGCGTTCGGATTACTATTATCGTCCAGAAACGCGCGTTCATCAGAATTAGTTTCACGTGCATCTGCGCGTTCTTCTTTACTATTGATTCCAATTGATTTTAATAGATCATTTATTGGATCTTCTGAATTATCGGGATTGAATTCATTTATCGCATTTACTACGTGTTCAACACCATATTCTCTTGCGGCCTCATTCGCCCCATAACTAATTATTGCAGTTGCATCGGCAAAATTGTTTTCCGCATTTTCTCCAGCAAAAGCCGGCGCATCTTCCATTGCGTTTTCGAACGCCTCCGCTCTGGCTGCGTTTTCCGGTGAGATTTCATCATGAGCTGGTGGCCTCTCGAAGTTCCATTCCGTATTTAAGTCGTCCTGCATTTTTCCTCCTTATTTTTCCTCGTGTACAACGATCTGTTTGTACGGAATTTTTATTTTACGTTTTACAAATTCATCCTTGATTTCTTTGCGGAATATACGCTGAGTTTTAAAATGTTTATATGGTTCTGTTTTTACCGAGATACGATACTTCACTCCTGACTCTTCAAGATCCATCAAACCCCAAACCATAATTTCGTCAATAGTATTCTCAAGTTTGCCGTCTAAACGCTTTTTAACAGCCTCCAAAGCCTCAACTACTTTCTCAGTCGGAGCATCATAACTTGCATACACGTCTACAATTGCAATAGAATGAGTTTTTGTATAATTAATTACTTCACTGATATTGCGATTAGTAATGATTTTTACCGGTCCCTTCCAATTCTGAATCCTTGTTGTTTTTAATCCGAGTGCAATTACTTTTCCAGTAAAACCATCAATCTCAATAATATCCCCCACCTCAAATAAACCTTGAGCTACGATCGATACGCCAGCAATAATATCTCTTGCCATGTCCTGAAAGGCAAGACCAAGTACGGCCGTCGCAATGCCGAGTCCAGCAAGCAAGGAAGAAACGTTTATGCCGTAGGTCGCAAGCGTAGCAAGTATTACCGCGAGCAAAATTACATATTTAGACAAACCAACAATTAATGATTCGATTGTTTCAAGATGCTTTTGTTGCTTCTCACTTAGCCTATTCTTCGAATAACCCAGAATCTTTTTTACTGCAACACGAAAAAGAATGTAAAACAAAATACCAACTAGCAAATAAACTAAACCGGCTATAGCTTTTCCAGCTGTGAATTCAATGTTTTCCACCTATTTTATTTTACACGTTAAACTTAAATTCCACAACATCCCCCTCATGCATAATGTAAGTTTTTCCTTCAGTGCGCATCAGTCCAGCTTCGCGCACAGCTTTTTCGCTTCCGAGTTTAACTAGATCATCATAATTACAAATTTGTGCCGCGATAAATCCACGTTCAAAATCCGTATGAATAGTGCCGGCCGCTTCTGGCGCTGTTGCGCCTTTTTTGATCGTCCAAGCTCTACATTCTTTTTTGCCAGCAGTTAAGAAAGACTGGAGCCCAAGTGTTTTGTAGGCAGCGCGGATTAATTCTCCGAGCGCATCATTTTTTACACCATAGCTTTCCAAAAATTCTTTGCGCTCATCACGATTCATACCAGACATTTCTTCCTCGAGTTTTGCATTCACAAAAATCGCTTCGGCAGGCGATACGAGTGCGCGAAGTTTCGTCTGTAAGTCAGAATCAGTTAGCCCAGATTCATCAACATTAAACATATAAATCACTGGCTTGTCGGTGAGATAAGGAATGTTTTCATCACTTGGATCTTTTTTGCGCTTTGCTTCAATCTTTGCCTTCGTTTCGTCATCAGCAAGCTGAAGTTCGAGATTGATAATATCGATATCGTCTTTTGCTTGTGCTAAAATATCAGTTTCAACTTTGTTATCTGCGCGTACAATATCGTCATTCACAAATGCTCGCACTACATGGCAAATTGCCTGACACTCGCGGATATGCGCGAGAAACTTATTGCCAAGACCTTCGCCTTTGCTTGCCCCTGCAACGAGCCCAGCAATATCCACAAACTCAACTGTAGCCGGAACGACTTTGTCAGTTTCATACATTTTTGCAAGCACATCCAGGCGTTCGTCTGGTACTGGCACAATACCGACGTTTGGCTCAATGGTAGCAAAAGGATAATTCGCGGCGAGCGCTCCCGCGTTCGTTAGCGCATTAAATAACGTCGATTTCCCGACGTTCGGCAGTCCAACGATTCCGATCTTTAAATTCAAAACCAACCTTTCTACCTGTTATTGTTGACATAATTATAACATAATTTGTTATATAATATAAGGTATGGATAATAAAGAAATTGAAACTGAAATAAAAAACATTAAGGCCCGTAACGCACGAGTCGAACTTGACAAAAAATGGGAAACTTCCTGGACGCGCCGGCTTTGCATCTGTGTTTTGACTTATATCGTGGTAGTAATTTACAGTTTTACAATTCAAAAAGTAACAAATATTTTCCTATCTTCGTTAGTACCAGTTATTGGTTTCACACTTTCGACACTTTCGCTAAAATTCGTGCGAAAGATTTGGGAAAAAGTAATCAAGAAATAACATAAAAAGTTAGGCGCGTTTCTTCTGCCAAGATTTTTTACCGCATTTTGGGCAGGTCATATAACGTGTGCGGCCAAGGTGCATAGCAAAATAAACGCTGGAATACTTTGGCACATATTGGTGTCCACATTTCTGACATTCATATTTGCCAGCTTCAGTTTCAATTTTGATGCAAAAACTGACGCCGACAATCAAAAGGGCGAAACTAAGCAAAAGCAAAACCACCCGAGCCCAAACAGGAAGCCCCTCGACATAACTAGCAGCAAACACTAGAATTAAGAACGTGATCGTCGACATATAACCAATGACATTTTCGTATAAGAAAAACTTTTTATTTTGAGCAGTTTCGATTTTTGCAAATTCCTTGAAGTTCTCTTCGGCTTTTTTCTCGTAATCGGTTTTAGCGATTTTTTCGCCAGACAAAAGTTCGTTGTAGGAAACATTAAATAGTTTACAAAGTTTTGCCATGTTGCCCGCATCCGGCAAACAAATCCCTCGTTCCCATTTCGAAACCGCACGGTTCGAAACGCCGAGTTCTTCTGCCAAACTTTCTTGGGTATAGTTTTTTTCTTGGCGATTTTTTGCGATAAATTTTCCAATTTTTCTTAAATCCATAGAATCCTTTCCTCGATTTATCTCGATTATATGAAAAAACAAACAAAAACACCACAAACCAGAAGTAGAATCTTATTTTTTGTTATAATTTGAATATGGATAACGAAATCGAAGCCCAATTTTTGGACGTCAATAAAGACGAAATCAGACAAAAACTTAAAACGCTCAATGCCAAACTGATAAAACCAGAAGTCATGATGACGCGCGTGGCCTTTTCAATCGCTGAACACCAATTTGCACGCGTACGCGATGAAGGTGATAAAATTGTCATGACCTACAAAAACGTCAGCGACGAAAAATCTATTCTTGGCACTAAAGAAGTAAACATCACAATCGACAATTTTGATGACGGCGTAATGTTTTTAAAAGGATGTGGTCTAAAACAATCTGCTTATCAAGAATCGTATCGAGAGACTTGGGTTTTAGACGACGTAGAAATCTGTATTGATACTTGGCCGTGGCTCCCAACTTTTATCGAAATCGAAGGCCCAACCGAAAAGTCGGTTTGGGATACCGCAAAAAAGTTAGGTTTCGAAAAGTCTCAAGCCAAATTTGGCTCTGTCGATAGCACTTATCAGCATTACTACGGAGTGGATATGGATATCGTAAACCTCCACACTCCAGAAATTCGTTTTGACATGACCCCACCAGTGTGGGTTAAATAATTAATAAAAAGGACGATGATGAAAAAAGAAGCGAACCAATCAACTCGTATAAAAACTAATATTATCATTCTCATGGTGACGGCAATAGTATTCGCTATTCTGCCGATGGCCTTGCATTTGTTATGGACCCAAGAACCAGAACAATCGGGCTACACCGATCGTGGCTTCCCATATTTACTACACAGTATTTGCCCTTGTCATGAAGGTGATGATGAATGCGCTAAGGGTCACTCTTGTGGAAAAGATGAGGCTAATACCTCCTACAATCTCGACAATGCTCCAGCCGAAAAAATAGAGGAGGCGGAGCGTGATAGATACTTCGAAAGTCTACTTGAGGCGAATCGTAGTAATATACGAGCGTTGCGCTTGAACTTAGCTAGCGATTTTTGTTTTGCGGCTTCATTCATCCTTTTGATCGTGGATTTTGTCTATGGTAACCACAATAAAGACAAACTCAAATAATTGACAAAACAGAGAATCTGTGCTATAATCAAAAAATGGATTTGAAAAATAGTCCCTTAACTTTTGAGCGTTTATTTTCAGCTCATCAGAGAGAAACTTAAGCAAAGTTTTTGTCTGATGGGCTGATTGCGAGTCGGTCCACAAAACAGCCCCTAGAGGGCGAAGAATGAGGGGGTATTCATATGTTGAATACAATTTTACTCGCATTGATAGCGGCT
>JAEEKR010000004.1 GCA_016282495.1 Candidatus Saccharimonadota bacterium
GACGTGACCCATAGTACCCACATTAATATGTGGCTTGGAACGGTCAAAATTTGCCATTCAATCTCCTTTTATATTATTAATGTTTGGAGCGCTAATAAAAACCAGCTCCAAAACTCTACCATACTATTTTAGACTATTTTTACTAAATTGTAAAGAGTAAAATTCAAAATAAAAAGTGGCCCAAATTGGGCCACCTACGAGTTATGATGATAATTCATAACATTTGTATATATCTTCTTCAGAAGGCATATACTTAGATAACATAGAGTCTAGGGCGATAAACTTTGCTAATCTTTTTAGCAGATGCTGATATTTGGCACTCTCACCAAAAATTTTAAGTATTGTTGAATACATTTCTGCTGTACTTTTACTGGATGACTGAAGCTCTTCAAAATCATCGGCCAAAGAGTTCCTGATATGTGCCCCAAGCTCTTTAGATTTTTTATTCATTTTTGAAGTATAGCTACACAGTAGGAATTTATTTTTAAGAGATTCCTCAGGAATCGTCTTGAGGAGCTCCTCTTTATCCAACGTAAAGGACATGTTATACTTTTTCAGCGAGCGATCGTCTATCTTATTATGAGGGACATACCAAAATGTAACAATAATAGAGGTACCTTCAACCTCTACCTCAGTATACCAGCCTAGCGGACATTTTCCTTCTACATCGTATTTTATCACGTATTCTTCCGTTTGGGATTTTACATAATATCGTTTACCCATCCTTCTAGCCTCCTTGGTAAAGTGCAAATGCAAAAGCTTGTTTACATATTATATCATACAAAAATATAATTGTCAATTATAGCGCTTTACAATCTTTAATAATTATGATATGATTACAAAAGTTTGTCTTTAAACACAAAAGCAGTTTAATTGATGGATTATAAGGAGGGGTAAAAATGAAAAAGATTAGCATAGTGCTGATAATCTGTCTACTTGCTTTATGTCTAACAAGTTGTATTAATGAAGAGGAAGATACGGCGGAAGAAGAAGTACGCAATAACGAACTTGTCGCTCAAATTGAAGAATTAAAAGCGTCTATAGATGATCCGGTCTTCTGGTCATCATCTGAACGCGCCATTAGAATGGCTGGAGATGCTCTTGAAGTGGGCTACCCCGTCTCAATAGACTTTAGGCTACAAGTTGGTGATCATACGAAAACAACCACAGGATACGACATGTATCTCGACGGCTCCGCCGATTATTGTAGAGAGTATAACGTCTCGAGGGTCATTTATGAACTCGCCAATGATGACATTGTCGCAAATGCTCACTCGTTGGGTCAAACCGTTGAAATCACTGGCATTATTATCCGGTGGCAAGACGAGAAGAATTGGTTTTCAAAGGAAATGATGGATTTTTCAGCATGCGAATTAGATTCTGAGGGTGGCTGGGATTATGCCAGCGTCGGCAGAATGGAGTTTTTCGGTATGCCCCACGTTATTAGTGTAGAGTATGAAATAGCTGGAGTTCCATTAAATCTTCTTTCGCCGGTTATAGACGAGAATACTCTATCAAGTCTACGCGCTCGCGCCCTCAGATGATCCATCTTTCCTAGTCCCCGACTTTAAGTCGGGGATTTTTCCATTTATTGTTTCTGCGGAAAAGTCTTTTTATAAAAATCCATCATAATCTTAAGAATTTGGCGCATTGCCTCGGCAATCGCGGGGCTAGTGATAATTGTTGATACCTGTGTCTCACCATACGTACAAATCGCAACTTTATCCCCATAAACCTGCACTTCTGCTTTAGCAGTATAAGCATCTTTTGGCATCCAAGTTCGTTCAAAATTCCATGAATTATCTCCCCCACTTCGAGTGTGTCTTACGGCATGATTATTAACAGGGGTTAGCGCATAAGTATGAATACCTAGGATTGCTCTTTTTTCACGATAGTTCTCAAGGAATTCTCGCAACTCTGCATTATTATGCCAAAATTCAGCATCAGCTTCAGTTCTCAAGAAATAAACGTCTTTCTTTACGCGTAGAATATCAAGATAAACCTCTTTGATTCCATCTGGTCCTTCCAAAGTTCTCGCTCCCGGCATCTCATTATTAGCATAAAAAATGTCCAATAATGAAGAAATATTCTCTTTCACAAACTTCTCATTTTTTGCCACTACTTTGCGACGCTTTTCGGCTAATGTTTCTAGGGCACTTGGATTAAGTACCTGATACTTAGATTTTTTATCATCTGTCTGTTCAATTACCCCTAGCTCTATTAGTTTTTTCGCAACCGCATAACAGTTTTCGCGCGATTGCCCAGTTTCACTGGCAATCTCCACCGGTGTCATAGCGCCATTTTTAAGCAGCACATTGTAAACTGAAGCCTGAGCCTCATTTAGTCCAGCTTTTTTAAGAATTTCAATTTCTTCCATATACTCATTTTATCATACTCTTATCAAAAAAATCCCCCGACGAAGTATCGGGGGAAATGGTACTAGTCTTTTGTCATTCCGAAAAATGGACAACAATAGGTCTAGTACCTCTGGGGAGGCGTTGTTTGATGGTTTCAATCGAGAAATCTCGCTTGTTACCAATCACGACGATGTCGGCCCAGATTTGTTCTGGTAGTTTTTTCACAGAGTCGGTTTCAAAAACCTTTTCTCCACTCATAGCTGCCAGACTAGATTTTCCCAGGCCACTAGAACCCTCGAAAATCCAGACAGGACGTTCCGACAGGGTACGCCTAGTGGAGGTGAAAAAGCCTTCGTCTATGGAGACAAACCCCTCCGGATACCATGGATCGTCACCATCTTTCTCGACTTCAGCAATAATGCATCCGTCTTGAATAGATGTAACAGTGATACCAATATCCTTCTCCTCTTCGATTTTAACATCGATAGGACCAGACTTGAGTGCATACGAGAAAGGCATTCTCTTATGACTCCACTGCCAGTTCCCCCAGCTAGCAGTTGTCCATCCGGAATAACACATACCAGAA
>JAEEKR010000005.1 GCA_016282495.1 Candidatus Saccharimonadota bacterium
TAAGTCGAGAATTATTTTAGCACGAATTTTATCTATAAGCAAGAGAAAGGCCCGCGGATTTTTACCCGCGAGCCAATTTTAGAAATTCTCGGGAGATATTATGATTGTACATCTGCTTCGACTGCACTCCATTATAAATTTTTCTCCAGAGAATTCTCCATTCTCGAATACTCCCTTAAAAATGTAGTTGCTGCTCTTCGCGGCCATTACAATTCGTATTTTGGCCTCTGTGCCGTCTGGCAAATCTATAGGCCTTTCTATGTACCCTTCTGCAGACTCTTTAAAATCAGCAACAACTTCATCAAGGAAGGTCTCGTCTAGTTCGTCCATGACGAACTTGCTCTCCATCGTTTTCACCTCCTTAAAGCGTGATGGATGTTCCTTTGTTATAGCATATTTAAGCTAAAAAATCAATCTATTATTTATCTTCCAAAGCATCTAAACCAGGGAGATTTTTACCTGATAGATATTCGAGGGCGGCGCCACCACCAGTGGAGATAAGGGAGAATTTAAGGTTTGGATCAGCTGATACTAGGTTTTCACAAAAACCGCTGGTATCGCCACCACAAATAATGGAAGTAATATTTGGGTTTTCGCCTAGGGTTTTGGCAAAAATAGTGGAAGAGGTGGCGTAGGCTGGATCTTCAGCTTTGCCAAGCAGACCATTCCAGAGTACGGTTTTGGAGTTTTTGGCGGTTTCAGCGAAACGATGAGTAGAAAGTGGACCACAGTCTAGTTTGGCGCCAGTGCTATCTTCATCGAAATCTTCAGCGATGTAGATCTTATCACCATCTTTTTCGACTGCACCATCAGCGGCAATTTTGCCACCCACACAAATAGCGTCAGCAGTATCTTTGAAGGCTTCAATAAGAGGAGCCTTGTCATCGACTTTGGCACCACCGAGCATGAGCATAAATGGTCTTTCTGGGTTATTGAGCACTCCGGAGAGAGCGGATATTTCTTTTTCCAACAAGAATCCGGCAACGGATGGCAGACAATTAGTGATGGCGTCGGTAGAGGCGTGAGCGCGGTGCACGACGGCAAAACCATCCTGAACAAAGATGTCGGCATGAGTAGATTCGAAGATTTCTCTAGCAAAATCTTCGGAATTTTTTTCTTCGCCCGGATAGAAGCGAAGGTTTTCGAGTACGATAATACCACCTGCTGGAGCTTTTTCGATTGCTTCTTCGACATCGGGGCCAGAGACATCGTTTATGAAGCTTACTTTGGCATCTGGCATAAGCTCGGCCAGCTTATCGGCGGCAGGTTTCAAAGATAAATCTGGGTTTTTTTGACCTTCTGGTCGACCAAGGTGGGAAATAACGATAATACGCTTGGCACCTTCGCTTTTAAGATATTCTAAAGTTGGCAAGCTGGCCTTAATGCGGAGGTCACTGGTGATTTCGCCATTTTCGATTGGTACGTTGTAGTCGGTGCGAACAAGAACGATTTTGCCTTTAACATTTACATCTTTGACGGTTTTTTTCTGAAACATGATTCCCTTTCTTTAAAATCTACGAATGCGGATAGTATTAGTACCGCTGTTTAAATCTTTAATACCTGATACAATGACAGCTAAGATTTCCTCTCGGCCTTCTTTTGGCATGAGATAACCTGACTCTTTAAGCTCGTAAACTAGCTTAGCACCATAATCTTCGCTATATGGGCGGACAAAAGCGGAGTTAGCGTAGGTTAAAGCGAGTTGGCCGGCCACGCGAGCATTGCTGGTAACGGTAAGGATCGGAAGATCTGGACGCTTAGCGGCAATAGCAGCGGCAGTGGCACCAGCACCGGTTTGGCAGACGATAATATCGGCGCCAATTTCTTCGGCAAGTTCAACGGTAGCACCGGCGATAGCATCATAAACTTTATCGTCGCCCACTTGTTTGAACTCTAGAGGAGCAACTGTGGAATTGTTTTGCGTATAAAGAATGATGCGCTTCATAGCTTTGACGGCCTCGAGCGGATATTTGCCGTTGGCGGTCTCGTCGGAGAGCATCACGGCATCGGCGCCCTGAATCACGGCGTTAGCGACGTCGCTAGCTTCAGCGCGAGTTGGCTCTGGGTTCTCGACCATCGAGCCAAGCATTTGAGTAGCTACGATACAAAGTTTGGCGTGTTTGCGACAAAGAGCCACGAGCTTGCGCTGAATGATTGGCACAACTTCGGCACCAGCCTCAACTGCCATGTCGCCACGAGCGACCATGATGCCATCGGTGGCTTTGACGATTTCTTCAAGTTTTTCGTCAGACTCGATAGCTTTTTTGGTTTCGATTTTGGCGATAATCTGAGCATTAGAACCGTGAGAAAGTAAAATTTGGCGAAGTTTTTCAATATCGGCAGCAGATTGCACAAAAGAGAGCGCGACGTAATCAAAATCTCTCGAAGCGCCAAATTCAATATCGGCCATATCCTTTTCGGTGATAATATCGCCACCAAAATCGGTATCTGGAAGATTGAGGCCTTTTTTACTCATTATGTAGCCATCGTTTTCAACTTCGACTTTAATGGCAGTTTTGGAGATAATTTCGGTAACGTGAGTTTTGATTTTGCCATCAAAAATGTAAATTGGCTCGTCTACCAAGGCTTTTTCAGCTAGATTGTATTGAACAGGAAGGATGTTTGAACCATCGTGCTCAGTGATAGCGGCATCTAGAATAAGTTCATCGCCAGCGTGAACATCCATGTGATTATCCTTGATTTCGCCAAGACGAATTTTTGGCCCCTGTAGATCTTGCAGGATTGCCACAGAGCGGCCTTTTTTGGCGGCGGCAGCTCGAATCCAGGCGATTTGCTGATCGCGTTCCATGTAATTGCCGTGCGAAAAATTAAGCCGGCAGCCATTCACCCCTGCCATTATTAAATCTGTAATCTTTTCTTCCGTAAAAACGGCTGGGCCGATAGTGGCCAAAATTTTAGTACGCTTAAACAATTTACTCATGCTTTAATCTTAGCACAAAAAGAAATTCTTTGAAAATTATGTTATAATTAAGGAAATTTAGGAGAAATTTATGTCAGGACATAGTAAATGGGCTACAACCAAGCGACAAAAAGCAGTGGTCGACGCCAAAAGAGGGGCACTTTTTACAAAGATCGGTAACCAAATCGCCATCGCAGCGCGTGCCGGCACCGATCCAGCTATGAATCCATCCCTTGCGATGGTGCTAGAAAAGGCTCGCCTCGCCAATATGCCAAAGGCCAACATCGAGCGCGCAATTGCTCGCGTAGCCGATAAAAACGCCGCGGCTTTGATTGAAGAAGTTTACGAAGCTTACGGCCCTGGTGGCGTAGGTATTATTATCGAAGTTGCCACCGATAACAAAAACCGCACCATGCCAGAAGTGCGCCACACTCTAGATAAAAACGGTGGCCGCATGGCTGAGCCAGGTTCGGTGATGTTTCAGTTCACTAGAAAAGGCGTAATTTTCATCTCTGAAAAAGGCGATGATGCTTTGATGACGGCCCTTGATGCCGGCGCTGAAGACGTTTCCGATGAAGAAGATGGCACGGAAATTTATACTGCTGCTTCAGATTTAATGAAGGTTCGTCAGGCTTTGGTGGATGCTGGGCTCACCGTGACGAGCGCTGAGCTGCAGTATATTGCAAATAACGGTATTGCCGTCGAAGGTGACACGGCCGATAAGCTCGAAAAATTACTTGATGCACTTGATGATTTAGACGACGTCGTAGCCGTTCATACTAATGCTGAATAGTCTATAAGAGATAGCCAACAAACTGACCGTTTGGTGACGGATTGTTTTTATTATAGCACAGCTTGTACTTTTTGTCAAGATATGTTAAAATTTCTCTTGGAAGGGTGGCCGAGTGGTTGATGGCACTGGTCTTGAAAACCAGCAAGTTAATAGCTTCGCAGGTTCGAATCCTGTCCCTTCCGCCAAAATGCAAGCCAGGGGCTTGTTTTTTGTTTGCACTTTTTGTCTAAATCATATATAATAGCTTGGACATAAACCATAAACGGAATAAATATAAAATGGACGAAACTCCTATTAATACAAATACAGCCCCTGCTCCAGAAGCTCCAGCTGCAGCGCCAATTGCACCAGCTCCAGCTCCTGAAAAGAAAAGCCACACCGGTTTGATTATCGGTATCATTGTCGCTGTTCTACTAATTGTCGCAGGCGCAGTTGTTTGTGTAATTTTGCTAACTAGCAACAAAGACGGTGAAGGTAATAATGGTGGGAATACAACATCATCCAACCAAACCCCTACTAACCAAACTCCTCCAGAAGAAAAAGGAACTTCTCTGATTTCATGCGTGGCCGAAGGTGACGGCTGGGAGTATGGTAACTATCTAACTCTTGATACTAAAAAGCAACAAATTACAAAAATGAAATATGAACTTAAGACAGATGACGACTTTGACGGAGAGAATCTTACTGAAAATGAAAGGAACACGATTGCCGGCGCAGTGATGTTGATCCCAATGTTTGGACTAAAGGACGATCCTGGTATCAAACTTAACATTGTTAGTGAAGGCGATGAAAATGGAGCTGGCGCCAATATGTCAGCAGAGCTCACTCGTTCTAAGCTCGAAGATGAAGATTTGATTAGCCAATTTGAAGAAGTCGATGGATATGATGCAGAAGAAATTATTGAAATGATTGAGTCGAACAATCTTGAAGATGTAAAAATGTACTGCGAAGTTGAATAATTCGTTTTAAAAATAAGCGCCTACGGGCGCTTATTTTTTTTGAAGTTTCGCTTTTTAGCGGCGAAACATGGGGGCATTGGAAGCTCTACGCATAGCCAATGCCCTCTTTTGCCTTTCCATTAAGTAGAGTTTATATTTGTGTGTTTTATACAGAAGATGCATGATGATCACAATTTCGATGCTAGACAAGACGACTAGTGCAAGTGCAATATCTCCTATATTCATATTTTCAAGCATATTAAGCTATTAATAGCACAAACAGTTTGAAAAGTCCAGAAAGCGTGCTTTTTAGAGAAATCTATGGTATAATGATTTTAGTTGGTACCGTAGCTCAGATGGTTAGAGCGTGGGACTCATAAGCCCAAGGTCACTGGTTCGATCCCAGTCGGTACTACCATTTTTTTTGGCAAAAAAATGTCCGTACCGGAGCGTCCCAAGGGGCAAACGGTACTACCATTTTTTTATGCTATAATGATTATATGAAAACGAAAAAAGGTTTTACGGTTCCAGAAATATTTATCGTTTGTGCGTTCGCGACGCTAGCATTCATTTTATTCTTCCTTCAAAAATCCAATATGAATGCGATGGAGCGCGATGAAGATAGGAAAACTGCTATTAATGCAATGTATTATGCTCTTGAGGAAGGCTACTATGTGGAGCATGGGTATTATCCAGAAAGCATATCAGAAGACGTATTAACCGTGATGGATCCTTCCCTATTTACCGATCCTTTTGGTTTCAATCTGGGCGAGGAAGACAGTTCTTATTCCTATGAACCAGCCAACTGTGAAAACGGCAAGTGTAAAGAATATACTCTGAGAACAAAACTCGAAAAAGAAGATGATTTTGTAAAAAGAAATCGTAATTAATTATTTCTTGCTTTTAACTGTGTGGACGAGATGTGTAATGGTGTCTAGTTCGTCGCGTGGCGTGTTTACATATTTGAAAGTATAGGTGGTTTCGTCACCAACAGTAGACATGCGGATTGTTCCAAGCTGAAAGATATGTTCAAAAACACCGTTTTGTTTGAAACTCACGTCTTCAATAGAAACTAAATCAATGACGTTAACTGATTTTGAAAAAAGAGAAGTCATGGACATTTGGATGGCGCGCTTATTCGTAATGAATAGCTTGTTGCTAGCATAAGTAATTGTAGCTACAATACCTACTAATATTAGAATTGCATAAAGCGAAAAAACCATAATGTAAAGATAATGTTTTGATGCAGCCGTGATTTTAAAGATGGAGCTAGAAGTTGCTCCATGGGCAAAAAGAACTAGTACAAAAGTAAGTGCGACAAAGCCAAGCAAGACACCGAGCCAAATAATAATTAGACCAATCTTAGAACGGCGGATGGCAAGTTCCACATATTCATCTTCTTCCAAAGTGATCTCTGGAAAATCTTTTTTGCTGCGAGCGTGCCTTAGCCTAACCAATTCTTTTTTCATATATATATTATAACATATTTAGGTGTTTTTTGGCTTTATTCGTGACCAGACGGCCTCTTGGGGTGCGTTCTAGGAGACCGAGCTGCAAGAGGTATGGTTCATAATAATCTTCGATCGTGGAAGGTTCGTCACCGGTGAGAGCGGCAATAGTGTTAAGCCCAACTGGACGATCATTATAATTTTCAATCATGAGAGTAAGCATGTTACGGTCGGCTGGATCTAGACCGAGATCATCGATTTCCATGAGCTCTAGGGCGCTAGTGGCAATTTTAGTGTCAACAATGCCGTCACCATTAACATCGGCGTAATCACGTACGCGTTTAAAAATGCGGTTAGCAATACGTGGGGTAAGTCGCGAACGTGTGGCGAGAAGCTTGGTGGCTTCGGGATTAATCTTTACATCTAAAATCTTGGCGGTACGGTTAATAATTTGCTCGATCTCTGGCTCTTTGTAGTATTCGAGACGGTGAATAATGCCGAAACGGTCACGCAATGGGCCTGCAAGCGAGCCAGTGCGAGTAGTGGCGCCAATTACAGTAAAATGCGGTAAATCTAGACGCACGGAGCGGGCGGCCGGGCCCTTGCCGATGACAATATCGAGTTTAAAATCTTCCATGGCAGAGTAGAGCATTTCTTCTACTGTGCGGCGCAAACGATGAATCTCGTCAATAAACAGAACGTCGCCATTTTGAAGATTAGTAAGAATGCTAGCAAGATCAGCAGCACGTTCAACGGCCGGGCCAGAAGTGACATGAAGATTAGCGCCAAGCTCGTGCGCAATAACGTTGGCCATGGTGGTTTTGCCGAGACCTGGCGGGCCGTACAAAAGAACATGGTCTAGTGCGGTACCATCGTCTCTTTTTTTAACAGCATCAATAGCTAGTTTTAGATTGTTTTTTAATCTTTGTTGCCCAATATATTCAGCAAAATTAGTCGGCCGAAGAGTTTTTTCGATGATTTGCTCTTCTTGGTCGTCTTTATGTGTGGTAGTATCGATAATTCTCTCTATACCCATTAGCTTTGATTATACCACGGCAACAGATGCGCGTGCTATAATAATTGAAAAGGAGATGTTATGAAAGAATTAAAAAAGAATAGTAAGACTTGGAAAAATCTTGAAGCAGCGTTTGCGGGCGAATCTCAAGCTTGCGTGAAATATCAATACTACGCTTCAAGAGCTAAAAAAGATGGTTTTGAACAAATGTCGGAAATTTTTCTTGAGACATCCGGCAACGAAAAAGAACATGCCAAACTTTGGTATAAATTGCTTCATGGCGGTAGTGTCGGTTCGACTGAAGAGAATTTAAAACTTGCAGCTGACGGTGAGAATTACGAATGGACTGATATGTATAAAAAGTTTGCCGAGGAAGCTCGCGCTGAAGGTTATGATGAAATCGCCGAAAAATTCGAAGGCGTAGCTGCAATCGAAAAGGAACATGAAGCACGTTATTTGAAACTACGCGAAAACATTGATAGCGACGTCGTATTTAAGAGCGATAAAGTTACCGTCTGGAAATGTCGCAATTGTGGCAATATCTATGTTGGCGAAGAAGCGCCAGAGCTTTGCCCAGTTTGTGCACATCCACAATCGTATTACGAAATTCGCGCTACGAATTATTAGAGGCTTATGAGGCTTGCTGTTTTCTCGGATATTCATGGGAATTTGCCAGCTTTAATGGCGATTCTTGGTGATATTAAGACCGTCGAAAATATTGATGAAACAATTTCGCTTGGCGACGTCGTAAGTATTGGCCCTAAGCCAGCGGAATGCCTAAAATTAGTGAAAGATGCTGGTGTCACGGCGGTTATTGGTAATCATGAAGTGGAATGTTTAACCCGTAAACATAAGAAGCGACTCCTTGACTATAATGCATTTTTTGATTGGCAGTGTAGTGTCCTATCGAATGAAGACTACAAATATATGGAGACGTGCAAGAGTGAAGTTATACGAAACGGTGTGAGATTCCAGCATTTTGTGATAGATGGTATCATCGACGAAAAATACCCTGATTTTTGCCATGTGCATGATATAGGTAATGACGATAAAGGGTTTATTGACCTACTAAGTAGCTACCCAGAAAAAAATATCTTTATTGGGCACGAGCATCATGCCGTCACAAAAGTATATGGTGATAAGAATGTTTTTTGTATTGGTAGTAGTGGCTGCGTGCACGGTGATTCTACTTTTTATAAGTTGCTCGATATATCAGACGACGGCGATATCGTAAGCATCAAAAACAGGACTGTTAAATACGATCGAGAAAGATTAATTAAAGACTTCGCCAAAAGCGACTATCCTTATAGACAGTTTTTTGCAAAAGAATTTTTTAATATTGAAATCTAAATATCTAAGCGATCTTCTATTCGCTTGGACAATAAAATGATATAGAAGAAAGCTAAAAATGTTGCTTCAAAAATAAAAATGTTTTGTACGAAAAGTTGAACGTTTAGCATATAAAGAGTAATAAATGTCAGGCCGTAAAAAGCATAAAGTAAACTTAATAAGAAAAACGGTTTTTCTGTATGAAATTTAAGCGCCATGAGTAAGACCAAGATAATCGAAAAACAGAACATCATTGAAGAGGTGATGCGGTGCACTATACTAACAAAACCAAAATCTCCATAAACTTCATCAAAATAGCCAATTGGGCAAAGACCCACGCCGAGTAGTGACACCATTGTAATAATGGCGATAGTCCACCAGACCGTATTCATTTTAAAAGTCTTTTTCAAGAACTCTAGATACTTCATAATATTAATAAAAATAAAAATACTAGTAGCAAAAAATAAAACTGCACTCCAAGTTTTTAGCCCAATGTAGCGACTAATTGTGTAGTCTAAATTAAAACCGTAGTTTTCAAGAAAGCTGTGCCCACCAACAATAATTGTTGTGATTAAAATGTAGGTTAAAAGCGAAATTTTGACATGAGTTTTTGGCTGCATTAGTCTTCTTCCGGAATAATCGCAAGGTGTGATTCGTCTAGTTGAGATTGGTCAACTTCAGATGGAGAGTTCATCATAAGGTCTACACCAGAGCCGTTCTTTGGGAAAGCGACAATATCGCGGATGTTTTCAGTGTCTTCTAGAACCATAAAGATACGGTCAAGACCTGGAGCACAGCCGGCGTGTGGTGGAGCACCGAACTTAAATGCGTTTAGCATGCCGCCAAAGCGAGCTTCGACATATTCGTTACTGTAGCCTAGAATATTGAAAACTTTGTACATGATGTCTGGGTTGTAATTGCGTACGGCGCCAGATGCAACTTCGTAGCCATTCATAACCATATCATATTGGTCTGCAACAATAGCAAGTTTTTCTTCGTTGGTTTTGGCGGTGGTCAATGTTTCGAGTCCGCCTTTTGGCATCGAAAATGGGTTGTGACCGAAGTCTAGTTTGTTGTTAGTCTCATCCCATTCATAAAATGGAAAATCAATAACCCAACAATAGGCAATTTCTTTTTTATCTTTTAGATCGAAGTGATCGGCAAAGGCGATGCGGAGTTGGCCGAGGACCTTGTTAACCTTGGCACGTTCGTCGGCTCCGAAAAATACCGCGTCTCCATCCTTAGCACCAGTGAGTTTTTTGACGTCGTTGATTTCCTGCTCGGACATGAATTTTAGAATTGGAGATTTGGCTTCGCCGTTTTCATAAAGAATGTAAGCAAGACCGCCAGCGCCGAGTTTTTTAGCTTTGTCGGTGAACTCGTCAATCTTAGACCTGCTAAGTGTAGCGCCACCTTTTACCATGATAGCTTTAACACAAGGAGCTTTAAAGACTTTAAAATCAGTCTTGGCAAAAACTTCGGTGAGCTCAATAAGTTCCATGCCATAGCGAAGGTCTGGCTTATCAACGCCATAAGTTTCCATTGCAAAGTTGTATGGCAAACGTGGAACTAACCCACCAGCATTAATAAACTTTTTGGCTGGTTCAGAATTGATAACGAGTTTTTTCTTGGCAAACTTAGTAGCAAGATCAATGTAAAGTGGTTCAATTTCTTGGCGAACGACTTCGCCATCGTCCACAAATGCCATTTCCATATCAAGTTGGTAAAAGTCGCCGTAGAGACGATCAGCGCGTGGATCTTCGTCGCGGAAACATGGTGCGATTTGGAAATACTTATCAAGACCACCAACCATCAACATTTGTTTAAATTGTTGTGGAGCTTGTGGAAGAGCATAAAATTTGCCTGGGTGGATGCGGCTTGGCACGAGAAAGTCACGTGCGCCCTCTGGAGACGAGTTGGCTAGAATAGGCGTTGCGACTTCGGTGAAACCGTGATCATACATATAATTTCTAATAAAGCGATTGTACTCTGAGCGGCGCTTTAAAATGTTTTGCATTGATGGACGGCGAAGATCAAGATAACGATATTTAAGACGGAGTTCTTCGCCGGATTCTGCGCCATCGTCATGAGTGTTGATCGGAAGAGGAAGTGAACGATTGAGAAGTTTCAAAGTGTCGACAACAAGCTCGATATCGCCAGTTTCAATATTTGGGTTTTTGAGTTCTGGTGCACGCTCGCGGATTTTGCCAGTGGCAGAAATTACAAATTCATCACGTAAAGATTCGGCAAGACTAAAAGCCTCGGCAGTTTCTGGAGTGATGACAAGCTGAATAATTCCCTCGTGATCGCGAAGATCAATAAAAATTAGTCCGCCATGGTCGCGACGAGAATTAACCCATCCGGACACAGTAACTGTTTTTGAAATTTGTTGTTTTAGTTCACTTGATAAACTTCTTCCCATATCTGTATATTATACCATAAGATATAGGTATTATCTAGATTTTAGAGCAAGCCTAACCCTTTCGGCGGTTGGAAGATTTTTATCGACATTTTCTAAAGCAGCGGTAGCTTCTTTTAATTGAAAACCGAGAGCAATAAGCGCATCTAAAGCTTCGTCTGGTTCGGATGGTTTAGACACTTCTACAGTAGTTTTGCCAAAACTGGACGGCAGACCAACTTTGTCGCTAAGATCTACAATAATTCTTTCGGCGGTTTTCTTGCCCACGCCAGCTGCTTTTGAAACGAAAGCTGAATCAGCATTGGCGATAGCGTTACGAACCTGCTCGGTGTTTCCTAAGGATAATATAGAAATACCGGCTTTTGGGCCAACACCTTGCACGGAAATTAAAAGCTCAAATAGTTTTTTGGCGGCGAGCGAAGAAAAGCCAAACAGTTCTTCGGAATTCTCACGGACAGCGTGATAGGTGTAAAACTTCACATCATCTCCAAGGGTGACATTTTCAAAATCTAGGGTTGGAATAGTTATTTCGTAACCAATACCATGGACGTCAACGATAACGGTGTTATCAAATTTTTCAGCAAGTTTTCCAAAAACATGTGCAATCATAGCTTGATTATACAACATTAAAAGGGCGTGATATGATATTTTTATGAAATATAGCGTTCTAGTAAAGCCGGGCGGTTCGCGAAATTTGGTAGAAAAAACTGAAGATGGAAGTCTTATCGTACGCACTCATGCTAAGGCTCATGATGGGGAGGCCAATAAAGCCGTAGTGGAACTCCTGGCTGATTATTTTGGTGTTAGTAAAAGTATGGTAAAGGTAGTGCGTGGCGAAAAAAGTCGCCAAAAAATAGTAGAAATTGAATAAAAATTTTATTGCATTCTCATCATCAAGGAATGCGTGATAGCGGCAGCTAAAGCGTCGGCAGCGTCGTCTGGTTTTGGCACATCTTTTAGCTTTAAGTGTAGTTTAACCATTTCTTGAACTTGGTTTTTCTTAGCATTACCGTAACCGGTCATTATTTTTTTGATTTCATTTGGAGTGTATTCAAAAATTGGTAGGTTGTTTTGTCTTGCAACTAGCAATACGACACCGCGAGCTTCAGCCACGGAAATACCAGTTGTGATATTTTTGGTGAAAAAAAGTTTTTCTACAGAAATAACATCTGGCTTGTTAAGTTTAATTATCTCATGAAGTGAATCAAAAATATCAAGCAAACGATCTGGAAGTGGCGTGTGAGGCGGTGTAGCAATTACGCCATTGTCTAACATCCTTGGTTGATTCCCTTTGCCAACTTCAATTACGCCAAAACCACAAATACCAGTGCCAGGATCAATGCCTAGAATCTTCATTTTTAATTCCTTTTTTGAGATTGTAGTTTTTGAGAATATCTTCACGTGATGTAAAATTCATTATGTGATTCTCTTTATCATTTTGGATAAAACCTAGAATGAATTCTGGCTTAATCATTGAGTATCCGGATTCATTATAGTTATAGACTTTGCTTTCCATACCTTTTTTGATACTACCTGTCTGATTAATGTATTCGCTAGGTATTTTTAGAATAACCGAACCTGAGGAATGTTTATAAGAAGATTTTGTATTGATTATCGTATGAAACATGTCTGGACAAATTGTAACCGTTTTTGAAACTGGAGGGTCCTTATAAAAAGCCCCGCTCGATGCATCTCCGAGATTTAAAAGGCCGGTTTCCAAGATAGAATGAAGCACCTCATCGGTTTCAAAATTTTGACCATCAATTGCATTAGAATGATGAGTACAAAGATAATAATTTGGATCGTCAATTATTTCTTCCAGCATTTTTCCAAGTGGCAGTGGAAGATTAAGATTAACCTCCTTATCCCATGTCTCACAAACTCCGCTCCACCAAGTCTTGGCGGCTTTTATATCCTTCTTGCTAGATGATCCCGGACGGCCAAATGGAGTTTTAAATGGATCAATGCGCTCCGACATAAGGTAAAACTCAGAGTCTTTAGTCTCTTTGTTCTCGTTTTTTTTGATTATTTTTAAAAGACGTCCACCAAATTTGCGCTTTTTTTCATTTTCTGGCTGTTCGTTATATTGTTTGAGTTTTTCCATATTATTTTACGTAGTTGATTAATGTTTGGCGGAGGTCTTTGACTGGGATCACAAACTTATCCTTGATGGTGGCTGGAGCGATGGCACGCGTAAAACCAAGTTTTTTAGCTTCGGCAATGCGTTGATCTGGACGGAAGGCGGAGCGAATTTCGCCGCCAAGACCGACTTCACCAAAGACAACATAATCTTCAGATAATTTGCGGCCCGCCACCGCGCTAGCGATAGCGAGACAAACGGCAAGATCTGCGGCGGAATCCTGAATTTTGAGACCGCCAACTACATTGATAAAAATGTCTTTGTCGCTAAGTTTTAACTTGGTGCGGCGTTCAATGACAGCAATGAGAAGATTTAAACGGTTAAGATCAAAACCAGAAGCAGTGCGTTTTGGATAGCCGAAATTAGTGGGCGTTACAAGAGCCTGAATTTCGACCAATATTGGACGTGTGCCCTCAAGAGTTGCAAGTATGATCGAGCCATCGGTATTTTGACGCTCGGCAAGTAGGGCAGCGGACGGATTCTGGACTTCTTTTAGTCCTTTTTCGTTCATTTCAAAAATGGAAACTTCTGTGGTTGACCCAAAGCGGTTTTTGATGGCGCGAACGGTTTTAAAACCGCCATAGCGATCACCTTCAAAATTCAGAACTACGTCGACGAGATGCTCTAGGACTTTTGGGCCAGCCAAAGTACCGTCTTTAGTAACATGGCCAACAATCACTACAGCAGTATCGGTAGATTTGGCAGCACGGATGATTAAATTACCGCAGTTAGTGACCTGTGAAACGGTGCCTGGCGCAGAAGAAATTTCATCCATGGAAAGAGTTTGAATTGAATCTACAACTACAAAATCAAATTCGCCCGATTCGATAGTTTTAGCGATATCGTTGCCAGATGTAGAGCTTGCAAAAGCGAGTGATTCCGAATCTGCGCCTAAGCGCCTAGCGCGAAGCTTTACCTGGCCAGCGGATTCCTCACCGGAGATATAAAGTACTTTTTTCTTTTTGGATATTTCGGCACAGATTTGCATAAGCAAAGTAGACTTACCGATACCAGGTTGGCCAGAAAGAAGCGACACGGAACCGAGCAAAAAACCGCCACCTAGAACCTCGTTTAGATCTTTGAATTCAGTTTTTAATCTTTCTTTAGAGTCAGAAGGAATAATAGTTTTAATGCTAACATAATCTAATTTTTTACCAGAAACCTGGCCTTTTGAGAGAGCAGTTTTTGACGAAGACTCTTCGACAATTTGTTCAACAAGTGTGTTCCATTCGCCGCAGTTTTCGCAAAGGCCAGCCCATTTCGAAAAACTAGCGCCGCAGCTTTGACAAACAAATTTAGATTTAGCTTTTGCCATAACTCTAGTTTAGCACAAATAAATTCGGTGAAAAACGTAAGTGTTATTTGATAACTTTGTCGATGATGCCGTATGCTTTGGCTTCTTCAGCCGACATCCAGTTATCGCGGTCCATGTCTTTTTCAACTTGTGCAAGACTTTTGCCAGTGTTTTTAGCAAAAATTTCAGCTAAGCGTTTTTTGAGGAAAATACCTTCTTTTAGCATGATTTCTTGATCAGTAATTTTGCCTTCAGTTCCAGAAGATGGTTGATGAATCATAATACGAGCGTTTGGTAAACAATATCTTTTGCCCTTAGCGCCAGAAGACAAGAGCATGGCACCCATGGAAGCCTGCAAACCAATGCCAATAGTCTCGACATCTGGCTCAATGTAATTCATAGTGTCGATAATAGCGAGGCCGTCATATACGCTACCACCCGGAGAATTAATATAAAGTTTGATAGATTTTTTACTATCTTCGTGTGCAAGATATAGGAGCTGTGCAATTACAATATTAGCAGTGTGTGGATTGACATCTTCGCCAAGAAAAACGATGCGTTCGGACAAAAGGCGTGAGTAAATATCGTAAGCACGCTCGCCGCGATTGGTTTCTTCGATAATGGTTGGGACTAAAATATCTTTCATGGTTTCCTTTCTATTTAATTATCTCGTCCGGGTCAGAATTGGAATTTATAACGTTTTCTAATTCTTTAGTACGAAGCAAATTATTATTGTACTTTTCGACTTTCTGATTATATGAATTGATATCTGAGCTAAGTTGTTCATATAAAGCGTCAATGGCAGATTGTTCGGCTAGGAGTTCGTTTCTACGTGTATTAAAAGCATATTGAGATGAGAAGCAATTAACGGTGTTGGCACAATTATTAAACTCATCAACTGCTGTTGATAAATTATTAGCGCGAGTTTCATATTCGGCTGTCTCTTGGTCAATTTTAACCCCGAGATCTTTCAGCTCCTTTTCTAGATCTTCCATTTCTTTTTCTAATTTTCTAAATGGCGTAATGTATGAATCATAATACGCCACAACTGCATCTTGATCATTGAAATATCTAGCATAGTGCTCTTCTAATTCTTTAGGAAGATTTGCAATTTGAGTGGCTGCACGAACATAAAGCTCTTCATCCTGCTCAGATGCATTATATATTTCTAAATCCTTTGAAAGCAAATTAAAATTATCTTTATAAACCTGGTCGAGTTTACTCTGGATGGTATTTTGCTCGGATGCTGATAGACGTTCCCAAATCGCATGAAGGAGTTCGTGTGCAGCAGTAGATTCTACAACGCCAGGAAGTTCGTCAGTCTTAATATCGTAAAGATATATTTTACGATTTGTATAACAGCCAAGAATTGATATTTCTTTTTCGTGGCTCTCACAGTGTTTATTAAAATCATCTTGTTGTTCTAAAACCGGTTCGGATGCATGGAAAATCAATTTACCATCATCGGTTAAATTAAGTTTTTCTTCAACTTTAGCTACTTCAGCGGATGGTTTAAAAGTCCAAGCCTTTAGACGATCCTTCATGAAATCTTGTTGCAAAAGAAGATATGCACCACAAGCCAAAATGATAACAATGCAAATAGCTGAAGCTATTTTTTTGTTATTCTTCTTTGGTTCATCTGGCAAAACTTCTGGAGTAACATTGAGTTGGTCTGGCGTATTAATAGGTTGAAGATTATTAGTATTCTCTTGTTCGTTAATATTGGTTTGTTCGTTATTCATGTTCTACTACCAATTTTAAATGTTTTTTCTCAAGTTTCATAGTGGCAATATTGCCGGATGTGAGCGTGCCATCAATAATTGCTTCGGAAATTAACGATTCGATATTATCTTCAATTGCGCGTCGAAGCGGGCGAGCGCCATTTTTTGGATCGTAGCCTTGATTTATGAGCCATTTTTTAACTTCAGGAGTAACTCTTAGACCAAGATTCTTGGTAGCAAGACGTTTTCTTAAATCTTCAATCAAATTATCGAAAATCTTTTCGACGTTAGCGCGAGTAAGGGCATGAAAGACAAGGATTGCGTCGAGGCGGTTGATAAGTTCTGGCCGCATAGATTTTTTCAAAGCTTTCATGGCCGCTTCTTTGTTTTCTTCGTATTCGGCGGCAAGGGCTTTTTTGTCTTTTGGAGTGTGCGCCGTAAAACCAAGTTCGGACTCGCGATACATGTCGCTGGAGCCGAGATTGGAAGTTAAAATAACAATAGTATTGTTGAATTTGATTTTGTTGCCTTGACCATCGGTCAGGACGCCGTCTTCTAAAATCTGGAGAAGCATATTAAAGACATCTGGATGGGCTTTTTCAATTTCATCAAAGAGAACAACGGAATATGGGCGACGACGGACGGCTTCGGTTAGTTTACCACCGTCATCATAACCAACATAACCAGCTGGTGCGCCAACAAGGCGAGATACGTTGTGCTTTTCGCCAAATTCAGACATATCGATTTTAATTAGCGCATTATCGCCGCCGAAAACTTCGCGTGCAATAACACGAGCAAGCTCGGTTTTACCAACACCGGTTGGACCCATAAAGAGGAAACTGCCAATTGGACGATTTGGATTTACAATACCGCTGCGACCACGACGGATGGCTTTTGAAACTTTATCTACGGCTTCGTCTTGACCAATAATGGATTTTTTGAGATGAGTTTCTAGATTCATTAAAAGTTTCATTTCGGAACCATGAACCTTAGATACTGGAATGCCAGTTTTTAGTGAAATGGCGCGAGCAAGGTTTTCTTCGGTAATAATAGGTTTAGTTTCTTTAGCAGCACCTTTTTTCTCGAGCTTTTTTAGCTCGGCTTCGAGCTTGGCGAGCTGAGTCTTATAAAGTGCGGCACGTTCGTAATCTTCTTTTTCGGCGGACTGCTCGATTTTTTCTTCTAATGTTCCCTTTTCGATCTTGAGTTTTTTATAAATTGAGCCACCTTTTTTGTCGGCATTGACTTTAGCAATGGCAGAAGCTTCGTCGATAACATCAATCACTTTGTCTGGCATAAAGCGATCGTTGATATAACGGTTAGACATATTGATGGCGATTTCTAGAATGTCGTCTGGGATGGTGACACCGTGATATTTTTCGTAGTAGCTTTTAACTCCTTTTAAGATACGGAGCGTGACAGTGTTGGTTGGTTCTTCGACCATAACGGTTTGGAAACGGCGCGAAAGGGCTTTGTCTTTTTCGATGTTTTTGCGATATTCGTCTAGAGTTGTAGCACCAATGAGGTGGATTCTGCCACGAGCAAGAGCTGGCTTTAAGATGTTGGCGGCGTCCATGGAGCCTTCGGAAGAGCCAGCACCAGAAAGAAGATGGAGCTCATCGATAAAGAGAATTATGGATTCGTCACTAGTAGCGTCGTCAATTACACCCTTAATGCGTTCCTCAAATTCACCACGGAATTTTGTGCCAGCAACCATAGAAGAAAGGTCTACCTGGAAGATGCGTTTGCCGATAAGAAGCCCTGGGACTTCGTTTTTGACGATACGGGTAGCAAGGCCTTCAACAATGGCGGTTTTACCTACGCCAGCTTCACCGATTAAAACTGGGTTAGATTTAGTGCGGCGACAAAGCACAGTGACCATACGCTCGATTTCTTGATCGCGGCCAATGACAGTGTCTAACTTTCCCTGACGAGCCATTTCGGTGAGGTCTTGGCCGTAACGAGAAAGCCATTTCATTGGAGCGCGATTTTTGGCGTATTTTTGCTTTTCTTTTTTAATCTTAGCCGTTTCAGCCTGTTTTTCGGCGAGCTTTTCGATGCTATCCGCTAGATTTTCTAGATCAACTTTTAGGTCGGAAAGAATTAATCCAGCACGAGAATTTGGTTGGTTAACTAGAGCATATAAAATATGTTCGGTGCCAATAACGTCAATTCCTTGTTCGTGAACAAAATTCATAGCCATACGGAGAGTGAGAACGGTGGCTTCAGAAAGAGACATCATTGCCATTTGTGCACCCGGAACGTCTACGGCGACTTTGTTGAGCTTTTTCTCAACAACATCCAACTCTACCCCTTCTTCGGCGAGCATTCTGGCGCCAGTAGAAGTATCTTGAGCGAGAATGCCAAGAAGAAGATGCTCAGTACCCATGTAACCATTGTTGTATCTTTTGCTGTAATAATCGGCCTTCTGGAGCGCAAAACGCGCATTCTCAGAGAGACGATTCATAATCTCGCTAAATTCTTCTTGCATATATCTAGTGTAGTTTATTAGCACTCGTATGTCAAGAGTGCTAATTCAGATACTAGACAAAAATCCCCTTGGTGTTGAGGGGATTTTTGCGGTGTTTATATTAGATTAGGGAAAATTGTGCTAATTAATAGTAATATTCGTCGCCTGGACCACTATAATCATTTGTATCATTGTGGTTGTCGAATTTTACCTTGATCTCTTCAGCCGGCTTAACATCTTCTATTATTTTGGCTGGCTGTTCTTCGTTTTGAACTTGTGTTTGTTCCACAGGTTCGTTTGCAATCATAGTATTGTTGCCCGCTGTCTCAGTAGCCATCTCTTCTTCGTAACCATGTAGTCTTCGATAGAGATCAGCAATGATCATACCTTGTGCCATTACTGCGATGAATATTCCGCAAGCTAGACCAATGATTTGATAATCAATCGTATTTGGTACTGGAGGGACAACTGGGGCAACGTATGGATAGATATGGACAGCTGTTGCGGCATTGATGATAGTCATTGCTTGCTCATCAAGTACCATTTTTCCACCGTTAGAGAAGCTAACAAAATGTAAGAACAGGTCAGTATCAATTTCGACGGCAAGCTTATCAATCGTAGTTCCATCTGGGTCCTGGACCATACCGTCAGCTACAGTGATTGCGTCTAATTCTTCGTCTTCAAAACTTAGAACTGCAGCGGATAGTAGTCCTGCTTTTAATTTCGTGTCGCCACCATTAAACTGGATGTAATTTCCTTCTACTAGATCAATATCTAGCATCTGTTTAGCGCCAGCGATAATCTCTGGCATCATTTCTTTTTTAGAATAGCCAGTCATACCGCTGAGGTCTACGCAGACAGCAATGCTCGGTATTGGGTAGCCTTCATATTCCGAAGGCAATTCGATGTTTGTTTCGCCGTCGTTGAATATTGCGAACGCCGTAGAGAGACCACAGCTAATGCCTTCGCCGCCACCGGATAGACCTTCTATGTTTAGCGAACCGCCATCAACTTTGGTAATAAGGTTGTCGATAATCTCGGGTTCACCTGTTTGAGCTTGCGCATTGAAATCGCCGTCTTTGATCACGATAGCAGAGATGTAATAGTTAGCATCATTCGTGTTGGTCAGATTAACGCTGCCGCCGTCTAGGGTAAAGGCCTCATTAACATGTAGAGCTTGCCCATCATCTGAACTCATGCCAGAGTTGAGGTTAAATACGCCATTTTCGACAGTGATGTTGTTAGCTGTCACTGGATTATCTGGGCTAGTGATATTTAGAGTGGAATCCTTTACCAGGATATCACCATTTTCAGTTGAAACTGCGTAAGCATCAACTGTGCTGCCGTTGGTGATATTAATGTTACCGCTTGTGCCGAGAACAACGTCTATTTCCGACTCATCAAAACCGCCTACATTACTATTATCGATATTAATATCGCCGCTCTGGCTGCCCATCGATAAGGCAGTAACGTCGCTATCTTTGATATTGAGGTCGCCTTGAGGCACAATCATAAGGGCCGTCAGGTTGGTATCTTCTATGGTCAGATCATCGCCTGTCGCTATCGTAATGGTAGTTAGAGTGCCATCGCCGGTAATAGTGAGTGGACCTTGGGATTCAATTGCAGCACCCAAGCCACCGCCGATGACGTTGTCATTCTTAACTACGATAGTTACTTCTTCATCAGTCTTGATTTCTATAGGATAGTTATTATCAAACCCGTCAAGAGTAATAGTATTAGTGTCTTTGTCGAAGGAAATAGAATCAAGATTATCTGGGTTCTTCAATTCGAGACCGTCTTCACCTTCTTCGATAGAAACTGTATGATTAATCCATCCACCATAAAGGGTAAATGATGAGTTGACTGGATCTGAGCCTTCACCAGGAGCTTTGTAGAGCTGGGTAAGTTCTTCGTCTGTATACCAGCCATTGAAAGTGTAGACACTTGAATTACTGCCGCTAGGGCTTGGGTTTGGCAAAGCGAAAGTGCTACCATAACTCATAGTTTGACTACGAAAAGCATTGCTTGGGGAATAGCTCGCTGGATTGTCGGTAGACATTACTCGGAAAGATACAGTATTTTGGTCTTGGCCCCAACAACCAACAATTTTAAGATGGCTTGTGACTGGGGTGTTGAAATTATATTCTGGATTACCACAGTTTTTTAGATGCCAGCCATTCCAAGTATAACCAGAGTAGGTACCTGGGTTTGGTGGTTGAGTTGCGAAGGAATCATGAGCTATGTGTTGAGTTGCTGGCAAAGTGGCACCACTTGGATAGACGTTGCTCCATGTGAATGAGACATCGTAGACATTGCGATTCCATCTGGCGTAGAGGGTGGTGTCGGTTGATGGGCTGATGCTGTCTGGAGCTTTGTCGGTAAGACCGCTATCGGTGTACCATCCATTAAACGTAAATCCTGTAGCAGTTGGTTTTCTAGGAACAATAGATTGCCCCGCCTCAATGCTAGTTACTGCTGTGTCTGAGCTATTATTATTTGCATCGCATTTGTTAAGTGCTGGACCATCATTGGAAACCATTTCGTAGGTTATATCAGTATTTTCACCTACAGCATACCATTCCGTATAAACTCTAGTAAATTGTGCTGGCTTAACATTAACTGAGCTAACTAAAACTTTGTCACCAGGAAGGGCTAATATATCTGAGCGACGAGCATCATCAGAATCGAATGAGCTAGGAAGACTAATTGGTAAACTCTTTATAAGGGAGATCGTTCCATCTTGGATTTTATAAATAACATCAGTATTGTTGGCAAAGCCGCCCAGATCGCATTGACTATAACTTATGCCGCGAACATAGGTTATAAATCCACCGTCCCAAAATGTTGTTACATCTACTACTTTAAATTTATCTGGTGACGGAAGAGCTATTTCGTCTCGCATAGTGCCGCCTCCATAGATACTGTATTCTTGGACCTTGTTGTCGCTAGTAACAACCACTATCCCGCCTTGACGAACTGTAGCGGCAATATAATTTCCATCCACATTAATAGAACTACCGCCTGGTGCAGAATAACGGATATGCCCTGTCGTGATTACTGCCGTATCGTTTTGGACAGGCTCGGTCATCTCTAAAATATCTTCGCCACGTGATTCAACCCAAACACCACTTTTAGTAATTGTTCCAGAAGTAGTTCCGTCCTTATCTGCGAACATATATGTTGTTTGACTATCAGATACCAAGAATTGATGAGTGTTGAGACCTAATTTACTTACATATTTATAGACGTTTTCGGTATCCGAAGTATAGCTATCCAGTAAATCACCGTTGTAATTGTAAAAATGGATAATACCTTTATTATTGATTTGGCCTACTACGACTATCAAAGAAGAATCGCCACCGTACGAGATACCATAATAAGGTGCGGCGTCGAAAAATTCACCTCTTGTCCCAGTTAACACTTTGTGCCAGGCAACTTCGTATTGGCCATCATTATCACTATCGGTATATTTAATCATGGCTGGTGCCGCATAAGCATCCATGTCGTCAGCTAACTCTCGACCAACCAAGAGAAACCCATTGTCTTCTCTTGTTTCGATAATACTGTTGAATTCCGACCAGACAGTATAATCAAATTCGCGCAAAGCTCCTACTTTGCCAACATCAGTGTCTATGTGTTGTGTTCTGACTAGATTAGTACTGGTCGCATAAACTGCGCCGGAATTAATAATTGATATTAAGCCGAGCATCAAAAAGCCGAAGAACGAAAACACCAGGGCTTTCACTGCTCTTATTTTTGTTATCTTGACTTTCACGAGATAAACACCTTATCTCTCGCAGTTTTATTGGTTTATATTTTTTATGATCCTTCTCTTGATACGCATTTTAACATAAGAATTTTTGATTTGTCAAGAACTTTTTTTGACTTTTTATAATGCTTGTGGAAAAGTATAAAAAATACCCCTGTTTATGGGGCAAATAATTGGTACACCCGGAGGGACTCGAACCCACGACCCTCTGTTCCGAAGACAGATGCTCTAATCCACTGAGCTACGGGTGCAAATTTACCCTTATATTTTATCATATTTTATTGGTAAAGATAAGTAGGATAGTGTATAATCATAACCATGATGACATTTGTAATGCTGCAGTGGTGGTATACTCGTGGCTGGAAAATTTTTGTGATGAAGCTCGTCGATAAGCTGCGCGGCGCTGCGGACTTTTTTTCAATTAGTCTGCTTTTACGAACTCTATTTGCCCCATTCAAACAAATTGATGCCGGCGGCGGCGGTAATTCCCTAGGTGACAGGATGCGCGCATTTGGCGACCGCTTAATTTCGCGCTTAGTGGGAGCAGTAATGCGTATTGGTATTCTAATATTCGGATTGATTTTATTAATACTGGAATCTGTGATAGGGCTTGCGCTAATCATTATTTGGCCATTTTTGCCCCTAGTTCCAATCGCAGGCATATATTTGACTTGCACGGGGTTTAGTATATGGTAGCCGAATATCATTATCATAGTGTACGTGCTAGAGAAGCCAGACTTGCAAGGGCTCTTACGCACAGGGTTATACGCGCTTTGATCATTCTAATTGGAATTGGTTTGATCGGCTTTGGCGTAGCATTTTTGATTCTAAAAGATGCATTCTGTTGGGTATGTTTTGGTCTGGCGATAATCCCGTTTATGGTCTCGTTTTGGATTAAAAACGAACTTACGCGCATCCCAATTGGAAAGCACGAAACAATTAATGATGTTTTATCCGGGAATTCTTTGTCGTTACTTGGTACCCATCCAACACCACAATCTTTAGTTTCTATGTTTAGAAAAACTAAGAGCGGTGTGTTTATGATGGTAAGGTTTGGTATTCGCGAAGATGTTTTAGCTGGTATAGCTGGCCAGCTGACACAAGACATTAGCCCAGTATTTGAAAAAGCGCTCGAAATTCGTAAAAATACCAATTCTGAGCAAATAAATGGCGGAATTCTACTAGTGGCCCTTATCGAGAGCTATCCAGAGCACGAAAACATACTTAGACAAATGAAGCTTGAAGTTTCGGATCTTCATCAAGGTATTATTTGGTATAACTATCTCTACGGCTTAGTCGCCGGGGCAAAGGCACCACGCAGAAGTGGTGGTATTGCCAGAGATTTTTCGTTTGGGTTTATTCCGACTTTGCAAAGATATGGTAAAAATATCTCGAGAGAGCGTGAACTAGCAGCCAAGACACAGATCCTGCAAGGTGCTCGTCAAGAAATAATTAATAAAATGGTGGAAACCTTTTCGAAAGAAGGTCGCCAAAATATAGCTCTTGTTGGGCCTTATGGTAGCGGACGTACTACAATAGTTAACGCTTTTGCTGAGATTTTGCTTGATGCGGACAGTAATATTCCGTCTAACTTAAAGTTTCGCCAGGTGTTTGCACTAGATGCCACGGCCTTAATCGGTTCAGCTAAAGAGCGTGGCGATCTTGAATCACTGGTCGTAAAACTATTTAATGAAGCCTACGCCGCAAAGAATATTATTATCTGTCTTGACAATGCGCATTTGTTCTTTGAAGATGGCACGGGCTCGGCGGATATTTCAAATGTGCTCTTGCCAATTCTCGAGGCTGGCAAAACTCGCATTATTCTAGAGATGGATCAGCAGAAATTCTTAGAGATATCGGCTAAGAATGGCGCGCTTGCAAATGCACTAAATAAAATCATGGTTGAACCTGCCAATGAGGAAGAAACCTTAAAAATACTGCAAGACCAAATTCCAGTACTAGAATATCAACATCACGTAACTTACACCTACCATTCTCTGGTTGAAGCATATCGCATGAGTGACAGGTATATCCACGATGTAGAGATGCCGGGTAAGGCTAAAATATTACTCGAATCAGCTGCGAGCTATGCCGAGGGCGGTCTAGTTACGGAAACGTCTGTACAAAAAGCGATCGAGAAAACCGAAGGTGTTAAGGTTCAAGTGGCAAGTAATGCAGCAGATACACAAAGATTATTAAATCTTGAGGAGTTAATCCACCAAAGGATGATTGATCAGGTTGAGGCTGTGAAAACCGTGAGCGATGCATTGCGCAGAGCGGCAGCTGGTGTGCGCAATACTAATCGCCCGATTGGGACTTTTCTGTTCCTTGGTCCAACCGGCGTTGGTAAAACCGAACTCGCAAAGGCGCTGAGTGAAGTCTATTTTAATGGAGAAAGTCAAATTGTGCGCCTGGATTTGAATGAATTCGTTTCAGAGTCAGATGTTAATCGTTTGATTGCTGATGGCGCTAAAGACGCCCTCAGCCTTACGGCACAAGTAATGAAAAAACCATTTTCAGTGGTTCTTCTCGACGAAATTGAAAAAGCACATCCGCAAGTGCTTACTACCCTTCTTCAATTGCTTGATGAGGGTATCTTGCGTGATGAGAAAAACCGCGAGGTCAGCTTTAGAGATACGATTGTAATTGCTACCAGTAACGCTGGCGCAGATTTAATTCGTCACTATATTGAAAGTGGGCAGAATTTGGCTGATTTTAAAGATCAGTTTACAGACAATCTTATTAATTCAGGTCAATTTAAGCCAGAATTCTTGAACCGTTTTGATGAAATCTGCTTGTTTAAACCTTTATCTAAGGAGGATTTACTGCAAGTGGTTGGGCTTATTATTAATTCGGTGAATAAAGAGCTTGCGCCACGCAAGATTAGCGTAAATCTGGCGGACGATGCAAAAGAGCTCTTAGTTGAGCGCGGTTTTGATCCAAGATTGGGAGCTAGGCCAATGCGTCGTATCGTGCAAAAGACGGTTGAAAATTTGGTGGCTAGGGCTGTTCTTAGTGGTGAAATAGCTGCTGGATCCAATGTGAACATCACACGCGAACAAATTGAAGAGCAATTAAAATAATAATTTTATTGATTTTTGAAACCAGGGATGCTATTATAGGGAAACCTAGAGCAATCTAAGCACTTTAATGGAATAGTTGATAAGCACGCGTAGGCTAAAATCTATGCTAGGGATTTTGCAGCCATAGTTTTACCTAGACCTTAGCCTCGCTGTTTATATATGGGTTCCTCCCTCGGCGGGAAGCGTCGCATGTAAGTTTGGTAGAATCGGGTCACATGCAGCCCGAGGTCCTCCTACATTTTTTGCAAAGAGCCACAATTTTGCAAAGGACATACGTTTTTATCTAATCATTCCTTTCATCGACCTTCCTTAATAAAGCTTGTTTGTTTGTCGCACGAAGCCATCCAATTATAATCACATCTTACTGGGCAAACATCGCGGCGCTTTCCAACCTGGGACCCTTAGGAAGCTTGCAGTGGCTTTCAGCCATTTTGCATTTTTCCCGCCTTATTCCCTCGCAAAGCCCTGGTAGCCAATAGGCTGCCGGGGCAACCTTTTTATAGAGACGTTTAAGCTTATTTCTTGACTTTTTTATGTTTTTGTGCTATAATGAAAAGATAGATCGTAGCCTTTGAGCTTCGGCGAGTTTATAGTCGTGTGGACTTTAAACATGTGGGTGGATAATGCTCATTAATATGACAAGGTTAGTCGAAGACAGCGTCACAATCACTGACGGAATGACAATTCAGTATCCGGGGATAGGCGTAGAGACTAAACTCACTGGCATCAGCAAAATCATTGAATCTTTTCATAATAAGCGGGTGTATTGCGTTAAGGACGGTGTACTTGGCTTTATCGCCAATGACGATTTTCATGTTACGCCGCTTACGGGCAAGAAACTTGTTTATTTGGTTGAAAAGCAAAACTTCGAAAGAGCTGAATTCCCTATTCCCCTTTCTGATGGCGGAATGCCTAAAAATTACGGAGGCATATGGGAAGAGCTCATAGACGATGCCGAAAACCCCGGTTAAACCGGGGATTTTTTATACTTGACAAAAAGCATAATCTTAATATAATTGTGGTCATAAAGGTCATATAAAAAAACAAAAACATGAAAGAAACTATACTAAGATTAACCGTTGGCAATGGCGACAATGGTTCCAACCAGGGTGACAACCAGGGTCAAAGTGGTAACCAAAGTCAGAATAGCAACCAAGGCCAACAAGGCACCGACAGCGGCCAAAACGGACAACAAAATCAAAACGAACAACAGGGCCAAAATGAACAGCAAGGCCAAACTGGTGGCAGCTCGCAACAAAATAGTGAGACCCAACAGGAGGGCCAAAGCGGATTAAATGTCCCAAATACTGGTTTTATGGGAGGGATCTCGGCACATGGGGCTGAGACTTTCTTTTTTGGATTTGCTCTAATCATTGCTATTTCTGTTTTAATTATTAAACTTATTGCAAAGTCAAAAAAACGCGAAGAAAGCAAGGCTGTTAAACCACTGTCAATTTTGCTTCTGTTTTCTGTTTTTGGTGGCCTAGCCATAAAGGCTTGTAACAGTTTTGCTGATTCAACGAATCTTAGCATTTCAACTAAAGAGAATATCGATTTAGAGCTAAGCGAAGAGACTGATACATTTAATATTTATTGTGGTACGGACGAAATCGTGGTTGATGATCCCACAGAACATGGATATAAACTATTTCTCAAAACAAACAATGATGGCAAGATGGTTTCTGGTAGTGGGAATGCGATTAATTCTGTAAGTGAATGGGGCGAGCTTTCGTCAAATACTTGGGGGTTCAATAGCAATACTGAGTCCGAAAAACAAAACTTCGAATCAGCACCGATTGAAGACCGAATTATCATTAATAAAAATTACGAGACTGGAGATGATGATAAGGTTTACGCAAATTATTGCGTAAAGACCGCGAAAGATTTGGCTGATGGCGTATACGAAGTGAAATTGTCTTATCTAGCAACAGCGAACAATCCAAGGCTCGGTATACCAGATCCAGAAAACTTGGATCCGTATGAAGATTCCGATAATGATGGTGTTTTGAACTGGGAGGAAGAAAAATATAACTTAAACTCTTTGTCTGCTGACAGCGATTTAGATAGCTTGTCTGATTATGATGAGCTCTTTATGCATGGCACTGATCCGCTGGTTGCTGATTCTGATGGAGATGGGATGACTGATTATTCGGAAGTTGAGCTGGCTGACCAGGGCTTTAGCCCTACAGAAATCAACAATACCGAAACACCTGTAACCTACACCGTTGAAGAAGGTGATGTGACGATGACAATTAGCGGAACTGGGAATATTCCTGAATCTTCGTGTGCCATTATCCCGGCTAGCACGTTTTCAAATAGTGCTGGGGCAGTTCCAAAGCTTTACGATTTTTCTACTCCAGGCCAAATGACCGGTGCAGATGTTTCTATTAAAATCGCAACTGAAGATCTGGGCGATCTTAATGCTGAAGGTTTAACCCTTTATTATATTGATTATGAAAACAAAACGCTTGAAACGATAGCGACAAATGTCACTACGATAGAAGATGGAGCAATTTTATCTGCTCATCTTGATCATTTTTCAGGGTTCTTTGCTGGCCTAAAAAACAAAATCCAAGATTTTGTTCATCGACTATTTCACAAAGATGAAGAACAACCGGAAAACCCACTTGACCCTAACGAGCCAATGGGGCCTTTCCCTAAATTAGCCACTGTCAATATTGCGATTGATGACTCTTGGTCTATGTATAGCGAACAACAGGCTGAGGATATGGAAATGACATGCGCGGATGGTGAGGATGGGTGTTTAGCAAATGATCCAGAATTTAAGCGAATTGATTTTGTTAATGATCTTTTGAATAGACTTGAAAACGGAGGTGGTCTTGAAGAGCATGTTGCGGTTAGCTTCTTTTCTACAGGCAGTAGCTCTGCTAGTATGAACAAATATAACTGCGTGATAGCCCCAGGTCACGTTATAGATATCTACGACATGCCAAACTTTGACGAATATTGTTATGACAAAACGTCCTACGAAAATGCAAAGCGGTTTATAAATGATTATCAAAATGGTATATGGCCAGCATCTTATTATAGTGTCCATGGTAGTGCAGATACTTGGCTCGATGAAGCAGTGAGTTCTGGTGATGCAGTTCATGAATTTGATGAAATAAATGGATCTGCTGACTACTACGTAAGGGGGAATAACTATATCATAATACTTTCTGATGGATGGGATAATTCTGGTTTTGACGAAGAAGCTATTGAATATCTCATTTCAAACTACTTGGAATTTAAAGAAGATACTACTGTTATTACTATTGGCGTCGGAAATAATATCAACGAGGGACTCTTAAGAAAAATTGCCGAGATTGGTAACGGAAAGTATTATCATATTAATGACGCCTCAGCGATTAATGAGATTGTAAACAATATAAAGCATGGCGATAAATTTATCCCTGGTGTAGATATTGATGGGGATGGAATACCTGACGTAGCCGAACTTACTCGTACTAATTTTAGACCGGAAGTGGATGGTTTTTCATTCAAAAATTATAGATCGATCGAAACGGGGGGTCATTGTTACGGCATGGCAGCTTTTGCAGAGTTATATTACACACAAAGATTGCCTCAAAGCGTTGGAGAGATAGACCAGTTTGATGATTCTGGAATAGAAGTTTCATCTGGCGATATGACATCGCATTCTTATGCGTTCGATTTCCAAAATACTTACTTTTCAAATTTTGGCGCCTTATATAATTACAATCTGAATAATAGTACATTAGTCGATGTTATAAATGGTAAATGGTATGATCATGTGCTAGATGAAACAACATATACTTTGAGGATGAGAGACGAGGACAAAAACGCACTGACTAGTACTGGCATTATAGATGTCGTTCCTATGCCTTATACACCAACAAGTTATGAACAGATGTTAGAAGAATTTGGTTCGCCTATTAGCGCAATCGAACGACCTATATTAAATGAAGGAAAAATGCAAAGCGCGCAGACAACTATAGTTAATGATGAAGAAAAGCAATTATTAAATGCGCTTCTTGCTTTGCAAATTCAACAAGATGGGATAGAAATCATTTCGTCATCTGAAGACGCCCCACATAATTATGATAGGGATTTCCTCAATACTCTAATCGACAGGATTGATGATGACGTGCCAGCAGTAATATCGTCATACAACCACGCTGTAAACGCTATAAATATCATAGAAGATTTGCACGATCATAACCGTTATTACGTCGGGATATATAATAGCAATTTTCCTGGTCAAATTAGTATCTTTACTATGAGATGTAGCAAAATAAGCTGCTTGACTGAGGATTATGATTTTGGAGAAAGCGCGCTAAAGGACGGAAGCGATTTCTATATGGATGGTAGACCACTATTTATGCCCAAATCTCTCGATGAAGAAGTAAACTATTTTAACCGAGCAAACAATAATTAGTTAATTAACAAGAAAGGAGAGAAATGACAAAATTCAACGAATTCCCTGCTCTGGCTACTGGCGGATGTTTGCTTGAGGGGACAATGGTCAAGATGGCTGATGGGTCGGAAAGGCCAATCGAACAAATTACTTACCATGATTATCTACTAGTCTGGAGTTATGCCGAAGGAAAAGCCGTAGCAAGGCAACCAATTTGGATCGAAAAAGAAGCCACGGCGACGTCATATCAAGTGAGCGAATTTAGTGATGAGTCAAAGCTTGAGACAGTGATCGGTCACGGAGTCTTTAACGTTGATTTTAATCGTTTTGTTAATCTTGATAACGAAAAAGAATTTCATGTTGGAACGCGGATTTATAAGCTTGGCGAAGATCAAAAATTAAAAGCGGTGGAGGTAACTAATATTTCCAAAGTTGAAAAGACCGTTAAGTACTATCATGTGGTTTCGACTGAATTTTACAATATTTTTGCAAACGGTTTTTTAACCACCGATGATGAAGTATTGCTCTCTAATCTTTATGGTTTTGACGATCAAGTGAGATGGTTACCATCACGCAACGAAATTATAAAAGATAAAAATAATCTTTATGATTATGCGGATTTTACTTTTATGCCAAGATGGATGTTTGACGGGTTAAGAGTAGAAGAAGGTAAGTATTTGGATACTATTGGTATTTTGCCGAAAGATATTTTTATTGAATACCTAAAAAATAACCAAATGAATCCAGAATTGTATTTGCCAAGAGAATAATTGGGATATTTTTTAGCATAACCGTTGACAAATTTTAAAATGCGTGTATCATAATAAACATAAGTATATAAAAATAAAAAAGGAATTTTTATGGCAACAAAGAAAAAAGCATCAACTAAGACTGCGAAAGTGGCTCGTCCTAAGGCCGCTGGATCAGCCAAGGGGGCCGCAAGGAAGACTGCGAAAAAACGCAATCCTCAGAATATTGCCATCATTGCGCTTGCTGCAGCGTTGGTATTTATGGGCATTGGTTTCGCTGCCTATAGCGCCACTCTCACGATCGGTAGCGGTCTCAACAACACTGACGTTATAGTCAGACCAGCTACTTGGGGCATTTGTTGGGAAGATACAACAATTACCGGAACGGGTAGCGGTACGGGAACAGGTCAAGTCTCTCGTGATAGTTGTACCGCCGTTACATTTAATGCTACGTTAAACAAACCTGGTGATTCTTACTCCTTTACGGTTAACGCTGAAAACACTGGTACTATCGATGCAAAACTAACAGCGATTACGATGACTGCACTTACCGCAGATCAAGCTAAGTACCTAGAATACACAGTAAGTTACAATGGCACAACATATAACGCTTCGACCAGCAATCTTAATATCGCTCTAAATGCGACCGCAAAAGCGCCGGTTATAGTGACTGTCAGATACAAAGCCGTCAGCGAAACGAACCAAGGCGATTATCCTAATACTCAGCAAGAAATAACATTAAGCGCCTCCTTTGATTACGCAGAAGCAGCTAACTAATAATACTTAGGAACTTTGTGAAGAGGAATGAGAAAACTATTGTTATAATTAGTGCTTTGTTGACTATTTTGGCAACAATCATCCTCTTCACACCACATTTATCAAGCACATTAAAAACCATACTAGAAATAGGACTAACTGCACTATTTGCAATTATTGCAAATAACCTATTAAAACCACATAAAGCTAACCGGTCATATGCCAGAATCGCAACTAAGACCGTGGCTATTATATTAATAGCGGCTTTAATTGTAAGCTTTAATGTTGGTCTAGTTGTCGGATTCACGCGTACGCTCTTCCCTCCAAGTTTTGAAAAAATCTTGTACGGGATATTGCCGACTATAGGGATAATCATAGTTTCAGAGTTTTTGCGAAAGATCATCGTTGGTAGCGCATACGAAAACAAATTAATGCTAACACTGATTACGATTGCATTAATTATAGTTGGGCTTTCCGTCGAGACACATTTAGCGACGATTAATTCTGTGGAATCAGCCTTTATCGTAACGTGTACCGCTATTTTACCAGTAGTGGCAGAGGGGCTGCTTTCAACTTACCTCATGAAACGAGCTGGCATGATGCCAGCGTTGGTTTATAGATTGACGAGAGGATTGTATTTATATCTCTTACCAATTGCGCCGGCTTTCAGCCAATATCTTTATTCGGTTTTGTGGTTAGTCATACCATATTTAGTTTATTACTTAGCAAGACATGATTTGCCGGACGAGATAGTAAAACAGGGTGGTAAAATTGATAAGTCTAAAAACAATGTCAAAAGAAACCTTTCGATCATCACCGTTCCAATTCTCGTTTTTCTAATAACTCTAACCGTGCTAGTCTCTGGGTTATTTCGTTACAAAATGATAGCGGTTGCTAGCGGTTCTATGTCGCCAATATTTGATCGTGGTGATGCCGTGATTTATGATAAAGAAAGCTCCCTTGAACCTGGTGACGTAATGGCATTTATGCATGGTGGCGAAATCATAACACACAGAATAATTGATATTAAGAAAGACGGCAAGAAAAAAGTATATTATACTAAAGGTGATGCTAATCCTACTGCAGATAACTATGAAGTAATGGAAAGTCTAGTCCTCGGCAAGGTTACTTGCATCATCAAATATGTTGGCTTCCCAACAGTATGGTTTAACGAAGCTATAGGAAATCTATAACATGAAAGAAGAATTAAACCCCCCAAAAAGAATAACAGTAAAACTGGTACTAATCAGTCTGCTTTTCGTATTTGGTGTTGTCGTATTTCTTATTGGCTTCAGAAATGACAATAACGAAATTATATTCAAATCGACTGGCAACAACTCGGTCGATTATCGAGTTTTTCTTAAGGAGAATGGCTTCTTCGACGAGCCTTTCCTAGGGCCAGGAAAAACATATATTACGAGTTTAATTGATCATATAGATGTTGATTTTAAATATACTGAGAGGTTTACAGAGGAAGCAAGTGGTTCAAGCACATATTACTTGAAAGCCGTCATTAGCGCAGACAAAACAGACAATCCAACTGAAACCGGAGAATACTGGTCAAAGGAGTATCGTTTAACTGACCCAGCAACAATTGAATTTGATAAATCCAATCAGTCTGATATTAATACGTCAATATCAATAGATTATTCCTACTATAATTCAATTCTAGAAAGCTTCCGCAGCGAATATCCAGTGGCTTCGGACGGTACGATAAAGATTTCGCTTGTAGTAGAAAACTATGTTAATGCCGAATCGTTCAGCGAGCCACTAAAATTTGATTCGGAGCTCAATCTTAGCTTGCCGCTACTTGAAAAAGCCGTCGAAGCCAAAATTGATGTTGAAACTGGCAACCAATCACATGAATTTAAAACAAATCCCAAAGCAACAAATCCGATTTACACATTTATTAAGATAATAGGTGGCGGAATAATGTTTGCCTCGGTTGCTTTAGCTATAGTCGTAGTTTTAAAAAGACGTTCTTTCATAAACCACCATCAGTATATTTCCACTTTAGAAAAAATACTTGATGCAAATGATAGTATTATTACGAATATCGAAAATATGCCAAATCTCAATAAATTCCAAAAGTTTGAGGTAAAAACATTTGAAGAGCTTCTCGATGCTTATAGTGAAATTAGATTACCAATTAACTTTTACCAGAATAAAAACGGAACTGAGAGCACTTTCTTTATCACTAACGAAGGCATTGCTTGGATTTACCATCTTAAAAAACGTAATCTTGGATCTTAAATGAGAAAAAGCGCAAAAAAGAAAACAGCTTCAATAAAGGGTGAGCTTATAGTTTTTTTGTGTTTCATTTTCGTATTGACTGGCATGACAATTGGATTTGCAAGTTATTCTGCCTTGATAAGAACTCAAGGTGTAATAACAGTAAAACCACAAGGGATTGTACATTTTACACAACTAGATTTAATTAGCTATTCTAATGTGGATACAAGTTATCAACCAAGCTTTACAGATACTGACCTAGATTTTAATCTTCATTTTGCCGAAGGTTCTTCGACCGATCCGTATAGTGCGACTTATCAAATAACTGTCCAAAATGATACTTTTTCCAACCAAACTTTTCTTGGAGTAAACTATAGTCCTACCATTATAGACGGACAAGGCTCGCCCGTGCCATCTACAAATTTTAGCTATACGATTGATGGGCTATCGGAAGGAGATGTCATTGCGGTAGGATCATCAGTCACTTTTACTGTAACTATGACAATGAATGTAAACAGTGGTGATTACGTTGTGGATGGTGAGGCTACAATTACAACAGAAGAAAACGACGATGAACCTATCGGTAGCATCCTAGCCGCACTTAAAGGAGCTACTACCGGTGATCTAAGGGGAAGCAACATACGTGCTCCGTTCATTGCGCACGTCATAAACACTCACAACACTGCTCAAACATTTAATTTATTGCTAAATAGCAATGTCATGTCTCGATATAAATTGACGGACGCAAACGGAAACGCTCTTGGCGCATTAAATATTCCCGCAAATGTCGAAGGTGATTTTGTTTTCTACATTGAACGTTTGAGTGGCGTAACTTTCTGTACGGACTCAGAAAGCACTATGGTTTCCCTTCTTTCCACTAATAATGAACGTACTAATGTTGGTATCACTACTCTTTTAGTGGACGAAAATCCATCTTGCAATGATAATGAACCTCCTGTGATTTCTGGAGTTACTATAACTCAAAAAACTGGCTCAGGCTCGGACGGCAAAGCAGATGTTAGCTGGTCTGGAACAGACACTTCGGCAATAGTTAACTACACTGTTGCGATTTATGATTCGAATAACAATTTAGTTGGAAATCCGTATAATACCGGTGATGATAGTACTACGATGACAATTACCGGTTTAAATGCAGGTACATACTATGCTAAGGTTTATGGCGAGGATGCAGTCGGTAACAAAGCGTCGTCTTCAGACATTAGTAGTTGCTCGACCGCGTCGGGATACTGTTCTCGTTCAAATAGCGTAGCGATGAAATGGAATTATAGTGTAACCTATAACCTGACCAATATCACCTCTTCCAATACAACTAGAACGGTGTTGATTGGCACTACATATACAACAACTCTCAGTGCTAATAGCACCTTCACCGCTCAAAGAAGACTGCCAGACTCAATAACGGTGGTGATGGGAGGTGCGACTTTGCCGACTAGCCAATATACCTATAATAGCTCGAGTGGAGCAGTATCAATTCCAAATGTTTCAGGAGATATTGAAATCACCGCGCAAGCGACTAGTACCTGCTTAATCGAAGGGACGATGATTAAAATGGCAGATGGATCAGAAAAACCAATTGAAGATATAACTTATGATGATTCCCTTTTGGTTTGGAGTTATGAAGAAGGTAAAACTGTTTCAAGAAAACCAGTTTGGATCGAAAAGAAAGCCGAAACAACAACCTATCAATTAAATGAGTTTAGCGATGGCACGACGCTTAAAACTTTTGGTGGCCACGGCGTATTTAGTATAGAGCTAAATCGTTTCGTATCGGTCGATAATCGCGAAGAATTTTATGTTGGTATGCATATTTATAAATTAAATGATGCTAATAAGCTCGAGCCAGTTGAAGTCACAAAGATATCCACTATTAAAGAATCTACTAAATACTACCATGTGGTTTCGACTGAGTTTTACAACATTATTGCGAACAGTTTACTCACGACCGATGATATGGTTATTCTTTCCAATTTGTATGGCTTTGACGAAGAAGTTAAATGGCCGTCTCTTCGAAATGAAATAATAAAAGATAAGAATAATCTTTATGATTATGCAGATTTTGATTTTATGCCAAAATGGATGTTTGACGGGCTTCGCGTGGAGGAGGGTAAGTATCTTGATATGTTAGGAATTATACCAAAGGAGTTATTTGTTGAATATCTTAAGACTAATCAATTAAATCCAGAGATGTATTTGCCGAAAGAATAAAACATTTTTTAAGAATAAACATGCTTAAAGCGCAAAATAAACAACAAAAAAGTCAACGAAAGGAGACTTATGACAAAAAAATCAAATAAAAAAAGTTTATTGGTACCGACCATCGCTCTCGCTATCGCCTGTTTGGGCCTAGCCATTGGTCTTACCATCTGCCTTATCTCCAATATTAAACTACACGAAGAAAACAACAAAATGGATGCGATTTTGGATGTAGCCTGTTATTATAGTGGCGATAAGAATACTTGCGATCGTGGCATCAAGGCACTCATGGGCATGGATCTCGATGATATTAAGAGTTTCCGTTGGGGATACTAGTTGCTCTATTGACTTCAATCTTTGGCGCGTGCTATAAATACATAAGTAATTATTGGAGTTTTTATGTTAAGAACAACTTACACTAAAAAAATATCACAAAAAGACGAGGTAGTGTTGCAAACGAATCACAATTATTTCATTCGTGCTGCTATCGCAGCCGTGGCAAAAGTTTGTTTGGCTAGTTGCATCATGTTTGCGCTTACATTTGTCGTATCGTTAATTGTATTGCCATCTTCTACTTCTACAGCAAACGCTGCAAGTGATAGCGCCATGACACTGACTTTGATAACTCTAATTTTTAGTTTCGCCCTAGTCGTTTACATTATTGTCGTTGCGGCAAATCTTTTGTCCACATATAAGAAGTCGAATGAAATCGAGTCTTCAATTTTTGGCGATAAGATAATTAGTAAAAGTAGTAGTGTTGAGTATAAGGGCGCACAATCTGAAGATGACGAAGAAGAGTTCTAGCTAGTTGACAGTTTAAAAACGCGCTCTTGTGGCGCGTTTTTTGTTGGTGGGCTTGTCTTTGAATTAAAAAAGACCCACAGGGTCATTTTTAATTATAGTGGTGATCCGGGTGGGGCTCGAACCCACGACACCAAGCTTAAGAGGCTCGTGCTCTAACCAACTGAGCTACCGGACCAAACAGGGATTGGTTTTATATATTATACCACTTATTGATGAAAAAATGAATAGGAATCGTCGAATACGCCTCTACTTGATGATTATTGAAAAAGTATTGAAAAATGCTTGACAAATTGAGTTGAATAATATACCATAAGTGGTATAAAAGGTCATTAAACAAAAACATAAGATAAAGATTATGAGAATTAACGCGTTAAATTATTATGCACGAAGAAGATTGCTTTTTGCCGCAATTGCATTTTTGACCTTAGGAGCAATTGGTTTTATTAACCTTACGGGTGGTCGTATTTGGGCGGACAGGACTGGAATGACAGAACTGTCATTTTCTAGCTCAATTTTTTGTTCGAGCGTGTCTCAAGCTATAAACGAAAGCTTAAGCGGAACAGACGAAACGGGAAGAGTAGATGGTGGCGATTGTACAAATAATAAGTTGTATGTGTCTAGCGATGATATCGAAAGCATATATACGTTAAATATTGCACCGCCACCAGACGGCTTCGGTGATATAAACTTTGATACACAATCTATATCAATTGGAGGAGATTGGGTATGGGCATTTAGTAATCTGACTGAATTGTCAATCACTGGCATGTACGTAGATAATATTTCTCCTCTTCGAGGTATTAGTGGAAATCTGGAGAAGCTAGACCTGTCTAACAACCGTATATCAGATATAACACCACTAATAGCGTTAAAAGATGAGCTGATCAGTTTGACTCTTTCTGGTAATCCTGTTGGCGCTGGTGACGGAATACGCGTTTTGAGCAGATTTACAAAGTTGCGTAAGTTAGAATTAGTAGATACGGGGCTAATCTCTATCGATGAGCTATTTCGACCAGCAGATATCGAAATAGAATACAATGAAGAGACTGGTGAAATATCTGGCATCTATGATTCTGAAACGAACGAACGTTTGGAAAAGGTTCCACGCAGTTCAAATTTGGCGAAAACATTGGAAATATTTAATATGAGCGATAATAAAGACTTATCAAGTGAGCGAGAGGAAGATGCCAGGACTGGTATGTGCGACGGCAATTTGATGCCATTCTTGAATTATCCGATAAGCAAAGAAGACACCGGATATCCAGAGTTGGCGGAAAATACAAATAAACTAGCGCTAAAAACTTTGTATGCTAACAATGATAATCTGAATTCAGATGATCTATTCTGCGTGACTAAACTTGATTTGGAAAAATTAACCGTAAATGCAAATCATATTGATGATTTTAGCCCAATCAGAAATAAAACATATCAAACACTAGATGCGGAAAGACAAGTTTATACAAGAAGAGTGTCCGGGTTGGACTACGGTCCGCTACCACAAATATTTTACCAGGTGCGGCAACAAAATTTTATCCCTGGAGTACAAGGTGGTTCAAATCCATCGATTTCTAACTTCATGATAGGTAGTAATGCCCAGTTGAGGAATAATGGTACCACGGTGAGATTTAGAAATGCCGCAATTGCATCAGAATTAAATGAAGACCCACGGCCAGCCACAATCTCCTTGCCAGGTAATTCCGAAAACGGCGGTATTTTTTGGGGTTCGCGCTTAGAATTATACTTCACTGGGCAGGTAGTAACATTTAACGATTCTAACTTGTGTAATATGGTCTATAACCAAGGCGACACTCTAAGGGCGTTCATCGACGAAGATGGTGTTCAAACCGTAGATGAGCCAGTCGTATTAACAAATGCTTGTAACGAAACGAAAAAACAAATCGCAATGATATCCGAGGGTTCATATAGGTTCTTGCGTCTAGAGTTGGACAACATAAATAACGGGCAATTAGTCGATTTAACTGGGTTAGAAGAATTTAACAATCTGCAAATATTGAAATTATCTGGTAATGGTTTGATTGATCTGGATAAAATATCGGGCGCTACCTCACTGCGCCAACTTGAGTTAAATGATAATAATTTGGGAAATGACGATTGGCCAACTATCACAAACAACTTTACCAATCTAGGAATACTATATCTAAACAATAACCATATGAACGAAATCTCGACAAATATTTCAAACTTGAGTGTTCTCGGGAACCTTTATCTGGTAAACAATGGAATTAGTGATGTATCTCCGTTAGCTTATGCTTCTACCTTAACTGTGCTAGATTTAAGCGAAAATAGTTTGATTACAGATTTCTCCGGTTTAGTCCAAGAGAGTAGTTCATGTCGACCATCTCTTTTAAAGATTGAAAATGCAGGGATAACTAGATTACCAGATGCTAGCACGACAAAGATAATGTTTTCGAATCTATTAAGTCTAAACCTGAATGGCAATTTCATCACTAGCGAAACAATTGCCAATCTAACAGCAGACACTGCGCCGAGATTAGGCGAACTATACTTGAATAACAACAGAATTAGCGACACATCGACTTTTAGTGGGATAACAACATTAAGAAAGCTCTTCTTGGATAACAACCAAATCGAAAACGTGGCAGGGTTAATATCTTTGGATAGACTTGCAGAACTTCATTTAAATGGAAATAATATTAGCGATATAACTGGCCTTAATACTCTACCTTCTTTAGCGATACTAGATTTAAAAAACCAGACATTGACGGGTAGCCTAGGTGATAATTCAGATACATATGTCCTGCCAGATTTATTTTCACAGGCAACTGATATGGAATTTCCAAGAATAAGCGGGTTCCAATCATCTGGTGATTACGACATAGATAATGGTCGCATAGGTTATTTAAATTTAAGTCTGGCAGCGATAATAGATGACAACTCAAAGCCAATGATCGTGACAATACCAGATGGAGGTTTAGCTGGGACAAAACTAAAAGTTGTATACACCGGAGGTAGCAGTGGTGGCGGTGATGAATGGGAGTTTGCGAACACCTTAATAGATAACACTAGAGGCGGAGCAACGATTATTCCAACCTCAACAAATACATTCACCGTTTCCAGTGATTTAACTTGCATGGCATTACTAACTCAGGATAACAGGACGACTTGGACACGACTTGCTTCAAACCCTCTTACTAATGGTCACGAGTTTAATACTAATCAAATTACTGGGGCCGAAATAGTTGTAGCGTATGCTGGAGACGTAAACTCTGATTATAGCGTCAATATAAGAGATGCTAGAAAAATTATAACTGTAATTTTGGGAAAAGATTCTATAACTAGTCTTCAAGAAGAACTTGCCAATGTCGATGGTAAGGGTGGAATAAATATTAGAGATGTAAGAGCGTTAATAAAAAGTATCCTGGGGACAGGCGAAATAAATTGGTAAAAGAAAGGAAAAAATGAAAATACAAAAACGCAAAACACATAAAATAATTAGAAAAATTCCGACTCGGATAGGTTTGGCCGTATTAGGAACACTTTTCTTGGTCGGAAATATTTGGATGGTTTACCGCTTTACACAAGCGAGTGCATCTGATTATAGCCTGACGACGGCCAACGTTGTACTTGATGGGACACATGATGGCTCTGCGACTATATATCTTAGGACGTCAACAGCCAGAACTTATGTTACGCTTCAGGGTACGTGGTCACCTAAAGAGGTTGGTTCAACATCATATCTTAGTATAACAGGTCTGCAACGAGGTGAATCAATGACAAGTGTTACGGACTTTTACCCTACTACTGGGATTGGTGCATGGACGCCGACTGATGATGTTGGTATGGCGGTGCCGGCAAACGGACGAGTGATGGCCGCCACCTATAAAGTTGACAAAAATACCCCGGCTGGGAACTATACCATTAGGTTCAATAATGCAGTTTTCGACTATGATGTCAATGGGACCGATGTAGAGGAAACCGACGAGATAAACTTGACCACAACAGTCAGTGTAACGAGAAATACGTCTGGTGGAAATACTACAGGTGGTGGTAATACGACTGGCGGGAACAATACGACTGGCAGTAATGGCACTAGCGTAGATCCTGGTAACAATGGTGGAAGCACAGGTGGTAATGGCACTAGCGTAGATCCTGGTAACACTGGTGGAAGCACAGGTGGTAATGCAAATAATAGTACAGATGCCAGTGGTAAAAACGGAACTGCTGTACCAAATACGGGTATCGGCGAGAATGGCGATGATTCAAGCGCGACAGTAGTCTCAGTTGTATCGATTATCGCTGCAGCTATCTTACTACCAATGACAGTAGTCGAAATCAAGAGTCGTAAAAAGAAAGTTGGCTTTAACAAATAATAGTCATAAAAACAAAAAATCACCCCATTTGGGGTGATTTTTAACGGCCGTCTTTGTGACGAGCGTGTTTGCGTTTGTCGCTGTGTTTATGGTTGTTGTTGCGGTTTAGTTTAGCAATAACTTTTTTTACTTTCTTAGCCATATGCAAATTATATCACAAAATGGACATTTTTGCTATAATAACAGTGTGAAACTACTGCTCCATACTTGCTGCGCACCGTGCAGCGTTTATTGTATTAAAAAGCTGCGCGAAGAAAATATCGAGCCGACGCTTTTTTGGTATAATCCAAACATTCATCCATATGCTGAATATAAGGCGCGTCGCGATTGTCTAAAATCATACGCTAAAGAAAAGAATGTGGAGCTAATTTTAGAAGATCAGTACGGCTTGGATGAATTTTTGTGTAGTGTACTCAAAGATGCTAACGATGATAATCTCACTGAAATACTTTTGAACCGTTGCCAAAACTATTGTTATCCTAAGAGACTTCGCAAAGTGTTTGAATACGCAAAAGAACACGACTTTGATACTGTTTCTACTACGCTTCTTTATAGTATTTACCAAAAGCACGATATTATTAAAGATTTGATGGAGCAACTTTCAAAAGAGTTTGGGGTCGCGTTCTTGTACCGAGATTTTCGCGAGGGTTGGAAAGAGGGCCAAGGAGAGGCCAGGGCGGCTGGGCTTTATATGCAAAAGTATTGCGGCTGCGTTTTTTCGGAAGAAGAGTCGATGGTTGGACGTGAAATGGGGCGAAAACTAAAGAAACAAGGGATACTCCCTACCAATGAGAATGTCCGCAAAATTATCAGTAAAACTGATATAATATAGATATGAAAATACGAGAAAATGTTCCTATTTCTACACTAACTACCATGCGACTTGGCGGGGATGCACGCTTCGTAATAGATATTGAAAAAGTCGATGATATTAGTGAAGCTTATGAGTTTGCTCAGGATAAGAATTTGCCTGTATATGTGCTTGGTGAAGGGGCAAATACGATTGGACGTGACGAAGGATTTACAGGGGTAATCTTGGTAAATAAGCTTAAAGGGATAGAGGTTTTATCGGAAGATTCGAGCGCGCTTGTTATAAAAGGCATGGGTGGTGAAATTTGGGATGATTTTGTAGAACTTGCATGCAAAAAAGGATATTCTGGCATTGAGGCTATGAGCGCAATTCCGGGTACGCTTGGTGCGGCTCCAGTGCAAAATATTGGCGCCTACGGACAAGAAATGTCACAAACTATTGTTGAAGTAGAAGCGTTTGATTCCCTGCTTAACGAAATCCGCACGATCAAAAAAGAAGAGATGGGACTTTCTTATCGTAAATCGATTTTTAATTCTGGAAAAGATGCCGAAAGGTATTTTATTGTTTCGGTAACCGTAAAATTAGAACGAAAAGAACTTAAACCACCATTCTATACGTCTTTGCAACGCTATATCGAGGAACATAATGAAACAGATTTTTCGCCAAACAATATTCGCAAAATGGTTACGGCTGTTAGAGCTGGGAAATTGCCTGATCCAAAGATAGAAGCTAGTGCGGGGAGTTTCTTTAAAAATGTTTATCTTAGCGATGAAGAAGCTGAAGAAGCTAAGAAGAATGGTATCTTGGTGTGGCGCGAGGACGGAAAAAATATCGTTAATTCTGGTTGGCTAATTGAAGAGGCCGGGCTAAAAGGCAAGACACTTCATGGCATGCGCGTGAGTGATAAAGCCTCTTTGATTTTGATTAACGATGCGGCAAAAAGTTATGCCGATCTTGCAGCAGCACGTGCAGAAATTATCAAGGCCGTGAAAGATAAATTTGGCTACACGCTCGAGCAAGAGCCAGTGGAGATTGCATGAAAATTTTGAATGGCAAAGAGTTGGCTGGGTTTGTAAAAGAGCGCCAAGCGGGCTTAGTGCGTGGCATGACGAAAAAACCGAAACTTGTAATTATCCGTGATAGCGATAATCCGGTGATTATGAAATATGTTGAGCTTAAGAAAAAATACGGTGAAGATATCGGCGTGGAAGTAGAAGACTTTCTAGCTTCTAGCGAGGATACTGTGCGAGAAAAGATTTTAGCTGCAAATAAGGATGTTGGAGTTTCTGGGATTATCGTGCAGCTTCCATTAAAAAGTAATGATAATCTAGACGAGATTCTTGGTTTAATTGCACCGGAAAAAGACGTGGACGGGCTAAGCGGCAAAGGTAGTTTTGATTCTGCTACGGCCACAGCAATTAATTGGCTCCTTGCTGGTTATGATATTAATCTTGCGGATAAAAAGATTGCTCTTGTTGGGCGCGGAAGACTAGTAGGTAAGCCGCTTTACAAGATGTGGATTAACTCTGGATATGATGTGGAAATTTTTCATCGTGGAAGCGACCTTGAAGAGCTTCGTAACTTTGATGTAATTGTGACAGCAACTGGCGAACCACATTTGATAAAAAACGTAATGATTAGACCAGGCACAGTAGTGGTTGACGCTGGCACGGCAAGCGAAGGCGGAGTTTTAGTAGGTGACATCGAAGAATCGATTCGCGAGCGCGAGGACCTCGCAGCAATTACGCCCAAGATAGGTGGCGTAGGGCCACTTACCGTGGGCGTGTTGTTTGAGAATGTGATTGCAGCGAGGCAGTATTTTAGGCTATAATAATGCTTTTGACAATAGTTTTGCTCTATGATGTTGATGGTGGTGGTACGTTTCTGACGTTCAAGACTCTAAGATCGTTAAATTCGCCGCTGAGGTCTGTCCTGCTGCCTTCGCTACCATCAACACCCCTCTTGTTGTAGTAGTTTATGGCTGCCGACCTAGAGTCAGAATCAAGATTTTCAAATGATTTACTATTGGCCAGATCTTTAAAGTCATTCTGGGACATAGAATCCATATACTCCGCTCTGGCCTCTGCGCTTTGGTCTACACCTGCAGCATGATCCTTAATACGGCAATTCTTGCCCACACGTGTTACCTCCTTATATTCTTTAGTTTCTTTGAAGTTACCAAAATTTTCTGATGATGGCGCAGAAATAATACTACCGTTTTTGTCACGCTTTGCCCTGTATTTTCCACCAGCAGTGAACTGCTCAACATAATAACTAGCACCAGTATCTTTGGCATTAAGCTTGGATTTGACGGTGGAATCCTTAGAATAAATATCACCCATAACTTCGAGGAAGCCTTGGTTTGCGCTGCCATCTGATAGTGTAGATTCATGCCTAATAACTTCTGCTAGTTTACTGCCTCCGCCTGTTTCTTGGGACAATCCTCTCGACAACGCAGCAACTTCACGTCTGTATCTGCTCAACTGTTCCTTGGAGTAGTTACTAGTGTCTTTACTGGACAGTTCTATTAGTCTTTTTTGCATATTGCCTATGTCATATGCAGCTACTTGACCATTATCCATAGTAATACCATTAGAACGCATAAGGCTAAGCGTGCTATTTACATCTTCGTCACGTTGTTTATCTTCTATGGCTGCTTTTTGGCTAGCAACATAGTCGGCATCGGTCATCTTGGCAAGATTACCTTGTTTTCTTTGTTGCTCAAGTGCAGCCATTTGATTCCTGGCATACCTATTTCCGACTAAGGCCCGGCCTATACCACTTTTACCCGCAGCCTGTCCAATTTTTGACCTAATCCCGTTAGGTTTACCCGCAGCTAGGCTTGTTCTAGCACTTTGATAGCCTTCGGATTTGCGGATGCTCCCAGTGGCTCTGCTTCCAAGATTCTTGCCGACACCGGAGATTTTTGCGCCAATATTGCCCATTGCTGCAAAGGCGCCTTTAACTAATGATGGAACAGCAAAAATTGGAACAACACGAATAGCTAGCCCAGTTATCAATAAAAAGAATGTTCCTAAATCGCCTTCCGAAAAATCACTACTGACATCTTTTAAAATTATAGATGAGGCTAAAGACCCACCACCCATTAATAATCCGCAAATTGGGTAAACAACTAAGAGTGCTTTGAATACTTTAAGCCATTTATCAAATAATTTTTTAGTATTTGGGAGAGCATAACACGCAAAAGCTAAAGGAGCGAGCGCTACTAATATTACAACACCAGCCTGACGAATCCCGAGTAATATTAGGAAAAATACTAACGAAATAACTGCAGATAAGAGCGCTAAAAGAAGTGGCAAAAATGCAGCCCAACCAGACGTAAACAACGTTACGGCTACAGTAGCACCACCAGCTAAACCAATGGTTCCAGCGAGAACACCTATGATAGCTTTAAAGCCATCTTTGATTCCAGCATAGGTGCCCCCAACAGAGTTGGTGGCTATACTATCAAGCATATCCTTTGAACTAGTACCTACTATGTTTGAAAAGTCTACCAGGGCTTGACAAATGATGTACGAAAGGTTGATAAGCAATACGGTTATGATGAGCTTCGGTAGAATTTTTTTGATGCCATAGTTATCTATACCAACGCCAGTGAGTTGGGAAAAAACTACTATTAGCAGCAGGATAATAAACATTATGTTTGCAATGGTTTGAAATACACTCCATGCTTCTCTTGTCCCACTATTGCCGTTAAATAATTCTGGTTTAAGATTCAAAAATTTATCTTCTATAATGTCTTCGTAAACTCCAGACAGAAAAGAGCTCATGCTATCGCCAGCTGGACAGGCTATCCAGCTTAGTGATCCTTCTTCAGTGAGACAGGTTGGATCAGAAGTAGTAGAGGAGGACCCTGGTGAAAGGACGCCTCCCGGATCGTCCGGATCTTCCGTGGTACCTGGGTGAGCTGCGGCGGCTTTTTTTGTGGTTGAATATGCAGTAAATTCTTTTCCGCTATTCAATTTTGCAGCTAGCTCATTACATGACATTTTTTCGCTAAGTGTCACATAAAACTTTTGATCTGGCTCTATGTCCTTGTCTTTTTGGGTGTAGCCCAAAGTCACAAAATCGTTTGTTGCGCTGTCCCATGTTTTAACTTGATACAATAGTGAACTGTCCTTCTCTCCGGTTTTGGTGGCACACACTGAGAAAAAAGCGTCTTTATAAACGTAATACTTCTCTAGGTCAGTAAAAGAGCCGACTGAACCACCAGGAACGTCACCTCCAAAAGTTTTTTCTGCTACTAAACTCTTGATATAATCTGATCTGCCATCAGCAGGATCTAGTTTTTTAGCATTAGTTTCGCCTCTATATATTGCTGCACACCCGGCCGCGCTTTTGTCTTCAGAAGCATAGATGCCAGGGCCACTACCATTGCAGAATAATTCTTCTTGAGAAAATCCCATCTCGAAAGCTGATAATGTCGAGTTAGAAGCCAGCTTTCCGCCCTTGTGGTTGCAATTTAATTTTCCGTCTTGCCAATCAGTAGTCGTTCCTTTGAAGTGCTGCTCTATGGCAACCCCATATGCATAATATCCGCCCACAAAGAATGATTTTTTACCATCGTCCGCTCTAATATGAGATAAGTCTGAGGAGCCTATATTGACCTCTAGGTGTTCGGTGCATTTAAGTAGTGCCTGGGCATATAATTTCTGTTGAGCAGTTTTTTCATTACCTTGGTTAGTGGTTTCAGCGCTAGCCTTGTGTTGGTCTAGAGATAAATTAGTAAATATAACGGTGAAAATAAAAAATATAATAGCGCAAAGCCTAACAATAATTCTTACGCGTTTATTATTGAATGTTTTTTTCATCATTTCTCGCTTTCATCCTGATTTGATACGTTTTCTTCTGGTTTTGTTCCGTCGATTATAGTTTGAAGTTTTTCTACAACATCTTCTTTGAAGCCGCTAGGGATTGATTTGAAGTAAGATTTCAATGAGCTCACTATGTCATTTAATATATCCAGTGTGTTTTCGTCTACAGATACAGGGATAGATAGGACTTCTCCTTCTTCAAAAGTTACTTGAATATCATCACTACATGCTAATTGATCGTATTTTCTGGCAATAGAAGCTATTTTTTTATCTGAATTACTTAGAAGGGCCCGTGTTTCTGTACTAGAAATACAGCCATCATATTTCCACCCTTCAGAATCTCGAATGGGCATGATAAATGCTTTGTTGAGTTGGGCCATGATGTCAGCATTGTATTTAATCGCCTCCATATCACTCTGGATGCTGTCTATGATGTCATTTATTTCTTTCTCGTATTTGTGGATCTCGGAAGCATTTTGCTTGGCTTCTTGTAAAGAAGTCAGAATAAAATCGCTATAAGTATAGAGATTATAGTATGTATCATAAAAGCCGAACAGTATGGTTTCTGGATGCTTAGCTAAAATGTCGCCAGTTGGATTAATACCTATGGAACTATCATACGCATCAATAACATACTTGTAATTTTCAAGTACCGCGACACTATTGTTATGTAGTTCTGTTTTTTGTTCGAGATTTACTTTTGAACTCCTGTTGAAAAATGGAATCATAATAAGTAAAGCAATGACTGCCACTACGGCGATGATCCCGCCAATGATGAGGGGTTTTTTGGAACGGGCGGATTTGCCGGAATAATAATCGTCGCTAGGCTGTAAAATAATGTCGCCGCCACCTCTAGAAAATGGGTTTTTGGGACCTGTGCCGGAAGGCTCTGGAGTCATTGGTGGCTCTTCGGGAGCAGCGCCAGCCGAGAAAATCGGGCCAGGCGTACCAGATTGGTTTTGCGTTGGATCCATATATGCATTTATTATAGCATAAGCTTTTCAAATACAATACTTTTTGGCAACAAAAATCCCCACATTAAGTGGGGATTTTTGCTTTGCCGTCCCTTTTTCGTGGAGCAGACAAATTACATTAACTTTTTGCGGCTAGCAATGTAGTAACCAGCGGCAGTGGTTAGAGAACCAAGGCCAATAACACCACCGACAATAGAGGCTGGACCAGTAGATGGGAGCTCTTTTTCTGGAGTGGTTGGGTTGCTACAAGCAACATTGACTAAAACATCTGCGGAATCTTGGGCAGTTTTGTCGCCGACACCAACTTGTCCCCAGTTGACCAACTTGTTTTGACCACAAGCAAGGTTTTTGTTGACAACTTTGGCGCTGAAGGTAACATAGCCGTCACCGTCTTTGGTATAACCGCCGATATTTACACCGGTTGTAGTAATAACATCGTCACGAGCGATACCATCTGGATTAGTTGCATTGTAAAGCTTGGTTGTACCAGCAACATATTCCATGTTGTTTGGCAAAACATCTTTGACCATGACATTTTCTACATCAGCATCAGTGGTGTTTTTGTAGTGAATACGATATTCAACAGTATCACCAACTTTTGCGTTAACAGATTCTTGCCATTTTTTGTCACCCTTGATACGAACTTGTTTTTCTACAAGATAATCAGTAGGTTGTGCAACAAAAGTAGCTTTAACCTTAATGGTTACATAAGAGGCATATTTGTAACAGCCAGGAATTTTACCATCAAGAGCATCATAACCAATGAGAGCACCTTTACTGGTGACAATGTCATCAGAAAGTTTGACGCCACCATTAGCACCAATACCATTGTTTTCTAGAAGAGCAGAACCCTCGACATAGTCAAGGTAAAATTCATGAGAGCTCTTGAAGACAACGTTATCCCAGTATGAAGTTGGGTTAGCATTGGTAGAATCGATGAAACCGTTAACTTCTACGGAAGTACCGGTTGCAGTAGAAACGTTGAATGATGTAGTAACGCCTTCTGCAATAGCATCAGTATCTTTAGGGTTGTTGTTGTGTACGTAAAGACGTACGATATAGGTTTTGCCGTCTTCGACAGTAATTTCGTTACCGTTCCAGACATTGGCAGCACCGGCATTGATGCCAGTATCTTCACGTGCGCCGACGAAGTTCTTTTCGTCGCCGATCACGCTATTTGAAATAGAGTTAAAGACGATCGTATCGCCAAGAACTCCTTGTTCGATTTGCTCACGAGTATAACTTGTGCGACCACCTTTAGAGTTGTCACCCCAAGCAAATACTGCGATAGGAGCAAGATTGGCCCCGACGATAGCGGCAGCAGCGGCTACGCCGAGAGTAGTTTTAATAGCTTTTTTCATAAAAACTCCTTTTATAATTAATATAAAAATGATTATTCTTTAATAATTTGATGCTATTTTTTGCTAGCCGACTTGTTAATTTTCGTCTGGGTCCAAAGCCGAATCATCTCAGTTACAAATGGGTAATATCTCGGAGAGCCCCCGGCAGCTAGGCTGCCGAGGGAACCCGTTAGGTGTGAATAACCACTACTTAGTCCATTGAGAACGCGCCATTGTTATTCCCTGCATTGCTGCTGGGAGTGTCGTGACTGTCGGTCACAACGGGAATGGGGTTCGTCGCAGGAGGAGTAGCATTGTCAAGATTGACGCCGCTATTCGTGGTTGTAGTAACCACCTTGGTAGTGGGGCTGGTTGTAGTAACCCTCTTGGTAGTGGTTTCAGGCGGCCTTTCAGCCGTGGGCTGATAGTCGCCAGCACCGTCGCCGGGCTGGTTTTTGCCACCACCAATAGGTGCGTTACCTTTGTTTGCGGGGTCCTCCGCGGGGTCCTTCTTGTACTTGGTAGAAGGTTGGGTTGTCTGCTTGGTTGACGGAATTGTTATCGTTATGTCTGGAATGGTTACTGTAAACGTGGGGATGGTTATCTTCGGTATCGTAACCGTGGGCGGCGGGTTTGTGGTGTGCTGACGAGTAGTGTGCACGGAAGTAGTAGTAACTACTCGCTTAGTAGTGACCACTCGCTTAGTAGTAGGAGTAGGTCCACCGCCTTTGCCCTGAGTAGTGGTGGGCTTAGGAGCATAGTTCCTAAGGAGCTCAAAGCGTCGGTCATGCATGTTAAATGCAATCTCGAACACTTTAGTACCATCCTTGCGGAAGTACTTCAGGACGAAAGCATCCCTATTCTCTTGCTTGTCGCCTTTCTCCACGCGACGTTCACAGTCTCTGACTTTATCGTTCAGAGGAAAGTGAAGGGTTGACTGCCTCGAAGAGATGCCAACTACAACCATACGGTCAATGATAGTTGCAAGACCGCAGGTGTAAGTGCGATACTCTTCGGTGACGTAATATTTGCCGTCGTCACCGCGGCATTCGAGCCATATCTCTATGCCTCTGGAACCTACTTCCTTGCTTTCAAATGCCTTATCGGTTTTAGCGATAAAGTCCCTTATCCAGGGGTTAATGTCAGCAAGGGTAGTTTCGCCATCCGAGAGCTTGACTTCACAGAAGCCCCGGGCAACCATGTCGCCAAAGATGGGGTTACGGAGAATTTCCTCTCGAATTTCCTTTATCTTTGCTTCATCATCCATGCCCTTAAGCGGGAAGGACACGGCGTCGGAGAAACCGGCAGCCTTGGTACGGGCGCGGTCTTCCTTGGAGAGCGAATTCCAGAGCAGTTCTTCACTGACGTCGTCATAAGCATGACACTTAGACAAGTCAACTACGAACTTACTGTCCTCTTCGTCTACGTCTACTTTTCCCTGTACTGTTTCCAGTGTAACGGTTTTTTCTTCGACGTTAGACTTTTTGAGAAGGCCCTTGTTGTGCAGCACGACGCCAGTAATGACAAGTGCAAGCACAAGCAGAGAAGCCACGATGGCTATTTTGTTAGACTTTGTCATTTTAACAGCACCTCCTTGATAAATGCTATAACGGCAATGACGGCCGCA
>JAEEKR010000006.1 GCA_016282495.1 Candidatus Saccharimonadota bacterium
GGCTTTGACAAATTCGGTACCAATATCAAGCGCGAGAATCGCGTCTTTGTCGGTATTGGTTTTTTCCTCCTTACTTTTACGACTAAGTAAAGCACTCATGCCTAAATTATAGCACAAGTTTTATTCTAGTACAGCTTTGATACGGCGGACGCCAGCGGAACTAGACTCTTCTTTTTTGATTTTGAAAGAACCGAGCACGCCGGTGTGTTCGACGTGTGGGCCGCCACAAACTTCGCGGGAAATTGGGTTATCAAAATCGCCGATGGTGTAGACTTTGAGTTTGTCTGGATATTTCTCCCAGAACTGACCGTGGGCTTTCAAAGTATTTTTTGCGTAGTCTTTATCAAATTCATCAAACGAAACTTTAAGATCAGCTTTAATCCATTCGTTAACTTGGTCTTCGACGGTTTTGATTTCTTCGGGAGTCATCTTGTGATCAAGGTTAAAATCAAAACGCAAACGATCGGCGGTGATGTTGCTACCTTTTTGACGGATCGAACTATCGACATGTTTTTGAAGAGCGGCAAGAAGCAGGTGAGTGGCGGTGTGATATTTAGTAGTTTGTTCGCCGTGATCTTCGAGCCCGCCTTTGAACATGCCTTTTGAAGCTGTTTTGCTGCGGTTTCTTTGTTCTTCTAAAGCTTCTTCGAATTCTTTCTTGTAGTTATCGGAAAGTTTGATATTCTGGCGGAAAACTTCTTCAACGGAAATTTCAAATGGGAAGCCGTAGGTGTCTTGGAGCTTGAATAAATCGTAGCCGGTAAGACTTTCAGCTTTGCTGGAAATTTTATTAAGTTCTTTCAAACCTTTGTTTAAAGTTTGGCGGAAAACGCGTTCTTCTTTTTCGAGAATTTCGAGCGCGTGTTCGCGATTTGTAAGGATGGAATCCGGCAGAGCGTTATACTCTTCTTCGATAGTAGAAATGGTTTCGTGCATAAAATCTTGGGCAATGCCAAGATCTAAAGCTTTCAAAATGGCACGGCGAATCAAGCGGCGAAGTGCGTAACCCTGAGCCTTGTTGGACGGCGAAAGACCTTGAGCAGCGAGAAGATAAGCTCCGCGCAAGTGGTCGGCAATGATGCGCATTTCGTCGGTGTTATTGTCGTAGGTTTTTCCGGAAAGTTCTTCGAGTTTTTTGATGATTGGATAAAGTAAGGAAACTCTGAAAACATCAAAACTGTCCATCGCGGCCGCAGCAACACGTTCGAGGCCGGCGCCAAAGTCAACATTTTTCTTTTCGAGTTCGGAAAAAGTGCCGTCTTCGTTGCGTTTGTACTGCATAAAGACTTGGTTACCGATTTCCATAAAACGAGCACCGTCGGAAGCTGGGTGAGACTTGCCGAATTTTTCGACATCTTGTTTATCTTCGCCAAAGTCATAGAAAATTTCGGAATCTGGACCGCATGGGTCGCCGATTGGCGTAGATTCGATACCGCCGCCACGGCTCCACCAGTTTTCTTTGTCGTTGTAGAAGAAAATGCGTTCGCCGTCTTTGATACCGCGCTCATCGCCCAGTTTAGCTTCGCCGATTTCGGCAATTTTTGCTTCGATGCCAGCTTCTTTAAATACCTCTTGCCAGATTTTCGCTACTTCGTCGTCACGCGGAATGCCGTATTTTTCACTACCGATAAAGCAGGTAACGTAAATTTTTTCTGGGTTTAAGCCAATTTCTATAGTTAAAAATTCGAAACAATTTCTGATTTGTTCTTCTTTAAAATAATCGCCAAGCGACCAGTTGCCGAGCATTTCAAAAACAGTGGTATGGCGCGGATCGCCAACGTCGTCAATGTCTTGCAAGCGGAGACATGGCTGGGAGTCGGTAAGGCGAGTGCCGTCTGGGTGCGTTTCACCGAGCAAAAATCGAAGGAGCGGTTGCATACCGGAGCCGGTGAAAAGTGTGGTTGGGTCGTTTTCGAGAACGAGTGGCGCTGGAGCGATAACTTTATGCCCTTTTTTCTCTTGAAATTCTAAATATTTTTGTCTAATTTCGCTTGCATTCATATTCTGAAATTATACCACAATTACCCCATACTTGACAAATTAAAGCGCTTGTGATTTAATTTTGTGTACCAGTATTCCATTCTTCGTTCACTTTTGCCATAGCACTTTGCCAGTCTTCAATGTTTTTATAAATAGTTGGATATTCTACTCCATCGAAAATAAGTTCCCAATCACTCCAATACTTCCTTTTCCAAGATCTTTCATCGATTCTGTAGAACTGTATATCGTATTTCTTTATTAGTCTTATTACTTCTGAGGCTATTGATTTTTGTTTCACATAATCAAGGAATGATTCAAATAAACGAAGTGGTTCGCTTGAAGGATGTGTTTTATTATGGAGCGAAGTGACATAAAACGCATTCTCTACACCTTTTAAGAGATGCTCTTTGTTCATATAAGATGATCCTTTTTTATAAAGAGTTAATGCTCTTCCAGAATGAATGCCTATTGTGTGACATAAAGGACAAACCGCAACAACGCGTTCGAAAATTGATGTTCGTTTTTCGTAGTCGATTGAAAAAACTTCGTGACATTGTAATTGACCATCAATGCAATTTTTTCCACAAATCTGGCAGTGATATTTAGCATCGGCATAACATTTTTTTCTGATAGAGTCCCAGTTTGTTGATCCTAAAATTGTTCTTGGTTGCATACCTGGTCCCTGTAGTGGCGTTGGGATATTTGGCATAGTCAAAAGATGGGCGCCATTCTCTCCATTATCTTTCCACTTATCTAAGTGTAATAGTTCCTCTTTTGGCATTAATGATACTCGTTCGACAAGCTTGGTTAAAATACCGCTACTTTTTTCTTCTATATTATTCTTAGGCGTCGTTAGCACATCAGGGGTATCGTCTATCTTTAATGATCGCATCTTTGGGGCATCTCCAATTTGAACAACTGGAGTAATTATTTTTCTCGAAATATCGTTTTCTGAAAACAAATCACTCGACAATCTACTTATTGACTGTTTAGGATTGTACGTCGCAATTTCTTCCGTGATCGGATTCACAAATATCTCTAGATTATCGTCAATAAAGTGTTGCTTAGAAGCGCCAGACTCATTTTCGGTTATTTTATTAGATACATCGCTTCTTGCTTTTCTATGTTTAAGAATGTTTTCAATATATTCTGTTACAGCATCAACATTGTTACCTAGAGCGATAATATTTTTTGCGTGTTCGATATTCTTTTCATGTTTTTTCCTGCGAACATATTCAGCATTTTTGGTTGTTCTCTTTTTTCTATTCTCAGGGTTGCTGAGATACTTTTTCATCGCCCGTTTCTGTGCATCTGTTTGTGACATTTTACAACTCCACTAAGACTAATTGAGGCCTATTGTATAATAAATTTTTTCCATTCCCCATCTTCATCATAATCTGGTGAATCTTGAATATAGAATGATTCACCTTTTACATTTATAATGCCACCCTTAAGATTCAATTCTGCATTCTCTCGAATGAATTTTTGTAAAGCATTCGCTTTTTGGCGAGTATTTTTGTTCTCTATGGTAAAACCTGATTTAGTGTCATATATACCAGTCGACCCGTCGCTAAAGCGTATTATGTAATCTGGATAAAATGCTTTTCTCACGGTTTTTGTTCTATCATTCAGGTCATAATATGGAATAGCGAAATATTTTTCCATCTTTTCGCCATTTTTATACCACCATTCAATCTGGGATGCTCGATTCAGCATTTCTTCGAATTTTTCCTCGGTATTTGGTGCATTATCATAGCGATAGTATTGTTCCATTGCATTATTTGGTGATTTTGTGATTGTATAATTTTCATTAAATTGATCTACCTCAGGAATACTAAAAACCAACTCTTCTAGTTCGCGGTCACGACGGCGTTTCATTTCTTCACGATATATATCTTCATACGCATCGAGAGCCTTGTCAAAAACTTGTGAAAAAATTTCTTGGTTAACTATCGAACAGGCAATAATCTTTTGAACTCTTTCTATGTTGATGCCTGCTTTTTTAAACCAAGAATACAATGTTCCACAAACGACAGATTTAGTACGCGCCCAGTTTTTAAACTGTCCGGTATAGCCCCTTAATATAGTATTGAAGATTCGTTCAATATTTGCCGCATCCATATTTACTTTTATTGTTTCGTATTCAGAAACTTCATAACTATCGAGATTCTCTATAATAGCATCTGCAATTATTGGCGAAGTTAATTCTCCATCATATATTTCAAGCTTCTCATCAACGAGGTTGTATCGATCTTCACTGGTCATCCTAGAATCGTCGGTACCAAAAGTCTGATCTAATATGTTGTCGAGAACTGGTTTGAAATCAGCTCGCAGATCTCCATAGTCTGTGCGATGAATAAACACGCTTGGGAGTTCTATATTCGAAATATCGTCACGACGATGAGCGACTTGCATTTTTATGAGATTTTTAGCATCAGTATCGTCATGAGCAATTGTAATATCGGGCAAATCGGTATACACGTATGCCTTATTTAGAGAATCATCAATGTAATGTCTGGCTTCTGGCATACGTAAAATACGACCGACGGTCTGAATGCGGAAAACTTCAGATTTTGTATCACGAAGCATTGCCATGACCTGCGCTCGTGGGCAATCCCAGCCAAGTGCGATGGCCTGTTTGAATATTAAGACTTTAACCTGGCTATTATTTTTTTCTATATTTTCAAGGTTTTGTTTATCGTCAGAAAGCCAAATAGCGAGCTCGCCATTCGAATAACGTAAGCCTCGTTTTTCAAGGATGCTCTCAATAATATCCTTGTCTTTTAAATCGAGCTCAGACATAGTTTCTTTGCTCGTGTTAGGTAGCTGAATCAAAAGCAATGGATTGATATTTATGCCTTGCTCTTCATATTTTTTAGCGAGTTCATCGCGCTTATCAAGCGCAGCATTAATGACAACTTCAACGGAATTAGCAGAATCATTGATATTTTTCGCAATTTCATTATTAAGATAAACTTCTTTTTTAATCAATTCACTATCAATAACATCGGAAAACTCAACTTCTGTCATATGATAATCCCCGCCCATCATCACAGCTTTTGGCGTTGCAGAGATCTCAAAAACCAAATCAGGCTTAATCACGCCGTGAACAAGCGCCTGTGAATTCGTGCCATAAAAAGTCTGATGACTCTCATCGACAATCAGCATAATGCCAATGCCCGCCGCACGCGTCGCATCCAAAACGTCCTGCAAATTCTTGCCGTCTTCGCCCTGGCGCACGGCCCTATTAGCCCAGTTCCCGTCCTTATCTTGCTTAAATAGCTTTTCCCAGTTCGTAAATAAGACGGTATTACGCGTTAAAGCGCCCGAACTCATCGAGTCGACATTCACCAACTGATACTCCGTCTCCGCCAGGCGATCCGATAATTTCTTCAGCGACTGCTCGTGAAGCTTATTTGGCGCCGCCCAAATTATCGCGTACGGATGCAACTCAAAGAAATCTGCAAGGTTGCGCAAAATTTCCGCTGCCATAATTGTCTTACCCGAACCGGTTGGACTCTTTAGGACAACTTCCGAAACCTTATCGTTCTTCTTCTGCTCTTTCTTGACGAGAAAGTCGCGAATATATTCCGATGTCTCGGCAATCGCCTCGATTTGGAAATCTTTAAGTTTCATGCATCCTCCTTCTTTGTCTCGGTGACAATATTTGCATAAGTTTTTAGCAGGCCCTCCGGCATCGCTACGAATTCAATTTCAAAATCCGTTTCATAATTATCTTCAAACGCATCGCGACTATACGAGAAAACATAGAGTTTCACGGGCAAATTCTCGGTGTTTTTCTCTTTAATTTTGCCAATGGCTTCTTCCAGTGCAAACGGATCAAAAACCATCCCAACAAATCGTTCACTATTTTTATACAATGCAAAGTCTTCATCAACTTCGCACTGCTCATATGAGTTTTCCTTCACCTGAATAATATCTTCGAGATAGCGCACAATCTCAAGACGATTCGCATCAATGCTCTGCTTTTTCTCGATATGATCAATCTTGTAATAGCGTAAATTCGCCGGAATTCCATCCGAATATTTGCTACCGTCCTGACGCTCACCGGTAATCACAGTCTTAATGCGCGGATAAGTAATATCCTCCGCAATCTTCACCGAATCCGGACCTTTATCGCCATTATTCGTACAAAGAATAAAACTTCTTTTACTACCATTTTTTTCATTTAACTCGAGAACAGCTTGCCCAGTCGTACCAGTGCCTGCAAAAAAATCAAGTACTATTGCATCATCTTTATCGATAGCGCCTAATATCTTCTCCATCAAGAACAGTGGCTTTGGATTATCAAACATGTCGTTTTTAGAGACACTTCGTAAATCATCAATCCCATTGCCTGCATATGATATCAAGTCAGATAATGTTTGAGTTAAAAAGTCTTTTAATTTATATTTTCGGTTCGGTATGGTTTTTTCGTCTCTCCCGAATAAAATATCGCCGTTAGCAATGAGCTCGGCCATCGTTTCTTTCTTATTACGCCAACCAGTTTTCGGACAAGCGCACGGTCTTCTAGTTATCGGATGCATCACATCATACTTATTTTTGCTATCCTTAGGTGCAGCCAGAGAAACTGGACGAAAAACATCGCCATTTTCATCTATATATCTATAAGCCTTCTCGCCTTCAAGAAACGGTTGACTTTTTAGCCATTTCCAAAAATCATTATTTGCATCGCTTAGAGAATAAATTCTACTAAAATCATTTTCTTTAATGTTCGCTCCCAGCCTTATACTCTCTTTTATGCAATCAGGGGTTACTTTCCTACCAACTTTGCCGTGTAGCTGTCCAGCCTTAGCTATCATCTGTCCAGCATTATCCTTTTCAGTCCTCAACTCTTTGGTAGATTGAAGATTTTTCCCGTAGCATAATATGTATTCAATTACCGAAGATATGGTTTTTGAGTTCCCTTTTGGATTTCTTTTATCCCAAGTTATATTAGCGATAAAATTGCCTGGCAATACTTCGTCCATTAACATTTTTAATGAAGCATACTCATTCTCATCAATCGAAATAAAAATAACGCCATCATCCTTCAGCAAGTTCTTCGCCAGCCTCAATCTTGGCTCCATAAAACTTAGCCACTTACTATGGCGAAATTCGTCTTCGGAATCTACGTAGTTATCGTTATAAATGAAGTCTTTATTGCCAGTGTTATACGGCGGATCAATATAAATCACATCCACCTTGCCGGCATGCGTATAGTTCAAAATCGACAACGCTTCAAAGTTGTCGCCTTCAATAATCAAATTCGTTGGTTCGCCCGGTGCATTCTCGATGCGCTTCTCTGCCACTTCCTGAAGATACGGCTGCTGAGTTTCAAAATCCTCAATCACCTGCTCTTTTTTATGCTCCCAGACTAGGCCGTATTTCTTATGGTTTTTAAGCCGCCTTATTTCCGCGAGGAGTTGTTCGCGCGTATAATCGACGTATTTATCCGCATTCGCGGAGTTACTGTCTTTCATAATCGTAGGTTCCAATTACTCTTATGTTTGATATGATTTTGGCTCTACAGTTTAATAAAAACTGCAGCCCCCGATTCGCCGGCTGGAACCTACAATTTCGCGTTTTAGGCAAAAACTATAAGACCGGCTCCTACGGGAGCTGCAATTAAAGTTTTTGCAACACGAAAATGCGTCAGCTAAAACGCGTTGTTAATGTCTCATAATTGTAAGTTCCGTCTACAATTATAACATATGATTGATTTTCCATAGATAATGGTTATGATTGTTTGAAAATATTATAATTGGTTAAAAACGACAAATTATAAAAACTTGTCGATGAAATGCCTAATTACAAAATGTGGCCAAATTGTTGATATCAAATCCCTAGCTTGAAATAATCTTAGTATCGAAGTTCTTGCACGGGGCAGTATGCTCCTACCGCAGGAGCTTCTTTTTTATTCTGCTTTAATTTGTTTGTGATAGCCCGTACATGAGACAAGCACTGCAATCGAAAGAAAAAGATCTAAGCCGAACCAGAGTATGACTGGTATTATAGACCACATTCCAGAACCAAATAACCATATGGCGCCAACAATTACAGCAAGCATTACCATAGTTGTTGCTGCACCAGTTTTTTTATCTAGTTCTACCTTGCTGAGCGTTGCCCTTCGCATATTTTTTCCCGTAATAATAAGAGAAATGTTTACAATAGTAAAAACTAGTGCTGTAATAATGTCTAATATTTTCATATATGTTGGTTCTCCACTGCACCAAGAACCAGGGGAGCAACTTAAAACTATTTCTATAAGAAAAAATATCGGCACGCTTGTGATGCACCCAATAATTCCTTTAGCTAAAAGCAAATTACCTAGCGAGCGATATATTTTGTTCTTCTTCATGTTTTTATTATAACATAAAAATTATTTTACGATGCCGCCGCCGAGGCAGGTGTCATCGGAATAGAAGACGATGGATTGGCCGGAGGCTGGGCGTTTGATTTTTTCTTTTAGAATCACCTTTCCTTCGTCGAATTTGGCTGGAATAAGTGGAGCGCGGTGACGAATGCGAATTTCGATTTTGCCAGATTTTGGCAGTCCCCCGCGAATAAATAAATCTTCGAGTTCGATTTCGTCTACCCAGAGATTTTTTTCGTTGAGGTTTTTTGAAACATAGACGATATTTTTTTCCAAATCTTTTTTCACAACATAGTAAGGTAAACCTCCGCCGACATTCAAGCCGTGGCGTTGGCCGATGGTATAGAAAATCGCGCCGTCGTGAAAACCGAGGACTTTTTCGGTTTCGATTTCGCGGATTTCGCCCGGTTTTTCTTCAATGTATTCGCGAAGGAAATCTTTCATGCCGACATCACCAACAAAGCAGACACCCATGGATTCTTTTTTATAAGCGTTCTTTAGACCTTTTTCTTCGGCTAACTTTTTGACGTCAGGTTTTTTCATGTCGCCGATTGGGAAAAGTGTGTGAGCGAGAGCTTCTTCGCTGATTCTATATAGGAAGTAGGTTTGGTCCTTGTTTTCATCCACGGCACGAAGAAGGGTTGGGGCAATACAGTCTTCCTCGGGACGTTCATCGCGCCCGTCTTCACGGGGCTCTTCACTTCGTCCTCGCAGCAGCTGCGGATGCCCCTCGGAAGATGTATCTGCCCAACCTACTCTTGCGTAATGGCCGGTGGCAATAAGGTCGGCGCCTTGTTCGCGAGCGACTTCGTAGAAGAGTTTGAACTTTATTTCTTGGTTACACATGATGTCAGGGTTTGGCGTGCGGCCTTTTTTGAATTCAGAAAGCATGTAGTCCACGACTTTTTGTTTGTAGTCTTTTTCAAAATCAAAAACTTTGAAATCAATGCCGAGTTTTACGGCGACGCGTTTCGCGTCGGCGAGGTCTTCCGCCCAAGGGCATTTCATTCCTGGGAGGTCTTTGGACCAGTTTTTCATATAAACGCCAACGACTCTGTAGCCTTGTTCCTTTAAAAGTACAGCCGAAACGGAAGAATCGACGCCGCCAGACATACCAAGATAGACAGTTTTACGCATCTTCACCCCGCATTCTGTTTAGTTCCTCTTTAATGGCGCTGGAGATTTCTTTTGCAGCAGTTTTAACGTCCGATTCGGAATTTAAGGCGCCAAAGGAGATGCGGAAGGAGCCGGCGATTTCTGCGTCGGTGAGACCGATAGCTTTTAATACGTGGGATTTTTCTCCTTTTGAAGCAGCACAGGCAGCACCAGTGGAAAGATAAATCTCTTTATCTTCTAGCTTGTAAATAATTCTTTCAGCATCAATGCCCGGGAATGACACTGGGCAGAAATTTAGAAGTTGATGTTTTTTGTTTCCAAGAAAGATTGGCTCGATTTGTGCATTTTTTAACTCTTCTTTGAATACTTTTTGGAGCTTCTCGTAGTGTTTACGATTGCCGTTTAAGTGCGCTTTTACTTCTTCGGCGGCGGCGGCAAAACCGATAGTTAGTGGCACATTTTCTGTGCCAGAACGCAGGCCGTTTTCTTGACCACCACCAAAAGTAATTGGCTTTAATTTTACGCCGTGCGCAACATATAACGCACCAATGCCTTTTGGCCCATAAATCTTTGCGGAGTTAATCGTAAGAAGATCAACACCAAGACGAGCAACATTAATATCGATCAAATTCAGAGCTTGCGAAGCGTCAGAATGAAGATAGAGTGGAGTTTTATTTTTGTTTTTTAGACGATTTTGGCGTTCTTTGCGAATAATCTCAGAAATCTCAGCAAGTGGTTGGATGGTACCAAGCTCATTGTTGGCAAGGGAAATCGAAACTAATTCAATATCAGAACTAAGTTTATTTTGGAAGTCTTTTAGATCAATTAGTCCGGTTTTATCAACCTTTATTAGTTTATGATCAAAATTTTTCGCCGTTTCGAGAACAGATTGATGTTCAGTTTCAAGCACTAGTACTTTTTTGGCGGCAGCAGTAAAAGCTAAGTTGATGGATTCAGTAGCACCAGCAGTGATGATTATATCGTTGCCTTTGGCACCGATCGTATGGGCGATGCGATCTTTGGCAGATTCATACTCGGCGCGAACTTTTTTGGCTGGATAATACGGTGCAGAAGGATTAAAAAAATCGTCAGCAAAATACGGCTCCATGGCTTTTTTAGCCTTGGCGCCAAGAGGTGTCGCGGCAGCATGATCAAGATAAATCATTCTTATATTTTAACATATTTTCGTGTTTTAGTCTACTCAGCGACTGGGATTTCTTCGCCTGGAAATACTACGTCCGGAGTTTCTTCCTCTTCTTTTTCCTCTTCTTCGTATGGGACAAACTTGCTTTCTTTACCGTCTGACTTACTGACTACGGTAAAGCTCGGTGCGTCTTTATCAACTGTAATTTCAAAATCATCCCTTAAATCTGTGAGCCATTTGGTTTTAATCGACAAAACTCCGTCTTTCATTCCCCATTCCATATCAAAGTATTCGTCCGCGTTGGTCGTGATCTTGCCAGTACCCTCGCCAAACTCCCAAATCACGGTTGGCTCGTCTTCCTTTTGCCATTTTTTAACATCGATTAGCACTTCGGCTTCGGCCATTTTGCTATATGGGTTTTCGCCTTGAAGAAGGCTGATAATTAAAAACACGCCAAACGCAATAGTGAGAGCGCCAAAGATCGCCAAGACAATAATTGCAATTTTTTTCTTCATTAAAAAATCTCCTATACATAATCATTATAGAAGATTTTGGTGGGTTTAGTAAAGCTTTTCTTTAACAATGCGAAGATATTCGTGCAGAGCTTTTCTAAAATTCTCAAGTTCAGCACCTTTGATTTGCACGTACATGCCGCCGGCTGGCTTTTTGAATACGCCAGTTGGGCGAACTTCGTAACGCATAGTGATTTCTTTTTCGGCGCCATTTTCATGCCAGCTTTCGTGCCAGATCCAAACATTTTTCTTGTGCTCAAAAAACTCGCGGCGATGGCCAGCTGGAATAGGGCCAAAAATCAAGCGACCAAATTCGGATTCGGCATTGATCAAATCTTCGGTGGTTAGTTTTGGACGGACGGTAGAATGATAGTTTTTGAGGTCTGATTTGATGGCGTCGATTTTAGTACGGGCTTTTTTAACGGTGTCTTTTAGCACATTCTTGAGCGGCATTTTTCTATTTCCTCAGAGATGGCTGAGAGTTCTTCGTAGAGGTCGAAAGGCTTTTCTTCCTCGGTTTTTCCGAGCACATCAGAAAACATATCCGGCTCTTCGTCGGTGATAAATCCTGGAATTTTATATGTTGAAGAGATTTCTGACATTTTCTGTTGTTTTTTCGGCGACTTCGTCGCAAGAAACTCCCAATTTAGTAGATAACCAATTAGCGATGTCTTTGACATACGCTGGCTCGTTTATTTTACCACGATTTGGGATTGGAGTCAAGAAGGGAGCGTCGGTTTCAAGCA
>JAEEKR010000007.1 GCA_016282495.1 Candidatus Saccharimonadota bacterium
GGAGTGGCTGCCGCCGTGCTTGCTGCCGGATCTGCGGCCTTCGCCGGAGTGGCTGCCGCCGTGCTTGCTGCCGCTGTAGTTATAGTTGCTGCCGGTTGAGCTGCGGGCTGAGCCGAAGTGGCTGCCGCCGTGCTTGCTGCCGGATCTGCGGCCTTCGCCGGAGTGGCTGCTTTCTTTGAAACGGGAATGTTTTTGCTGGTGGGGTTTCCGAGAACGTTGTCTATCCATGATCTCATGGATTGTCAACTCCTTTCAAAATAATAATTTTTAATGTGCGCGAGATACTCGCAAAAAATGTGTGTTTGTAGCAACACGCCCTCATTATATCACAGATTGTTTAAAATGTCAATGGTTAGAAAATCTTTTCCCTTTTTTCGGAGTTTGTGGTATAATTCTTTCATCTGGTGGGATTAGCTCAGATGGTTAGAGCGTCTGATTGTGGTCCAGAAGGTCGTCGGTTCGATCCCGATATCCCACCCCACAGCAAAATTGCAAATTAACAGGGGCACGATATACTCGAACCGGAGCTTCGCAAACGGTTCGATCCCGATATCCCACCCCACAGCAAAAACATACTTGCGGGTATAGTACAGTGGTTAGTATGCAAGTTTTCCAAACTTGAGATGAGAGTTCGATTCTCTCTACCCGCACCAGTGAAATAAAAAAGAGAGCCTAAGCTCTCCTTTTTTATGCATTAAGACTAGTGCGGCAATAATAGGTATGCACCTACGCCGGCAGCTGCGCCCAAAATAACTGTGATGATGATAATAATCACCAAGCTAAGACCGGATTTCTCAGATGGCTCAACTACTTTTGCCACTTTTTTCTCTGATTTGTCAGCGCTTTTTTTGACTTTTTTGATAGGTTTAGCAGGGGTAGAATAAATGTTTTTGGCTGGACGAGAAGCTGCCGCATTGTTGCTTGGAACATAAGGGGAGAGCGGACGCTTATCTACGTTGACGGAAGCAATGAAAGGATAGCTTTTTCTGACTGGACGAGGTTTTGCGGCAGGAGCAGGTTTTGAGGCTGGCTTTGGCCTTGATGCTCTAGCTACGCTAAACTCTAGCTCGTCGATGGTTTCAACATCATCAATTTCTGGGTCGAAAACCTCAGTCGTGACACGCGTTGCTTCAATAATCGCTGGTTTTCTAGCGGTTTTTGTAGACTTTTTCTTGGCTGGGCGGATGATATCCATATATCTGCCCTTTGAAGAATTTTTGGTGGTTTTCTTCCCTGTTTGCATATTATGCTCTGACCTGTTTAGCTATTTCGATTATATCATTAAATTCTGGAGCAATCAAGCTGGCGCCTCCGATTAGAAGACCGTTGCAGCCAGGGATGGACAAATATGCTTCGGCATTGGTGGCTTTGACACTTCCGCCGTACAAAACAGGGATTTTTTCGGCGTCTTCTTCGCCGTAGGTCTTCTTGAGTAATTTATGAATTAAATCTAAAACTTCTTTGATATCGTCTGGAGTAGCCATTTTGGCGGCCTTGGTGGTAGAAATAGCCCAAACTGGTTCGTAAGCAATAATGATTTTGTCTAGATCTTCAGAAGAAACTTCGGAGAGACCACTTAGGAGCTGATCTCTGATAATGTCAGTGGTTTCACCATTTTTGCGCTCTTCGGCGGTTTCGCCAATGCAGAGAATAGGGGTCATACCGTTTCTGATAACTGCGGCAACCTTCTGGCGCACATCTTTATTGGTTTCTCCTAAAATATGACGGCGTTCAGAGTGGCCGATAATACAATAATCTACTAGGCTCCTAATCTGAGAGGCGGAGACTTCACCAGTGTAGGCACCAAAATCCTGGAAATAAGCATTTTGAGCCGAAAGTTTAATCTTGCGACGATCTACCTGAAGAGAAAGCGGCTGCAACGCCATCAGTGATGGTGCTACAACTACCTCGATGTCGCGGTATGTTTTGATGCGTTGTAAAAGTTTATGAAGATATAGCGATGATTCACCCACGGTGAAGTTCATCTTCCAGTTGCCCACAATATAAGTTTTCATAAAATCATTATAGCACACTAAAATCAAATAAGCTTCTTTCTCGGACACGCTCGAGGCCGCTCGGCCAAGCTTATGGTCCTCGAAAGAACTTATTTGATTTTTTATACTTATAAGACGCCTAAAATGCCGCGGAGGGCAAAGGCGGTGTCTTCGTGAGAACGAACGGTGATGGTATCGATACCCATCTGGACAACAGGGTAATCATTGCCGCCAGGCTGAGTCATATCTCCAAAATAGAGAATATCTTCTTTTTCTACTTTTAGCTCTTCTAAGAGGTGGGTCATGCCAAAGACTTTGTTCATGCCAGGGGTAACGGCATTAATAGAGGTCGTGCCGCCAATTTCGTAGTCAAATTCGGGCGCGAGTTCTTTACAGCGAGCCACAATTTTTTCGCGTTTTTTGCAATCTGGATCCCAAGCGTATTTTTCTTCGGTGCCAGCTTTTTGACCAAGAGCAGAAAAAGTAACCTGAGAGAGGCGATTTTCAATAATTTCATCACCTTCCTTCAGTTTATCTTCTTCCCAATAACCTAACTCTTTTGCTGATTTTTCGATGGTTTCGGTAATTTTCTTAACCTGCTCGTCGGTTAATGGGTAGTTATAAACTTGGTCCCAATCTTTTTTCTCGAGATTATAGCGATAATATTGCGTGCCCTGCGCAACAAACAGATGTAGATGAGTAAGTTGTTCCTCTGTGGCATCCTTTAGCCTGTCGACAATCTGAATAAGGAATTGGTCGAATTTTTGGCCAGAAATTGGGCAGATTTCGAAATGATCGAGACATTTTGTGAGTAGTTCGGCAATTTCGTCTGGGATAGGCATTTTAGCCACATTTAGAGTCTGGTCGACGTCAAAAGCAAGAATTTTTTTCATAATACCTCCATTTATCTTTTTATTATACATTGGTAAACGAGGTTTTGGCAACTTGAAGAAACAGTCCTAACTTGTTATGCTTAAAACGTATAATTCAAGGATTTTTATGGACAACGAAAACCCATCAACGCCAAATAATATTACAGAACCAGAGGTGGAAGCTATTCCAGAACCTCAACCAGCGGAACAACCAACAGAGCAGCCTGAAGCTCAACCGGTAGAGCAACCTGCAGCACCGCCGGCAGAGCAACCTGTACCTCAACCAGTAGCTCAACCAACTCCGCAACCTGTACCAGCGAAAAAGAAAACTGGGCTTATTGTTTCTCTATGCGTAGGTGGTATTTTGCTAATAATAGCTACTGTAGTGCTGCTTATTATATTCGTATTTAACTCTAATCCGGTAGTCGGGCACTGGGATTGCTATAGCATTTTGTCTAACGTGATTAATGGCCAAGAGATTTCTGGCGAGCCAGATACGGAGTTGATTTTAGAAAAAGACGGCTCATTCACTTATGGCCCATATGACAATCTAAAAGAAAACCATTTTACTGGTCGTTCATATTCTGTGACATCTGAGGATAAACAGTCTAATGATGGATTCGATAAATATTATATGATTAAATTTGGGCAACCTAATGAATTTATGGTCTCAGGAGAAAAAATGAGTTCAGAAAATGCTGCGCCTTTGATGGAAATGGAAATGGCCATAAAAGAGGGCGAAAAGGAAAAAGAGGCTCTCATAATGTTTACAAAATCTTACAGCATGTATTATTGTTACTCTAATA
>JAEEKR010000008.1 GCA_016282495.1 Candidatus Saccharimonadota bacterium
AGAAAGCTTACGGAATTAGAGCTAGAAAAAAACAAAGATAGAACAATAGAAACTAATACAAGTAATGACAATGCGAGCTAAAATGAAAATTGAGTATTTGGGGCACTCGTGTTTTAGGCTGGATAATGAATTGGTGGTTGACCCATATAAGGATGGCTCAGTGCCAGGGCTTAAGCCACTACGCATTTCTGGCAAGCGAGTAATTTGCTCACATGAGCATGCGGATCATAGCGGACGCGAATGCGTGGAAATTTTGCCAGGCGAGTGTAGCTTTAACGTAAAAGAAGTGCCGAGTTTCCATGATGACCATGGCGGGACGCTGCGTGGTCCGAATACGATTTTTGTGATTTTGAAGGATGGTGAAAAGTTGGTGCACCTTGGGGATTTGGGGCATTTTCCAAATGGTGAGCAGATGACGGCGATTTCAGATGCGGATTATTTGCTGGTTCCGGTGGGTGGATATTATACGATTGATGCTAAAATGGCGGGGAAGATTTGTGAGGCATGTCGGCCAAAGTGTATTATCCCGATGCATTATCGGACGGCTGAATATGGATATCCGGAGCTCGCGGGGGTGGAGGAGTTTGTGGGGCTGGCTGATAAGGCGGGGATTGGTGAGAAAGTTCAGGTAATGAAACTCTAAAATAGTGTTGACTTTTTTGTACAACGCGATTATACTTGTTGTATAAATAATACAACAAGGAGAGATATGACGTTTAGTGAGTTTTTTAAAGCACATAGGATGGAGCATGGTACTGTTCGGCAATTTGCGAAGAAAAACGGATTTGACGCGGCATATATTTCACGATTGGAAAATGGGATAACACTACCGCCCAAAGACCAAGACAAACTGGCCAAGATTGGGGTTGCACTTGGTCTAAAGAAAGGGACCGATGGGTGGCAAGAGTTTCTTGACCTTGCCGCTATCGCAAAATGTGAGCTTCCAGTAGATTTGCACGATAATAAGCGGATTGCTTCGATTTTGCCTGCATTTTATCGGACTTTGCGGAAGAAAGAATTGGACGAAGAAGAGGTTCAAATCATATTAGACTTAATAAAAAAATCTGATAAGGAGGGCTGAATTATATGACTTATTTGGGTGAGGGTGGGCAAATTCCTTACCTAAGCAAGAGGAACATAATTAGTGAAGTGGAGAATTTGCTTGATGAATGCTGGGATGGAGTGTTTCCGGTAGATGTCGAGGCAATATGTGATGGTTTGGGTATAGGAATCATACCAATTGTGGGTTTATCCAGAGATTTGGGTGTAGATGCATTTATAACTGCCGACTTTAAAACCATACATGTTGATAGCGCGGAGTTTGAGAAGGACAGCCATAGATATAGATTTAGTATCGCACATGAATTAGGGCACTATATATTACATAGAAGATATTGTCCTACTTCTGCTGAAGATTTAGGCGAGTGGCTTGATATTTTCCGTAAGTTTATTAATGATTATGCTGAGTTTCAGGCGAACTATTTTGCGGGAAGTTTGTTGGTGCCAGAAAATGAATTAATAAAAGTCTTGGATGATGCCTTTGGTGGAAGCTTTGTTCGAGATTATTGGAATGCAAGTTCGGCGGAGCTTGGTAAAATACTGACAGCAGTGAGGAAACACTTCAAAGTGTCAGATATTGTGATTGCGAGAAGGATGAAGGATGCGTTTCCAGGTGTGGGGGAACAAAATGCCAGCAAATAATAATCATATTAAACTAAGACTCCTTTGGGAAAATGGGAAGCGTTGCGCAATATGTGGGAGAAAAATAAAGAGTTTTGAAGATTTATCAGTAGACCATATTGTGCCACTTTCAAGAAAAGGACAAAGAACTATCAATAATTGCCAACTTGCACATAAGTGGTGTAATTCGATGAAAAGTGATTATATGCCGGATGAATTTGAGAGAATGCTTCGATACAATAGGAAGAGAATCGTGAAAATGCGGATTTGGCGGATGATTATGTTTTGGTGATGTGCTATAATTAAGGGGCAATACACTAACATTAAGAATCTGTGCAATACACTTGCAGTGGAATCAAATCTAAAATGGGGTCCTGATCGGCCCGACAGTGGATTTGATTCTAATGTTGGTGTATTGCAAACCGAAGCGGGGCCCCATTTTTTGTCTCCGCTGAAATAATCGGGAGATTTTTGTTTTTAGTATTGCAGGAAGTGTTTTTCTGCAATGCCCCAAAAGAAGGATAAAGATGTTGCGGAAAACTCTTCTAAAAGGAAGAGTTTTTCTGTTAAGAAAGGGATTAAGTCGCGGGAAAGAGTGCGAGACCGAGGCGAGGTTTTTACTGAGCTTCGCGAAATTAATAATATTTTAGATTTGACTGCCGATGCGCATCGTAATTACAAAGACCAGAGAATATTAGAGCCGGCTTGTGGGAATGGTAATTTTCTAGTGGTAATACTAGAAAGACGGTTAGCTGACATCAAGAAGGCAATTAGAAAAAAAGACCAGGATGATATTGAGTTTGCAATTTTAACTGCGCTGTCCACAATGTATGGCGTTGATATCATGCCAGATAATGTTAAGGAGTGCCACGAGAGGTTAATGGCTGTTATTGGGAAGTTTTATAAAGAAAGAATTCCGGCGAAAAATCGTCGCCCGGATTTTTTGAATGCCGTGAAGGAAATACTTCGCACTAATATTCAACTTGGCGATATGCTGAACGGTAAAGAGGAAATAAGCTTCATTGAATATACAGTGCCTCGTGATTACTACTTCGTACGGAATGAGTATCGTTTGATTGATTTGGAACTGGGAATTAATTCGTCTAAAAAACGTATCAAGCCAACGCATTATTTAAAGATAGGAGGAGGAAATGCCGACTAGAGCAAGTAAAAATCTACTAAATCTCTCGCATTATTATAAAGACAGGCGAACGCCAGATATCTTGGATTGTATCGCAAATCTCAGTTCTGATGAAGTATTCACGCCACCAGAACTTGCAGATAAGGTTTTGGATTTACTACCGGAAGAAGTATGGAAGAACCCTGATTTAAGATGGCTTGACCCAGCTTGTAAAACAGGTGTGTTTTTGCGACAGATTGCAACTCGCTTGATGATAGGGTTGAGGGATAAGATTCCGGATGAAGCTAAGCGCCGCGAACACATATTTAAAAATATGTTGTATGGGATGCCGATTACAAGACTTACTGCTCTGATGAGTCGGCGTAGCGTGTATTATGCAAAAAATGCGATGAGTGAGAGGTCTGTAGTGAAATTTGGTGATAATGAGGGAAATATTATATTCGTGCCGATGGAACATGATTTTAACGATAAAGGAATATGTAAATACTGTAGGGTTAGTAAAGATAATAAACTCGGAAAACGTGAAGCAGATGGAACATTAGAAAATCATGCTTATCAATTTATTCATTTAAAGGAGGATACACTAAAGAAAATGAAATTTGATGTAATTGTTTCAAACCCACCATATCAGTTTAATTATGGAACAGAGGGAGCCAATGATAGTAAAGCGTATCCTATTTACCAATTGTTTATTGAGCAGGCGATTAGGCTAAATCCCAGATATTTTAGTTTTATTGTGCCATCCAAATGGTCTATTGGCACAAAGGAACTGTTTTCTTTCCAAAAGCACTTCTTAAATGATCCCAGAATAGCCAAGTATTATGATTTTATAGATAGTTCGGAAATTTTTCCCGGCACAAATCAAGAAGGCATTTGTTACTTTGTGTGGGACAGAGAGAAAAAAGATAAGGACGTAGATATATATGTTTATAGAACCGCTTCCGAGTTACTAGAACATAGTGTTCGGCCAATGAATAATGGTAGTGACACGTTTATACGCATGAAAGACGGTGATAGCATAGTTCAAAAATGCTTAAAGAATAAAAATGTAAAAAAATTTATGGACCAAAGTGTGACTGGGTGGGCAGTTTATGGGGTATCAGGTAGCCTTATTAAAAACAAGGCAAAAAAAGAAAACAAATACTTTCATACGACTCAAGAGTATAACACAATAATGATTAGGAGCCTAAATGCCGAAAAGAATGAAACTGCACGTTTTAGGTGGTATTACGTTGACAGCAATGCCCCTTTCTTGAAAAAAGAAAAAATTGAAAAATGGAAGTTGTGTTTTCCAAAATCTGTCGGTGAAAGTATTTATCGTCGGACTTGGATTTGCCCGCCAGATAGAATTTTTACAGACACATGGTTAAACGTTTTCGTAGACACGGAGGAACAGGCAAAAAACCTTGATTCTTATTTTAAAACATATCTATTTAGATATTTACTGTTGATTTGTTGCGCCACAAGAAACGTATACCGCCAGTGTTATAGGCTCGTTCCGGATTTATCAGAAATAAAGAACGAAAGGACGGGGAAAATCGGTTGGGATAGTGATTGGACAGACGAGGATCTACAAAAGCTGTTTGGCATAACAAATGAAGAGACGGCCTTTATGAAGAATGAACTTGAAATGGCTGATCCAAAGGGAGTAAACGAAAAGGAGGAGGCATAGTCATGGCAGAAGTATTATACTATCAAACTAAACCACGTCAGATTTATGCTTATACGGCAAATGGGCAAAGGGGGATTAAGGTTGGCGATACCACCAAGGATGATGTAAATATCCGTATTCGGCAAGGGTTGGTGAATACGCCAAATCCACAATACCATGTCGAATTTGTAGATTTTGCTGTCACAAAAGACGGATTCTTGTTCCGAGATTACGATGTTCATCATGCACTAGAAGACATGGGTATTAAAAGATTCAAAGACGAGGATGGGGCCTGGACCGAATGGTTTGACACTGACGCGGCGACCGTAAGGCAGGCTTTCTTAAGCGTCAAACATGGCCATGCGATCGAAAAAGCTCGTACTAAGGATTATCTACTCCGTGATGAGCAGAAAAAATTTATTCGTGAGACGGAACAATATTTCCGCTTGTACGATGCAGACCCGAAGAACAAAAAAGCTCCACACTATCTATGGAACGCCAAGATGCGTTTTGGTAAGACTTTCACGGCATATGAGCTCGCTAAAAAAATGCACTGGAAAAGAATATTGGTTTTAACTTATAAACCGGCCACCGCTAAACAATGGCGAGATGATTTGGAAGAACATATCGATTTTGAAGGTTGGCAATTTATAAAAGGCGGTGATTACGATTGGAATAAGCTAAACCAAGAACAGCCGATTGTGTGGTTTGCTAGCTACCAAGATATTTTGGGACGCGATAAAGGTAAGACCGTAAAAGATAAGTTTATCAAAATGTATGAGCAAACTTGGGACGCAATGTTTGTGGATGAGTATCATTTTGGCGCATGGCGTGATGCAGCAAAGGAACTTGGGCAAGCGAAAGACGACATAGATACTGAGATGCCAGAAGAGGGCGACGAAGAAGGTGAGATTGAGGCAACGATGCCACTCAATGTAAAACATTATATTTATCTTTCTGGCACGCCATTCCGCGCGATTGCGGATGGCGAGTTTGATGAAAACCAGATTTCAAACTGGACTTATGCCGACGAGCAACGTAAGAAAGAGGAATATGTCAACGAGAAAGTGAATCCTTATGCCGAGCTACCACAAATCGTAATGATGACTTATCGTATGCCAGAAAAACTACGCGAGATAGCAATGCAGGGTGAGTTTAATGAGTTTGATTTAAATACATTTTTCTCGGCAAAAAAGGATGAAAATGGCGAATATATATTTAAGTTTGAAAATGAAGTGCAGGCGTTTTTGTCAATTTTGCATGGGATGAATTTGGAGCAAAATCTAGAAGATGGTTTTTCGCAAAAACATCCACCGATTCCGTATGAGGATGCTCGGTTGTTATCGGTTTTAAACCACACGTTTTGGTTTTTGCCAAATGTGCCAAGTTGCAAGGCGATGAAGCGCCTACTAGAGCGAGATAATTTCTTTAGACAGTATAAGATTATCTGTGCGGCCGGCAATGATGCTGGTATGGGCGAGGATGCGTTAATACCAGTAATGGAGGCGATTTCGGATGATCCGTTTTCTACTAAAACAATTACATTATCTTGCCAAAAACTAACTACTGGTGTAACTGTAAAACCATGGACTGGAGTATTTTTCCTACGCAATATCACGGCGCCAGAAACTTATTTCCAAGCTGGTTTCCGTGCACAATCACCCTGGGCATACACTAATGAAACCGGTGAAAAAGAGATTTTTAAGGATACCTGTTATATATTTGATTTTGCTCCCACGCGAGCAATTAGATTGATTTCTAATTATGTGTCGGGGCTTGGCGTGGGTGATAAAAGACGACCAGAAGAACAGATTCAGGAATTTTTGCATTTCTTGCCAATTTTAAGCTACGATGGTTATGCGATGCAGTCGTTAGACGCTAAATCAGTGCTAGATATTTCTACTTTTGGTATTGGCTCTACAATGTTGGCGCGCCGATGGCAATCTGCGAAATTAGTTGATGTATCAAATGTGGTACTGGAAAAAGTTCTAAATAATGAAGAGTTGATGGCGGCACTAGATAAAATCGAGGACTTTCGCAATTTGCGTCAAGATTTAACTAAGGTAATCACTAGTGAAAAGTCCATCAATCAAACGAAGAAAGAGGGTAAAGAGCTAACGCCTGGGCAAAAAGGAGAAAAACATGAAAATGATGGCTTCAAGAAAAAACTACGCGAAAAACTATTGAAGTTTTTGACGCGCGTGCCGGTGTTTATGTATCTCACGGAGTTTCGTGAGGAAACTTTGAAGGACGTGATTACGCAACTTGAGCCAGAACTATTTACTCGCGTAACTGGGCTTACGGTACATGATTTCGAATTGATGTGCGAGATTGGTGTATTTAATAAAGGGCGTGTGAATGAAGCGGTGTATCAATTCCGACGTTTTGAGGATTCGTCTCTCAATTATGTAGGTGGGCATGATGAAGTCGGTGACATGATGGCACTAATTGGCGGGTTTGATGCGGTAGTAACTAGGGAAGAAGCGGACGAAATAATTGAGGGGGTGGTAGGATAGTATTTCCGTCAATTATCGTATGATTTAATAAACTGTTTAAGGTATTCGCGCAATCCTTTGTCACAGGCATAGATGTAGGTGCCATTTATTCCCCTAGTGCACAATATATAATATATGTTTAAAATATATTGTTTGAGCTGTTTGTCGTCGGTTTTGTTTTTACCATTTTTGTCGTAATATTCTTTTTTGTCGACGTAAAGGCCTTTTTCTTTATCGTATTTTAATTCGTTGCCGATAATCACACCAGCATAATTTAGATCGAAACCCTGAATTGTGTGAATACAACCAATTTCATTGACGGAATTTGGCGAATTAACCCAGCCGTCATAATTGACATTCCAAATATACCTATTACCATCGATATCAATATCATAATGTCCATTTTGGATGCATTCGGTTGTTTCTCTAAGGTTTTGAGGGTGAATCAGACCCTTAGTATTCCATGGCCAAGCATAACCAGCGATATTTCTGCATAACCCAACATCCTCTTTTTTATCCATTTTACGAATGATTTCAGTCATTTGATGAACATTGTCAAAGATTTTGAAATCATAACTTTTATTGGCATTCTTAGATTCAAACTCTAGATATTTCTTTGGAGGTTCATCGCTAAAAATTGACCTTATATAATCTACATACCTTTGGCCACCTTTGCCACATCTTATTTGGGTCTCTAGAGTTTGGCTACGCGCACCATTTTTGATGAGAGTTTCAAATTGAGAAGCATCAACATCAGCACGTTTGATTGATTGAAATTTATCATAAAAGAAGATTTGGTGCTTACTCTTTTTAATAATCCAATCAAGTTGGGTACCATTCTTTTTGTCTATACCGAGCTTAGTGTTATTATTTTGAATACTGCCAATTTCTGCGCCGACATTTCTCGGGGCCTTGAGACGGTGAGCCTCATCTACTATCAAGATATCAAATTTACCATGATAGTTTGCTACTTCACTAGGACTTAGAACTACTTTGCTTCCTATACCATCAAAATGTTTGAACACACTCTTCAGTGTATTGCGCAGGTTTGACATAGAAACTACGATACCAATTTTAGGTGAATTCAGTAGTTTGTTAATTGCCCGGACTGGTCTTACGAGGTCCTTATCTTCTACATCGAATTCGTCGGTCATTTTTGTCGACAAAAGCTTAACTAGGTATATTGCTAGTACGGTTTTACCAGTACCAGGTCCACCATTAATAATGTAAGTGCTGTTTTTATTCAAACGAATATCATTTTTTAATGTATTTAAAATATGGTTTGCGACCAGGAATTGATCATCAGTTAAGTCCTTATAAGGAGAAAACTTAAAGAGATTCTTGTTTTCGATTGTCCTAATCGAATTTTTGGCCAACTTGAGTTCTTGTAAATTTTTCCAGATACCTGCAAATTCGGCACGATATTTTTCTTGTTGCCAGTAGTTATGCTTTTGATGACCGGCATTGTCGTTTTGGAGTGAAAACATTCCATCGGCAGAGACGTGCGAGATTAAATATGACTCCAAATCAAGGGTAGAAGACTTGTTAAAACCATTACTGTAAATATATCTGAATTTATCAAGAGTTCTTCGTCTTGGGCTAACGTAGTGTTGCAACATACGCGTTTCAGCATCCACTGTTTCCCCAATGTACATTTCTTTTTTATTAAAAATCATGTAGACGATTGGCCATTCTTGGCTATATTTTTCATCAGTGAGTTTTTCAATCGCGTCTCGCGAAAAAACAAATTCATCCGATATTTTTGGCTTCATCCATTTTTCTGGTTTTTCCATTTTATAACTCCGTATACTTTTTACTTGTTCCTTTGGCCTTCTCAACAGGATATTTTTTGCGAGTTTTCTCTAGTTTATTTAAGATAATTTCTTCTGGGTTGACCTTAAGTTTGTTGGCCAACTGGAAACAATAGCTAAAAACATCAGCTAGTTCATCGCAGACATTCTCCTTATTATAATTGTTATTCCATTGGAAGCACTCTAAAAGCTCTCCGGCTTCAATCGCTATAGACTTTGCTAAGTTTTCAGGGCTATGAAACTGGTCCCAGTCGCGTTCTTTATTGAACTTCTCAATTTCATTTTGAACTCTTTCCATATTGTTGATTATAGCATAACCGAAAGACATAAACTGTGGTTATAGTGAAGGCTTGAAGGGATGCGAGAATGAAAGCAGGTGTATAATAATAGTATGGACGAATATATAAAACAAAGTATCGATGCGCGGAAAAATGCGTTCTCGGCGAGTTTTGAGATTAGCGCGGGGATGCAAAAGAAGATTGACGCGCTATTTGCCGAGATTGAAAAGCTTGGCGCGAAGTGTAAAGACGTGGGGGAATTTGAAGCGGAGTTCTCAAAAAGCCCGCTGAACCAAAAATACATGGACATGTTTACGGAAATTGCGACTGATTCGACGGCGAAAACGGTGGCAAAAGGTGCGGCGGTTGGTGCGGTGCAGAGTGCGGCGGAACAAGCGCTACGTAACGTAGTTCCAACGCGGGCAGCGGTGCATCAAAAGGCCTATGACGAAGTGCGAAAAGTACCTGGGCTTGGTAACGCGATTGATATTTCCGAAAAGGCGAGCTACGCGATGCATCTTGGCAAGCTATTCGGCAAGAAAAAGAAGGACGAATAAATGAAAAAGGTGGGCAAGCCCAAGGAAAACGAATTGCTACCATATCAGCAAGTGGGGATTATTCTTTTGACCTGGGTATTTGCTGGATTCTTTGGCTGGATATACGAATTTATCTTCTATTATTTTGACGGTGGGACGGGCGAGTTTTACATGCAAGGCGGGAACCTTTTGCCATGGATTAACATTTATGCCGTCGGCGCAATTCTCATCATGGTGTTGGTACAACTTCTGAAACTTAAAAAGTATCCGTGGCTGGTGTTTTTGGTTTCGGTAGTGGCGACAGGTTTGCTTGAATTCGTGTCTGGCTGGTTGGTCTACGTGATTGGTAACGGCACACGGTATTGGGATTACAATACGGAGATTTTGAACTTCGGCAATATCGGCGGGTTCGTGTGTCTGAGGAGTGTTTTGATATTTGGCGTGTCAGCACTGATGCTAGTATATTTGGTGGCGCCGTTTTTCGTAAAACTCGCCAAGAAAATGTCTAAGCATGCATTTTTAATTCTCGCGATTTCGATATTTTCTATCGTTATGGTGGACGAGATTTATAATTTATTAGCATCCAAATTTTTCGGTTGGCCTGACGCGATGGAGTTTTACAAGTCGGCGGGGTGGAAGTATTTAACCTAGTTTGTGGCTTTGGTTGATGTGGTCTTTGACTACTTTTTGGTCTGGGCGGGAAAGGGGAGTGAGAGTGTCTAAAATTGGCTTGAAAGCAGAAGACATGGATTCGCATATTGGCATAGATTCATAAATATCTTTGAAATGACAGTTGTATCCTAAGAAGTAATCCTTGGG
>JAEEKR010000009.1 GCA_016282495.1 Candidatus Saccharimonadota bacterium
AAGATATTCCGAAGGCTATGATGGTGGTGGTTGGCGACGGTACTGATAGGCAAAACCTTGTTGATCTTACAAAAGAACTTGGGATTTCTGATTCCGTGCTATTTCTTGGTAAAGTGATGCCGCCAGATTTGATGGAAGTCTACAAAGTGGGGACGCTTTTTGCGACCGCGAGTGAAACCGAAACACAAGGTATTGTATTAATTGAAGCAGCAGCAACTGGGCTTCCGATCGTGGCGGTGGATGCTGGTGCGGTGAAAGAAGTATGCCAAAATGGTACAAACGGTGCATTGTGTAAGCCAGGTGATATTAATGGTATTGCTAGAGGCATGAAAAAGATTCTTGGTAGTCGTGAGATTCAGCAAAAATATAGCAAGAATAGCTTAGAGATTGCAAAAACACACGATCTTAATAACACATTAAAACGATTCGAAGAGATTTATAAAGAAGCTATTCAGATAAAAAATCTTTAATAATCTTTGCTACTTTTTCTGGCGCTTCGTAGTTAAGAAGATGGCCAGTATTTTCTAGAAAAACTATTTTGGCGTCTGGGTATTTTCTGGCGACTTCGATAGTTTTAGATTTCTTAATCAAACGATCTTTTTCGCCAGATAAAAAGAGGATTTTTTTGTTTAGATCAAACTCAGCGATGGAATGTTTGGTAGAAAATTTTGCGGCTTTTAGAACATCTCTTTTTGAAGCGTTGGTTTTGGAACATTCATGAGTTGTTTTGATGGTTTTTTTATAGGTGTTTTTTTCTTTTCTTGGTACAAATAAGTAGTCAGTGGTTATTTTATCAACTGCTTTTCTAGGTAATATAACGGATAGAGGTTGAAGTGACGCAATAACTTTTGGCGGTTTTTTAGAAATTGGTGCAAGAAGCACAATTTTGTCATTGATCATGTTTGGGTAAAAATGAGCCATAGCGGCAACAATTATTGAGCCCATAGAGTGACCAACAAGAACTGGTTTTTTGAGGTTATTTTTTTCGATGTACTTCTTTAGATAATCGGCGTAGGTTTTAAGAGAATAGTTATCTAGAGATTTCGTTTTTCCAAATGGCGGAATGTCTGGCGTGTAGGTTTTAAAATTTGGAAAATAATTAGATATTTCGGCTAGTCCGGCAGGACTACCACGGAATCCATGGACAAAGATTATTGGAGAGTTGGCACTTTTCATAATTTATAGCTTTTTGGCAGCGTCCATTTGTGGGTCGCGCCCATGATTAATATCATCGTAAGTGTTTTCAACTTCTATATCTGGTGTAATGCCAGTATTATTAATACTGTTGCCAAGTGGTGTATACCAGTGAGCAGTGGTTACTTTAAGAAGTGTATTGTTTGGTAGTTCGAGTAGTGTTTGCATTACTCCCTTACCGTAGGTTTTTGTCCCGAGAATGGTTGCAAGTTTATAATCTTTTAGAGCTCCAGCTACGATTTCTGAAGCCGAAGCAGTAGTGTCATTTACGAGAACGACGGTTTTGATATCTTTGAGAATGGCTTTGTTATGAAAAGAAAGAGTGTCTACATCTGAAGAGTGAATGGACTTTTGAATCAGTATTTTTTCACCGTCGATCCATAAGGAGAGTAGGTCCTTTGCAGCATCAACATAACCACCACCATTATTTCTGAGATCAAGAATAACCTTATTTATTTTTTTGTCTGCGAATTCTTTGGCAAAATTTTGTACAATTGTGCCAGTGTCAGTGTCAAAGCGAGTAACGGTGATGATAGCTGTTTTTCCGTCGTAATCTACGTAGGCTGAAACATTGTTAATAATTTCGCGTACCATTGTGAATTCTTTTTCTTCACCGTCTCTTACTATGGAAATGGTGACTTTTGTGCCTTTTTCGCCACGAATCTTGCTAGCAATTTCGTCGGCTGACAGATTATAAACTTCTTCGCCGTCAACTTTGTAGATAATGTCGCCAGCGAGAATCCCGGCTTTTCTGGCAGGATTGTCTGGTAGAGTGCGTACGACCTTAATATAGCCTTCGCGAAGAGCCATTTCTACGCCAATGCCGGCGCCGACGTCACCATGAAGTTCTGCTTCAAATTCAGCAGCCTCTTCGGCGTCCATATAAACGGTGTAAACATCACCAATGGCTGCCGTTAATCCTTTTTTTGCACCTTCGATTAACTTGTCTTGGTCAATTTCGCCGTCGTATTCTCGAGAGAGTTTATTATATAGAACGTTTAAAGAGGACCAATCGATATCATTTTTTTGCTGACTACTGGATGTATTAAATAGATATGGTTCGAATTTGTCCCAGTTCAATCCTGCAAAAAATCCAAAGAATAAGGTGAATGCCGAAATAATGATAGTTGTACTTAAAAAAACTTTTTTCTCGTTCCAATTCTGGTTTTCGCGCGTTTTTTTCTTTGAGGTAGATTTTCTTTTTTTTACCTTTTCCATTGCTCTATTTTAGCATGAATTGTCGACTTAGTTAATCAAAATGAATATAGTTGTATCTATATGCGCTAACGCCAGTGACATAGCTAAAGTTAGCAGTGACCGAGCCATTGTACTCTGAGATATTAATCGTGCCGTTTCCATTATCTCGTTCTACCCAAACAACATGCCCCCATTTGCCAGTTATGCTATATCCAATCGTGTGAGTGACACCTTCTCCCGAAGCTTGGGATTCGGCATAGGTTGTGGTTCTGAATCCTGCACCCCTAGCGGAACCGCCCCAGTATTTTGCATCTCCCCAACCAGAGATTGCGACGCCCCAACGTTCACGAGCTTTATATCCGGCGTAGCTAGTACATTCACAAACACAACCACCGCTAAACATTGTGGTTCCATCGCAATATCCGATGTAGCGCCAGTTGTGGTTTGGGCAGTACATTCCCTTTGCAGAAGCCAGTGCGGGAGCATAGCTATTTAGCCCAGGGTCGGTAATGACGCCGCCACCGCGCTCTCTGACGTGACGGTCGATTTCAGCCTGGATTTCGCGCTCTTTGATTTTTCTGGCTTCTTCGGCATCGGCGGCATATGCACTAGCGTCGTCGCGGTATTTATTCATGAGTTCGGCTTGACGAGCTTTATAGTTGGCGATTTCAGTGCGTTTTTCACCGAGTCTTTCTATAATAGCCTCAACTTGTGCCTTTTGTCTCTCTAATTCTTCTTTTAGCTTTTTGACTTCGTCAGCAGCAATTGCCACTTGGTTCTTTACGGTTTCTCGACGAGATTCTTTTTCGGTTAGATCTGAGATAGAATTACTACTAGCTAGAATCATGATTGTGCTAGTGTCATTACTAAAGTGCATATCTACCAATAGTTCGGCAAGAGCAACCTGATCTTGTTCTAGTTTAGCTTCGTTAAATTCGATTTGCTTTTTGAGTTCTTCGGCTGCAATTTGCTGAGTGTTAATCTCTGCTTCAAGAACGGCTATTTCTGAATTTAATCTAGTAATTTCGCCTTCTAGAGTGTTGGCGCTTGCATTGGCGCTAGCTGCTTTATTCTTTGCCTCTGCTTCGTCTTGGGCGGCTTTTTTACAAGTGTCGGTAACGCAATAGTTAGTGGCATGGACAGCGGTGATGGTTGGAACGAGAATAACCAATGATGCTACTATTGCAAGAATGATTTTTGCACGTTTAAGTATTACCATAATAAAATGGTAACACTTTTTTTATGATAGTGCAACTTTTAGTGTAGATATTTACGGATAGCGAGTTTGGCGGAGAATGTACCGATGATCATCCCAAGCGCAATGAGCGCTGCGTAAACCGCAATGATCCATTCTGACTTGATAATGCTCGTAATAACAGATACGTCTATGCCGTATTCCGTAAGTTTAGGAGTCATAAAGAGCATGCCAACGTAGCCGGCTGTTCCAGCTATAAATCCGGAAATCATACCACAGATACGGGCTTCTACTAAGAATGGCCCGCGAATAAAGTGACGATCGGCGCCAACTAGTTTCATCATTTTTATTTCTTCGCGGCGGCTAAAAATAGACATCCTAATCGTGTTAAATATAATGAGAATTGAGATAACTAGGAATACTATACCAAGGATGATGCCACCGTTTTTGGCGATGTTGGCCCAAGATGTAATGGTTTTGATTTGGGTTTGATTGACATCATATGAAGGTTCTTTTTCTGGGTCTAAATTGTTTTTAAACAATTCGTTGTTTTTTACTATGTCTTTAATACTGTCTAGATTATCGACATCTTTTACTTTGATACGCATCGTAGATTGCATTGTGTTTATCATGATCTCTTGCATTTCTTCATCGTTCAATACTTCCATTAGTTTTTCATTGTCGGTGTTTTCGTCTAGGAAGCGTTGATATTCTTCTTTTGAGTTTGCTATTTCGACAGATTTAACGTTGCTATCATTTAGCATGATACTTTTAGCTTCTGTAAGGATGCCATCTTCGGTTTGTGGCTTGAAGAAAATTGTTATGTCGATTTTGTCACGGAGAGAATCGGCTGTTTGAGATAGAACGATGTTTGCGACTACGGTAAGAGATAAGATTAGGAGTGTAATCGTCATGACGATGGTTGCGGCGATAGATAACCAGATATTTCGTACAAAACCAGCGGTGCCATATTTTACTACTCTTCTAGTAGTACGAAGTTTCTTAACCTTACCGTTTTTAGTAAGGGTTTTAAGATGTGATTTAGTGTTTCGCTTGGTTTCTATTGACTTTTTATCCATTTTGTGCTATAATACCTATATAGTCCTTATTATTTTCTTTTTCGGTGGGGTTTTGACTGGGGTGGAATGGAGAGGTCTCTTGGTGACTTTTGGCATTGGCTTGCGTTTTGGCTTTGGCTCTTCTTTTTCTAGGCTATAGACGCCTTTCCCTTTCTGATCGGAAATAATCTTACCATGGTCTAGAGTGACGACGCGTTTTTGGAGATAGTTAACAATGCCGTCGTTGTGCGTAGTAACGAGGACGGTTGTGCCAAAATCGTTAATTCTCTTTAAGAGGTCAATTATCTCCTTAGTTGTAACCGGGTCTAGATTAGCAGTAGGCTCATCTGCGATGAGGATTTTTGGTTGGCGAGCGACAGAACGAGCGATTCCAACACGCTGAATTTCACCGCCACTAAGATGAGACGGGAATTTATGTGATTTGTCTAATAATCCCACGAGGTCTAGTACTTTTGGCACGGTACGATCGATTTCTTTATTACTCATTCCGGCAATTTCTAGTGCGAAGGCGACGTTCTCGTAGACGGTGCGACTTGGAAGTAGTTTATTATCTTGAAATACTACGCCAAGGCGTCTGCGATAGTGAGGAATGTGGCGTTTTTTGACGTAATCAAGATCTATTCCACCAACGATAATTTTGCCACTACTAGGGTTTTCTTCTTTGGTCAACATTTTGAGAAGAGTTGATTTGCCGGCGCCGGATTGCCCTACAATAAACAAAAATTCATTCGGGTCTACATGCAAGGAGACATTATCGAGCGCTGGTTTAGTATCCTTGGGATAAATTTTTGTGACACCATCAAGCAATATCATAATTTAATATTAACACAAGCATATAGTTTAAGCAAACTATCTATTCTAGCCAATTAACTTCAGTCACATATATAATTTCACATGCGCTTGAATCCTTATCAGCAGATGGATTCATGTAAAAATGGTAATTGTCATCGCGCGATAGGCTAGATACCCAAGGATCGTATTGGTCAGAATAAACTCCTACAAGATAACCTTTAATTTTGACATAGTCGCCTACTCGAACTTGTAATAGTAGGTCTCTTATTTCGTCATTAGCATGTATTAAATGATTATTTGATAGTTTCGTTCGGATTAATTCGTAGTTTTTGTTAAACCATTCAAAATCTGAGTCATTTTTAGGACGATATGCCGCCATGCGATCTGAATTGGTTGTTATATTGAGTCTTTCGGCGATTTCTATACCTTCACCGTAGGCGATGGCGAAATCTACAGGTGACAATTTTTCATAAAGAGTCTTTTTTAGAGTGTAATTATGGATTGCAACTACCTTGCCATAGATTGTATAACTAGCTAGTTTTTCGATGCGAATATCTGTGCCGTCGATATTTATATTAATTTCTCCAGATGTTGTTCCTTGAACTGGGTCTGGAAGATTCTCTTTATTTATTCCGGTAATAATATGTGAAGAGATCTTGGACGCGCGAATTGCCTCGAAAGCGCCAATTATACTGAAAACGAATACTAGTAAGATAGTAATTCCAATTATTACCTTAAAATGTATTTTGATTCGACTTTCTGCGTGAGATTTTTTATTATCTAAATCTTCGATTGTCTTTTCTTCGTTTTTGCTACGGTTGATTATCACGTAAGATAGTTTATTATAGGTTGCGCCATCAATTTCACCGTCTTCAAGTTGTCGTTTCAGTTCGTATAGTTTTTGATTGCGATCAATAATGTCGATTCTTTCCAACTCGTATTCTTCAGCTGATACCTCGTTGTTGTCTTTTCTTTGTCTTAGTCTTTTTAGTTCTTGTTCTTCGTCCATGCTATTCCCCGATTTGGTTTTCTAAAAATGCGTTAATAAAACCATCGATCTCGCCGTTTAATACGGCATCAGTGTCGGTTTCTTCGTATTTCGTGCGGGTGTCTTTAACTAACTTGTATGGTTGGAGAACGTAATTCCTAATTTGTTGGCCCCATTTGGCTGATTCGCCGGCGCGAAGGTTACTGATAGAATCGGCTTGTTGCTCTTGTTGCATTTTGATGAGCTTGCCACGTAGAATTTCCATGGCCTTTTCTTTATTTTGGAGCTGGGAACGCTCGTTTTGAATTGCGACAACGGTGTTGGTTGGAAGGTGGGTGATGCGGACGGCAGAATTTGTGGTATTGACGGATTGTCCACCGTGTCCACCGCTATGATAAACATCAATGCGCAGATCTTTGTCGTCGATTTTGACATCGTCGCTACTATCCAAAACTGGTAGAATTTCAATGAGTGCGAAGGAAGTCTGCCTTAGATTGTCAGCATTAAATGGTGAGAGTCTAACTAGGCGATGTACGCCATGTTCGCTTTTTAAAACACCATAGGTATTGGTGCCAGTGATCTCGTAAACGCCAGTTTTGATGCCTGCTTCTTCGCCGGTAACGCGCTCGATGCATGTGGTTTTGAAATTCTTTTTTTCACAGAATTTAAGATACATACGTTCGAGCATGCCGGCCCAGTCCATGGCTTCAGTGCCGCCGACTCCAGCAGTGATTCTTAAGATTGCGTTCTTGTTATCATATTTGCCGGTAAAACGTAGGGCTAATTTTAGTTCGTTTAGTTTTTCTTCGATGGCGGTAATTTGTTCGTTGATTTCATCTTTTAAATCATCTCCGCCCAGCGTGATTAACTCGTCAATATCGTTAAGTTGTGATTTTAGCAAAAGCCATGGCTCGATGGTGTCGTTTAGTTGCGCTAGTTCGAGATTTTTTTGCTTGGCGTTTTCTGGATCAAGCCAAATTTCTGGCTCTGCGACAGCTTTTTCGAGTTTCTTTGCTTCGGTAATCTTACTATCGATATCTAGTTTTTGCCAAGATTTTTCTAGGTCTGCTTTTAAACTATCGAGTTTGTTTTGGAACATTTATTTTAAGCCTTTAACCACTTTTTGATATTTGGCGCCGCGGTCGTATACGTTTTCGAACATATCAAAGCTCGCAGCGGCTGGCGACATTAGCACGATGGAATTATCGATTTTTTCAGCTTCTTTTTTGGCGGTTTCTACGGCTTCTTGCAGAGATTCGGCAAGCAAAAATTTGAGGCTACCATCATTAAACTTATCAAAAATAACATGTCCAGATTCGCCCATCAATACTACGGATTTAAGATTATTAGTATGTTTTAAAAGATTTATAATGAGTGGGTTGTTTTCACCATTGCTTTTGTCTCGGCCACCAAGAATTAAAATCTTGTTTTCGTTAGGAAATGCTTGGAGCGCGACTTCTAATGAAGGAAGTGTAGTTGAAAAATTGTCGTCGTAATACTTGACGCCGTTTAATTCCCTGATAAACTGACAGCGATGCGGCAATCCTTCAAAACTAGATAAAGCCTTGACGAGTTCTTCTTCGTGTTTAGTGATAAAATCGCCTAGTGGAAGATTGAATGCTGTGGCAGCGGCGAGTAAAGCAGCTTCGGCGTTTTCTTTATTGTGCGAGCCAGGAACATTTAGTGAATTAATAATAGTCTTAAGCGAATCGTTTGGATTTTCGATTGGATATAGCAATTTATGACCTTTGGACTTCTCGGCAATAGCTACAGATTCTTCGTTGTTCTTAAAGAAGATACAGAAATCGGCAGGAGTTTGGTGTTTTGTAATATTGGATTTGGCGTTAACATAATCTTCGAAATTGTCATGAACGTTGAGATGATCTGGCTCAATACGAAGAACGACTGCGATATGTGGCGATTTTTCGAGGTCCCAAAGCTGAAAGCTGCTCATTTCGTAGACAACGATATCTTCTGGTGAAATACTATCTAAAACATCAAGGGCAGGTTTGCCGATGTTGCCAACTAGCCAAACTTTTTTGCCAAGTGTTTCGAGGACTTTAGCAATCATAGAGCAGGTTGTGCCTTTGCCTTTTGTGCCGGTTACGCCGATGATTTGACACGGGCAATGATCAAAAAAGTATTTAGTGATGCTAGAAAAATTGCCACATGGCTTGATGCTCGGACTTCTAAAAACTAGATCGTAGTTTTCGAGATTAAAACTAGGGATATCTTCCAAGTTAAAGTTGTCAAAAATTTTAAGATTTTCGCCACGTTTTTTGAAATAGGCTTCTACGCTTTTGCCTTCTTTGCCGTAGCCTAAAATTGCGATATTCATGAATCTAATTATAGATTAAGCTTGCGATTAAGTCCATAAATGACTTCTTTTTCCTCGGAACTGACAGCGGCGAGAGCCTTAATGCCGGAGCCAGCGAATTCACGAGCGATGTCAACAATGTCTGACTTGCTGATTTTTTTGATCATTTCTGGCATGTGGTCATATAGTTCAATGTCATCGTTTCTGAAATAGTTTTCGGCGTAGTAGTCGGCAATTTGGCCGACAGTTTGAGCACCCATTTGATAACGACCAAGTGCATATGATTTGGCGGCATCAATTTCTTGATCAGAAATGTCGCCGTTTAGTACTTTAACTAGTTCGCTCTGCACAAGTTCAAATAGTTTTTCGGAGTTTTCGACGTTAACTTCACCATCAAAATCCCAAGATGAGCTATGAGTATCACAGGAAGTGCTGCTATAGATATTATAGACTAGGCCTTTTTTGCGCGCTTTGCCAAAAATGCGGCTATTCATAGTGCCGGTAAGGATGTGATTGAGGCAGCTCATGGCGTAAATATCTGATTGTTCAAGGTTGCGCGGTGTAACGAGCGAAACGCCGAAAGTAATATTACTTGCGTCTTTGCGGCGAACGAGAGTAGCATCGGCGGAATGTAAATCATCGATTGGCACATCGAATCTTTCACCTGGTTTTAGGTTCCACTCTTCGAGCATGTGGATGATTTGCTTACGGCGATGCTTGACTTGCCCGGCGATAATGAAACGCATATTATTGGCGGTGTGAGTGCGGCGGTAATGCTCGCGGACATCTTTTAACTCAATATTGTTAAGTGTGCGGATGCGCTCTCTTAAATCTAAAATGTTTTCACCAATGGCTTTTTGCAGTCTTGGCCAAAGAAGTCTGGTGTAATCGTTCATATAGCCAGTGAGTTCGGCTTTAACGTTCCCTTTTTCGCTAGCGAGTTCTTCGTCGTTAAAGCGTGGCTCGGTGATGGCGATACGGTTTAAATCCATGATGCGATCCCATTCGAAATCTGCGCATTCGGTTTCGTAGCAGACGGAAGTGTCGCTAGTCCAGGCGTTGTGGTAGGCACCGTTTTTGGTGAATTCGGCCTCGTAGGCTTGTTCGTCTTTGAATTTAGCGTTTGCACCAAAAGAAAGATGTTCTACGACGTGAGCGATTTCATATAAATCGGGGCTTTTAGCATAGCGCATGCCGGCGCGAAATTGCACTCTAGTGCTCATGACGCTAGAATTTGGGATGTCAATTAAAAGCCCACGGGCACCATTTTTAAGGGTAATTTCTTCAACGGAATGCTTCATATTAGAAGTCTAGTGTTTACGGCCTTTTTTTTTGTTTTGGCGTTGTTTTTTCTTGTTTTTGCGGTTTTGGTTGCGCTTAGTATTGCTATTGGTGTTGGAATTTTTAGCAGCTTTAGTATCGTCGCTAAATTCTTTATCAAGGTTTTTGTCACCCTTGGAGATTTCGTTAACACCTTTTTCGGAAGAACTTTCTGCCATTTTGGTGAGCTCGGTATCGTAATCATCGTCTTGGGTGGTTGAAACGACGTCTTGCCTATTTAGACCGAGGATAATCTTAATGACTTCTTCGCGGAGATTACGTTGCAAGCCATCGAAGAGTTTTTGAGATTCGGAACGATATTCTACGAGTGGATCGCGCTGACCAACAGAACGCCAGTGAATACCTTCGCGGAGATGTTGCATATTCTCAAGATGTTGCATCCAGAGCGTATCAAGAACTTTGAGATAAACTTCGCGTTCGATTTTGCGCATGATTTCTTCGCCAAATTCAAGTTCTTTGTCGTGGTAAAGTTCTTGAACGACAGCAAGTGCTAGGCGTTCTCGATCTTTTTCTTTGCGCATGAGGCCGATTTCTTTAATTAAATCCTTGTCGATATCAAAGATAGCGGAGAAGTTTTCGTCAAATTTTTTGTTGACGCGTGAGCTGAATTCAACGAGTGAATCAACGGTATCTTTGATTAAGCGCTCGATTTCTTTATGAATATCTTCGCCTTGAAGAATCTTGCGGCGCATCATGTAAACAACTTTGCGGTGGCGGTTAATGACGTTATCGTATTGAACGACGTTTTTGCGGGAGTCGAAGTTGAAACCTTCGATGCGTTTTTGAGCGGCTTCCAATGTCTTAGAAATGGATTTGGTTTGGATTGGTTGATCTTCGGCTACACCGAGTCTAGACATCAACATTTTTACTCTGTCGCCTTGGAAAATACGCATGAGGTCGTCTTCGCAGGAGACGAAGAATTGAGTGGTGCCTGGATCGCCTTGGCGGCCACCACGACCACGGAGCTGGTTGTCGACGCGGCGAGAATCGTGACGAGCGGAGCCGATTACAACGAGACCACCAAGTTCTTTAACGCCTTTGCCAAGTTTGATATCGGTACCACGACCAGCCATGTTGGTAGCGAGGGTGATAGCGCCTTTTTCGCCAGCTTTGGCGATAATAGCAGCTTCGCGTTCGTTGTTTTTAGCGTTCAAAATTTCGTAAGGAATCTTTTGTGCGTCGAGATAGGCGGCGATTTCCTCGTTGTTTTTGATGGAATCAGAACCAACAAGTACTGGCTGACCTTTTTCGTGGTATTTTTTGATTTCGGCAGCAATGGCTTTGAGCTTGCCAGCTTTGGTGCTGAAAATCAAATCGTCTTTATCGACACGAGTGATCGGCTTGTTTGGTGGAATTTGGATGACGTCTAGTGCATAGATTTGTTGGAACTCTTCAGCTTCGGTGAAAGCGGTACCGGTCATACCGGAAAGCTTGTTGTAAAGGCGGAAGAAATTCTGGAACGAAATAGTAGCGAGAGTCATGGATTCTTGTTTGACGTTGACGCCTTCTTTGGCTTCGATGGCTTGGTGAAGACCTTCGTTATAGCGGCGGCCCTGCATTAAACGGCCGGTGTGCTCGTCGACGATGATGACTTCGCCGGAGTTAGTAACGACGTAATCTTTATCGCGTTTGAAGAGAACTTCGGCGCGAAGAGCTTGTTCCATGTGGTAAACAAGACGAGTGTTTTTAGTAGAATAAAGAGTGTCGATACCGAGGAGTTTCTGGACTTTTTCGACGCCTTTATCGGTGAGTGTAACGGAGCGGCGTTTCTCGTCGAGGACGTAATCGTCTTCGTTTAAGCGCGCTGCGATTTTAGCGAATTGATAGTAGGCGTCTGGGTTGTCGCCAGCAGGAGCGGAAATGATGAGTGGGGTTCTGGCTTCATCGATCAAGATGGAGTCGACCTCATCGACGATGGCGAAGTTGAGTTCGCGTTGGCGGAGATATTGGACCTCGGAGGTCATGTTGTCGCGGAGATAGTCGAAGCCAAATTCGTTGTTGGTGCCATAAGTGACATCGGCGTTGTAGGCTTCTTTTCTGGTGGCTGGTTTTAAGTGAAGGAAGCGTTCGTCGTCGTGTTTGTCGTTGATGTAATCTTTATCGTAAACGAAAGAAGCATTATTGATAATTACACCTACGGATAGACCGAGAAAGTCATAGACTGGACCGTTCCAGCCGGCGTCACGTTGAGCGAGATAATCGTTAACGGTGACGATATGAACACCACGGCCAGTGAGCGCGTTGAGATAAGCTGGGAGAAGGGCAACCAATGTTTTACCTTCACCGGTTTTCATTTCAGCAACGTTGCCTTCGTGAAGCGCGATACCGCCAACGAGCTGCACGTCGTATGGACGCATCTTGAGGATGCGATTTGAAGCTTCGCGGACAAGAGCAAAAGCGTCTGGTAGGATGGCATTTAGAGCCTTCATCTCAGAATTTGCTGGAGCAGCCTTTTTGCCTTTTTTAGCTTTCTTAGATTTCTTCTTTTTCCCTTTTTCAGCAATCTCTTGCTTGGCTTCTTCTGCTTGAGCTTGTTTGGTAAGTTTGGCAAGTTTTTTCTTTAAAATTTCTGTTTGTTCGGCCAATTCTTTTTTGGACATCCCCTGATACTTTGGTTCGAGCTTATTGATTTCTAGAACTCTTTTGTAAAGACGCTTGAGAATTTTTTTCTGAGCATCGCCAAATATACCCTGCAAAAACTTGGTCATCGCGGTGCGATCGGCGAGCTTGTCGGTTGGTTTCTTATTTTTTTTGCTTTTATGAACTTTTGGCGCTTTTGGTGCCTTTTCTGCCTTAACGGTTTTTTTGGTTTTTTCTGGTTTGCTGGATTTTTTACTTACAGCAGCTGATTTTTTAGTCATAAATATCTACACCTTCTCAGAATTATTTTTCTCCCCCCAGTTTATCACATTATTTTCTCTTAATGAATAGGTTTTTCAGACCTTTTTTAGAGAGATGTGGGGTGGATTCAAGTTTGTAGCGGCGAATTTGGCCCATAAGCTTGGCTTCGATGATGTCGATGCCGGCGAAAATGTTGGAACATTCGTCTTTTGAGGCGATAACTTTGCCGCCGACGATTTCCATAGCAGCGGAGATTTCGTATTTGTTGCCGTGCTCGCGATTTACTTCGGTGACGACAACTTTAGCGACAACGTCTTTTTTACTGCCTTTTGGTAGATAGCGATCGAGTTTGCCGATGCGTTTGGTGGCATATTTTTGGAAATTTTCACTGAGTTTATAGTTGCTACCAGTGATTTCGATTTTGTTAATCATTATATCTCCTCTCTGTTATTTAGATATGGGCGTAAAACTTTTGGAACTTTTAATTTGCCATCTTTTTGGGCGTAGTTTTCTAGGATTACCACAAGGGCGCGAGCCAAAGGAATGGCGGTGCCGTTCAAAGTGTGGACAAATTCGATAGTGCCGTCTTTGCGGCGGACGCGGCAGTTTACAGCGCGAGCTTGGAAATCGGTGCAGTTAGAACAGCTGGTGATTTCTTGGTATTTTTGATTAACTGGGGACCAATATTCCATATCGTATTTTTTGGCGGCAGGGCTGCCAAGATCGCCAGCGGCGATGTTGATGATGTGATATGGAATTTCTAGGCCTTGCCAGATGTCTTCTTCTATGGCGAGGATTTTTTCGTGGATTTCTTTGGACTGTTCTGGGAGACAGAAAGCATACATTTCTAGTTTATTAAATTGATGTACGCGGAAGAGACCACGGGTATATTTGCCGTAGGTGCCAGCCTCTTTTCTAAAGCAGGCGGAATAGCCAGCATAGAAAAGAGGGAGTTTGTCTTCGTCGATAATTTCGTCCATGTGGTAGCCAGTAAGTGGCATCTCAGCGGTGGCGATCATGGCGAGGTCTTCGCCCTCGATGTAGTATTCGTCGGATTGGTCAGAAGTACGAGGATTAAAACCGCAGCCCTCTAAGATTTTGGACGAGACCATATCTGGGACGGTCATGAAGGTAAAACCGTGTTCTAGGACTTTTGATAAACCGTATTGATAAAGCGCGTTTTCTAGAAGTGCGAGGTCGCCTTTAAGATAGTAGAACTTTGCACCGGCAACTTTGGCACCGCGTTCAAAATCGAGCCAATCTCTTGAGGTAGCAAAATCAAGGTGATCAATACCCTCTTTTTTCTTTTCGCCCCAGGCTTTGACTTCTTTGCTGCATTCTTCTCCGCCTAGTGGGACGTCGTCGAAAATGATGTTTGGGATTTTAGCGATATCCGCTTTCAGAGTTTTTTCAAGTTCTGATAGTTCGGTTTCTTTGCTTGAAAGCTCGGTTTTTAAATCTTTTCCTTCTTTAATAAGTTCAGGGGAAGGTTTTCCGCCTTTCATCTTGTTGGCGATTTCGTTGCGGCGACGGCGTTTTTCTTCGACATCTTGAAGAAGAGTTCTTCTCTGATTATCGAGATGAATGATGTGATTGATGTCGACATCGTAGCCTTTTTCGCGGGCAGAATCGGCAACTTTCTTTTGGTTTTCGCGGATAAAATTAATGTCTAACATGCTATAATTATCTCATGGAAAACAGAATTCGTAAATATGAGAAGTTCATAAACGAGCAGCTCGAAAAAAAGACTAAATCTAAAAATTTATGGCAATATCATCGTGAGATGGTGGCCGATTTTCAACATGAGAGATTAGTCCACCTTCTAATAATGCTATTCTTTATTGCTATTACTCTGGTAACGATCGTCTTATCTTGTATTCTTTCTTTCGTTACTCCAACAGAATGCTGGTATTTCCTAATACCACTTTATGTGCTAGATTTGCTTCTTATTGTGCTGTCTGTAGCTTACGTAAAACACTATTATTTCCTTGAGAACCACATTCAGAAATTATATGATTTAACAGAGAAGTTCTTGACAAAATAGTGTAAGTGTGCTATAATGAAAAGATAGGGCCATTTCGGCCCATTTTTTATAGATCCTCAACTGATTCTATAGCTTTCTTGAGAGCGTTTACAGATTTTTGGAATTTGATTCCTTCAAGTTCGCTCATTTTGATTTCGATTCTTCTTATGACACCTTTTCGACCAATAATTGTCGGAAAGCCGTTATATACTCCAGCGTAGTCATCATATGATGAGATTGGCAAAACGCGTTTTTCGTCGCCAAGGATACAGTTAACAATATGAACTGTACATGCACCGATGCCGTAATATGTTGCTCCTTTTTTCTCTATGATGGAATATGCCTCATTTCTGGCGTAATCTTCTATTTCTCCTAAGACGCTAGGTTGTAGCATGGTTTTTAAATCTTGACCGCCAACATCTGCGCTTGACCATAGCGCAAATTCAGTGTCTCCATGTTCGCCAACCTGGTAAGCATGAACGGATTTTGGATGGATGTGTAGGTATTCTGCTACTCTACGCCTTAATCGTGCAGAGTCTAGGACTGTGCCGCTCCCAATGACTCTTTCAGATGGTAGTCCGGAATATTTCCAGGTGAGATAAGTCATAACATCCATAGGATTGGTAACTACGATAAAAATGCCTGAAAAACCAGATTCCATAATTTTTCCGATCATTTCTTTGAAGATTTTGGCATTTTTGTTTAGAAGATCCATGCGAGTTTCGCCCGGTTTCTGTGGTGCACCTGCCGTGATGATAATTATGTCGCAATCTTTAGCATCGGAATAGTCGCCGGCAGTAATTTTCATGAAGCTTGGTGCGACGGCCAAAGCATCGTTTAAATCTAGTGCTTCGCCTACGGCATCCTCGGCATTAATGTCGGTTAGAATTAATTCATTAACTGCTGTACGTTGGTTTATCATTGAGTAAGCTATGCTGGCTCCAACATTGCCAGTGCCCACGATCATAACTTTATTGCTCATGTTTATATCATAACACTTTTGTTCAAAAAAGCGTAGCGTTGACCTGATGCATCATATATGTTACTATAAAACCCATCACTGAGTAGGAGGTGGGTAAATGACTACGGTGATAGAGGCTTACGAATTGTTCGAACCTGGAGAATACGAAAGCGTATCAAGAGAGGAGAGGTTTGAAAATCTCGTAAAGGCTTTTTTTGAGTCGGAAGACGTAACAGTGGAAACAGACAAGAATGTTATTAGAGGGAGAATTCTCTACAAAGTCGATTTGAACCTGACTGTGAATCACGATGGTTTGATGAAACCGCTAACATTCAGAGACGTAGCTTACATGCTTTGTCGTTTCTGTAAGACTCTAAGAATCATCAGAGAAGATGGTGAGGAGCTCGCGTTTTATACCGACACAAATTAAGATTTGAGCGGGCCAGATGGCTCGCTCTTTCATTTTTTTGCTATTCTTGACTATTTCGTTTGATGATTGGGAATGGGACACCTTCGCGGCCAGAGACACCTTCTAGGAGCCAGAAATTTCTCTCGCTGTTACCCCAGCCACAGGTTGGAGGCATGCCATATTCGAGCATTTCCACAAAATCCATGTCTAGCATTTGTGCTTCTTCGTCGCCGGCATCGCGGGCAGCTTGTTGTTCTTTGAAGCGTTCGAGCTGATCGAGCGGATCGTTTAGCTCGGAGAAGCCGTTCCCCATTTCGGTTCCGGCGATAATTGGATGGAATCTCTGGGTGACGGTTGGGTTTTCTGGATCGACTTTAGCAAGAGGACTGAGGGCGGTTGGCTCTTCAACTAACCAGTATGGGCCAGCGGAAGTTTTGCGAATGAGTTTCCAGATATGGTCGATGAGGCGGGCGTCGGAAGCATTTTTTAGAGCATCAGTATCAACACCATTTTCTTTAAGAATATTAAGCATTTCAGCGCGATCTGGGTTAAACACATCGACGTTGAATTTTTCTTTTAGAAGATCGGCATATTTGATGCGTGGCCATTTTTGGTCGAGGTTAATATCAAAACCACCAACGTGGAACTCGAGTGTACCCCAGGTTTCTTTGGCAACATATTTGATCATTTCTTCATAGAAGTTCATGCCGTCTTCGTAATCTTCGTAGGCGGCGTAAGATTCAAAGGCGATGTGTTCTGGGAGATGTTCGTCGTCGACGCCTTCATTGCGAAAACGTGGACCAATATCAAATACTTTTTCAAAACCTGCGCCGATGAGACGTTTTAGTGGCAGCTCGTGGGAGATGCGAAGATAGAGGTCTTCGTCTAGAGCGTCCATGTGAGTGACAAATGGGTTAGCATCGGCACCGCCAGTGGTGTGCTCTAATACTGGGATGTTGATTTCGATGAAACCGTGGTCGATCATAAACTTGCGGGTAGCTTGCCAGAATTTAGAACGACGAACCATGCGTTCACGGACTTCTGGATTGACGTTCATGTCAACGTAACGACGGCGGTAGCGCTCTTCTTTATTGGTGAATTTTTCTGGGAGTGGGCGAAGAGATTTAGTAAGAAGTTTGACCGAGTTTGCAAAAACGGATATTTCGCCGGTTTGGGTTTTGTCAACAACTCCCTTAGCTTCGATAAAGTCACCGGTGTCTAAAAGATTAATCTTTTTAATGTTAAAGAATTCGGTTGGTTTTCCTTCGTCTTTCATAAAGATTTGGATTTCGCCGAAATAATCGCGAATTTTAATAAAGGCAATTTTACCAAAAGAACGAATGGCGACAATGCGCCCAGCAACGGTAACTTCTGTGCCTTTCTTTTCTTCAAAATTGTCAATAATTTCAGAAATTTTAACACTGCGAAAAGATTTGGCAGGATATGGATCGATGCCAGCAGCTTTAATTTCTTCTAATTTTTTTAATCTTTCGTCACGATAATCTTTTAGTTGAACCATGACTTGTATTATAACATAAAAAGACAGTTGCTAAAAGTGACTATTCGATACTGATAATTTCGTATTTTTTGCCGTTGAAGTCTGTGGTTTCGCCTTGTTTTAGACCAAAGATGGCTTTGCCAATTGGGGATTCATTAGAAATTTTACCCTCTAATGGGTTTGCTTCAACTGGACTAACGATAGAATAAGTGAAGTTTTTGCCACCAGCTTTAACGGTAACAGTAGAGCCGACTGCGACTTTGCTGTGCTTGACGTTTTTGATGGTTTTGGCGTTTTTTAGAATATCTTGAATTTCTAGAATGCGGTTTTCGATGGTTTTTTGTTCGCTTCTGGCATCGGTATATTCCTGGTTCTCGGATAAATCACCAAAAGCGCGGGCAGTAGCGAGACGCTCTGCGATGGCAGGACGTTTTGCGATGAGACTCTCCAGTTCTTCTTCCAGCTCTTTTTTACCAGCAGCGGTAAGATTAATACTTTTGTTAATCATGGGTGTACCCTTTTTTATATGCTTAGATAAGTTTACTGGCGAGCTCGTCGATTGTCAATAGTTTTGTTTCGCCGGTCTGGCGGTTTGATAATTCGACTTTGTTTTCGGCTAGAGTTTTGTCACTAATGACTATGCGATATGGGATACCCATAAGCTCGCTGTCGGCGAATTTTTCGCCTGGTCTTGCGTCGCGATCGTCATAGAGAATACTGTTTTCGTGGCCAGTATAAAGATCGTTTGCTAGTTTTTCGCCGGCTTCGCCAATACCGATGAGGTAATATTTGAATGGAGCGATATTTTCTGGCCAGATTAGACCTTTGTCGTCGGCGAATTTTTCGGCAATTACGCCCATTAGGCGAGAGACACCAATACCATAGCAGCCCATAAGAACGGTTTTTCTGGAGCCGTCTTTGTCGTTGAACTCTAGTTTTAGAGGCTCGGAATACTTGGTCTTCAAAGTGAAAATATTACCCACTTCGCAAGCTTTGGCGGATTCTAAATCTTCTCTTTTGACGTTAAATTCGGCAAGAACTTCGTCGTTCAAGACTTCTTCGTTTAGTACGATGCTCTTGTCTTGATTAAACCAAATCGTATCTTCGCCAACTGGGATAATGGTCTGATACTCGTGAGAGTATTTTGAGAATACACCGCCAGAGGCGAAAGCCTTGTATGTGCAATCGCCGAGCCCAACACGTTCGAAAATTTTGGCGTAGGCTTCTTCGGCTTGATGGTAGAATTTTTCGTGAGTTTCTTCGTCAGCGGCAAAACTATATAAGTCTTTCATTAAGAATTCACGAGTGCGCAGAATACCGCTTTTAGCGCGGAGCTCATTTCTGAATTTAGTCTGAAATTGATAAACGGAAAATGGTAAATCTTTATAACTTGAGATATAGTCTTTGAGCATGTTAGTAACTGGCTCTTCGTGAGTTGGGGCAAGACCGAGTTCACCACCGGCAGCGAGATTTGTTTTGAACCAAACGTCCATTTTTTGATCATCCCAACGATCAGTGGCTTTCCAAGGTTCTGGATTTTGCAAGGTAGTCATTGAAAGTTCTTGACCGCCAATGCGATTAAGTTCTTCTCGAATGATTTGTTTGAGGTTTTCTATAACCATAAGACCAAGTGGAAGATAATCATAAACTCCGGCCATTTCTTTATGAACGTAGCCAGCTCGAATTAAAAATTGGGCGCTTTTTGCTAATTCGTCTTTTGGTGCGGTACGTAAAGTTTTGACAAATGATTGAGATAATTTCATGGGTTAATTATAGCACGTTAAATTTGTAAAATAAAAACCAAATAAAAGGCGACAAAATTAGCGATCATGTGAAGAAGAATGCTACCGTATATGGTGCCCGTTAGCTCACGAATTAAACACGAAATGACACTCATGGCGAAAACGCCAACTCCAACATTCCATTGACCGTGTATAAAACCGAATAATATCGAAGTAATTATGATTGAGATAAGTATAGAGAACTTTTTGATATTTTGACGTAGTTTAAGGTAAAGCCATCCGCGAAAAACAATTTCTTCTACGATAGGCGGAATGACGGCAATAGTAATAAGTGCAATAAGACGATCTATAGTCGTAAATAAGAAATTTGGGTCATAAACGGTTTCTTGTTTTTGGACTGCATCGAAAAATGGGAACAATTCGAATATCTTGCTAAGTATTGCCGAAAGTAGAATATAAAAAACGAAGCCAATTAAAGCCAATGCGATATCAGTCCAAGTAGGCAATCCTTTGAAGCCGATTTTATCTCGGTCTATCAAGGGTTTTTTAAGAATCATATTAGGGACGAATAGAACAACGGCGAAAAATAATGCAAAGAAAACAACGGAGATAATTGAAATGTAGATGTTGGTAGAAATGTAGTCTCGAAAGGCAGTGTTGATTAGTGTAATGACGAATTGAGTAAAACAATATGATATAAAAATCCAGGTAGGATATCTAAGGATTTTTAAATGTCTAAAACGGAATGAAAACCAAAGCAATAAAACTGGGATCAAAGTTTCAGCGATACTCACAAATGGGTTAATGTTTTTAGAAAAGATATAGATTATTACGCGAGATGCGATGTGAGCAATTGTGGCGATAAAGAGAAATTTTAATTCTAAATTGGTTGATAGGATAGAGTGTTTTTTCTTGGGGGCTGTTTTTTTGGAATTTTTCTTTATTGGTTTCATTTTAACTTAGAAAAATTTAGTTATATCAAGGATGGTAATGATTAACATTAGAAGGATGAGTACTAGGAAAGCACGGCTGACGATTTTTTCTTCAGTTTCTTTGGTTAGTTTTTTCTTTCTTAATTTATAGATTAGTATCAAGAACCAGCGTCCGCCATCAAGAGCTGGGATTGGTAACACGTTCATACATGCGAGTGATATTGAGATTACGGCTGCTATGAGCGCGGTATATGTAAAACCTGAGTTTACGAAACTTGGGAAGATTTGGCCTATGATGCCAACTGGTCCGGTAACTTGATTCCCAATATCGCCGATTGTCTCACGACCTTCTTCGCGTACTGAGCCGTCGAAACTAAATTGGCTGAAGGCACCATAAAACAGATTCCCTACTAACGTACCTAACCCCTTGAAGGTTTCACCAGTGAATTGGATGGTAGTAACGGCTCCAACGATTGGCGCAGACCAAGTTGAACGTATGGTTTCTGGCTCAACTCCTGTCATCGTTGATATGCCAATTTTGTACTTTGCATCTGCCTTGTTTAAAGTAGGTTCTAAGATGATTGTTTTACCATCTCGAAGTATTTCGTATTTAACTTTTTCTCCTGGGTATTTGTTGTTGATAGCGGTGATATCTTCTGCTTTGTGAATTTCTTCGTCATTGATTTTTACGATAATATCATTTTCTTCAATCCCAACTTTTTCAGCTGGAGTATCTTTAGCTATAGTCGATACGATTGCGACTGTGTGAGATTCCCCTTCGAGATTGAATTGGTTTTCCATGAATTGTGGCATACCGATAAATGCTAGGACTGTTAGAATGATGAATGCGACGATCCAATTCATCATTACGCCGCCGAAAAGAATCTTAGTTTTGGATTTGAAACTGGCAGCGCCGAAAGTGCCCTTTTTAGTGTCGGCGTCGGATTCACCATCCATAGCGCAGAAGCCACCGATTGGTAGCCAGTTAAGACTCAAAATTAAGGATTTTGGCGTTTCGTTTGGCTTTGGCCATTTGGATTTTGGTAGTTTATGCCATTTGCCGTCTTTTCCTTTTTGCCAGGCGATAGCGCGTGGCGGGAAACCGATGCCAAATTCATTGACTTTAACACCATTTCTTCTTGCAAGAATAAAATGGCCGAACTCGTGTGCAACCACTAAAAACATCAAAATTAGAAGGCCAATTAAGATGCCTGGTAAATAATTAGTGATAAAACTTAGAATTCCTTCCCACATGATGACTATTATAGCACAAGCGATTATTTACCGAAACGACGTTGTCGACTTTGATATTCTTTTAGTACATCATCAATGTCTGACGGGGTGATGTCTGGCCAGTATTTTTTGAGGAAGATAAATTCAGAATAGGCGGCGCGCCAAAGCATAAAACCCGAGATACGCTCTTCACCGGAAGTGCGAACAATTAAGTCCACTGGTGGGACTTCTGGCTGGTAGAGATTGTTTGACAAACTATCGATAGTGATTTCGCCTTCTTTGGCGGCTTTGTTTGCGGCGTCGACGATTTCTTGTTGGCCGCCGTAATTAAAGCAGAAACAAGCAGTGCCGCCAGTACAATCTTTGGTTAGATTTTCAGCTTCGCGGATGCTTTTTAGTAAATCTTCGGGAACGTTTTTTTCGCTACCTAGGACTAAACATTTGATGTTGTTTTTAAGCATTTTCTTGGATAAACGACCAATACCGGCGCGCATGAGCTGCATTAAATATGAGACTTCTTCCTTGCTGCGATTCCAGTTTTCGGTGCTAAAAACGTAGAAACTGGCGAATTTTACACCAAAGTTGAAAACTTTTTCAGCGATGACTTCGATCTCTGAAAAGCCTTTTTTGTGGCCTTCTAGAGTTGGGAGGTTCCTTTCTCTGGCCCAACGGCGGTTGCCATCGACGATGAAGCCAATATGAACAGGGGTATTTTGAGTAGACATTGACAAATCCTTGATTATGTGATATAATGGAGATATAGGGCCGTGATTAGATTTTCATAATCTCGGCTTCTTTTAGTTTGAATTCAGCATCAATCTTATCGCTATACTCTTTGGTAAGGTCGTCGATTTCCTTTTCGGCGCGTTTTCTAACGTCTTCTGGAAGCTCAGCTGATTTGATTTCTTTTCTAGCATCCTCTCGGATATTTCTGATGGCGATTTTGGAGTTTTCGACTTCGCTGCTGGCAGTTTTGACGATTTCTTTACGGCGCTCTTCGGTGAGTGGTGGGATTGGCACGCGGATGATATGACCGTCATCGGAAGGATTGAGCCCTAGGGTAGAATCGTTTCTGATGGCGGCGGAAATGTTTTGGATGTTGGATGGGTCGAATGGAGTGACGTTAAGAAGCGTACCGTCGGCTGCGACAACGTTGGCGACTTGGTTTAGTGGCATCCATTGGCCGTAAGCTTCGACTTTAACGCTGGCGAGCATGTCTGGATGAGCGCGGCCAGTGCGAACTTTTTTCATTGATTCTTTGAAGCGTTCAATAACGGCTTCCATAGCGGTTTTATATTCTTTGCTATCAAACATATTGTTCCTTTCTATTTTTTAGTGACTTTTGAGATTAATTCGCTTGGGAGCAAAATAACGGTTTTTTGTGATGGGTCGGTGGAGATTTTCTCTAGAGTCTGGAGGGTGCGGATGTTCATGCCGCCTGGGATTTTGTTAAGCATAGCGGCGGCATCGGCGACAGCTTTAGCAGCGGATTTTTCACCTTCGGCGGAAATAATGGCGGCGCGGCGTTCGCGTTCAGCTTCGGCTTGCTTTGCCATGGCGCGCTTCATGTCGCTTGGGAGCTCAATGTTTTGTAAGCGGACTGATTCGATGTCGATTCCCCATTTATCAGTTTGGGTATCAACGATCTGTTTGAGCTGATTGGCGATTTCGTCGCGTTTGCCAAGAAGTTCGTCGAGTTCGAAGTTACCAGTAACATCGCGAAGTGCGGCGGCGGCGAAGTTGGATGTGGCGGCACGGAAATTAGCAATTTCGAGTACGGCTTTGTCTGGATTTAGCACGCGCATGTAAACAACGGCGTCGACTTTGACGGTGACGTTGTCTTTAGTAATGACTTCTTGTGGTGGAATGTCGCAAGTTTGGGTGCGGATATCGACTTTAAGAACTTTTTGAAATATTGGGGCAATAAGATGAATGCCTGGCTTGAAAGTTTTGGAATATTTTCCCATAAATAGTACTACACCGCGTTCGTATTGGTTGATGACGGTAATACGTATTACGCAGAGCAATACAAAAATAGCGATCATTATTATAATTGGTGTTATATCTTCCATTTTTACTCCTTTTTTTAATTATATCAGTTTTAGTTTTTTTGGTATACAAAAAAGCCCCTTTTGGGGCTTCTTTGACTCTAAGATTACTCTGTGACGCCGAGTTCAATACGTTTGAATTGGCGAATGGTGATGTTTTCACCGGTTTTAGCAATGTAATCTTTGATGAATTGCTCGACGGTTTTAGTGTCGTCCAAAATGTATGGTTGAGCAAGTAGAACCTTGTCGGCGAAAGCTTTTTTGGCTTGACCTTCCAAGATTTGAGCTTTCATTTTTTCTGGGCCTTTGAAGTTTTCTTCGAGCTCTTTCATTTTTGCATCTTTAACTTTCTTTGGGATGTCAGCTTCGGAAACATAAAGAGGGTTCATAGAAGCGACTTGCATAGCCATTTTGTGAGCGAGATCTTTGAACTCTTCGGTTTTAGCGACGAAAGAAGTTTCGCAGTTTACTTCGACGATGGCGCCGATGCGGCCGTCGTGAACGTAAGAGTCGATGAGGCCTTCACGAGTTTCGCGGTCGCCGCGTTTTTCAGCTTTGGTAAGGCCTTTTTTACGCATTGCCTCGAGAGCTTTGTCGAAATCACCTTTGGCTTCGACAAGTGCGTTTTTAGCATCGGTAAGACCAACGCCGGATAACTCTTTAAGTTTTTTAATTTGTTCGATTGAAATATCTGCCATATTGCCTCCTAATTATTTTTTACCTTCTTTGATTGCTTCTTTGAAGTAATCCAAGATTAAGCTGGTAGCTTTGATTGCGTCGTCGTTTGCCGGAATGACGTAGTCGATGCCGGTTGGATCGACGTTGGTGTCGGTGATAGCAAAGACTGGAATGCGAAGAGCATTGGCTTCTTTGATGGCATTCTTGTCTTGAATAGCATCGGTTACAATGACAGCAGCTGGTTGCTCGGACATCTCTTTGATGCCACCGTAGCGTTCGTTTAACAGATCGATTTCTTCTTGATAGCGTTGGACTTCGAGCTTAGAATAGCGAGATTCTAGTTCACCGGATTCCATGCGGCGCTCTAAATCTTTTAGTTTTTTGATTTGGCGGTTAACGGTTTCGACGTTGGTCAATGTACCACCTACCCAACGTACAGTGA
>JAEEKR010000010.1 GCA_016282495.1 Candidatus Saccharimonadota bacterium
AAGCTAAATGGCTTACAAACATACCAACAGCAAAGGCGTCGACTATTTCTTGCACAAATCAGAAGTTACCCTTCGCGGTGGCCAACCACAAACAATTTATTTCTTCACCAAGACTGAAAACGGCGGCAAAGGTACTCCATGCGACCTTCCAGCAGACCGTGTTGTTAACGAAAACCCACGCAATGGTTTCTTGACCCTCAAGAAAAAATAATTGCGCGTACAGTTTATTTAGGTGATAAATCTCGCCCTAACGGGCGAGATTTTATTTTTAGTGTATAATTAAGCTTATGGATAATATAGATTTTAGCAAGTTTTATACTAGCCTTGTTGTAATAGCAATTATTATTGCCTTCGGTCTATTTCTGGGCAAGATTAAGTGGATTGATAAAGCTACTAATAAAAAACTTGTTAACTTACTCTTGATGGTATTGATGCCAGCATCTCTCTTTAATGCTTTCCCAGGGGAATATTCCGATGAATTTTCCGGGCTCTTCTTTATGGGTCTTACCGGCGGTGTGGTCACTATGCTTCTAGTGATTATTGCCGCGAGGATTGTTTACAATAAAAAGTTTTTCCCAGGCGAGCTCACTTATGAAGCCCAGTTTTCTTTTGATTTTAATAATGCTACTTTTCTCGGCTATCCATTAATTCATATGGCTTTTGGCGAGCGCGGTATTGTTCCATACTGCGGGTTTATCATTGCTTTTAACATAGCACTCTTTTCTTATGGAGTTTGGTTGTTCGAACGTAAAATCAATGCCAAGTTTTTCTTAAAAACAATTATAAATCCTAATATCTTAGCCGTAGTCGCCGGAATGATTCTTTTCCTATGTCACGTTAACGTCGAACAAACCGTTCCGATTCTGCATGATTCAGTTAAATATGTTGCCGGTGCCACCACTCCACTCTCGCTTTTTTGCATTGGGTATATGCTATCAACCGCCAAGCTCAAGCACATTTTCAAAAAATGGCGCCTCTTTATTGTTGCCGTCATCCAATTAGTTTTTGCACCTATTATTACCTTCTTAGTTACAAAAGTTCTCTTTAATTTCCCAGATGAGGTTGTCTTAATTTGTACCTTGATTCAAGCTCTTCCAACTGCCACCTCGCTTGCCCTCTTTGCCGAAAAATACGGTGGCGACGTTGCCGAATCCAGCCAGATTGTTGTTATTTCTACACTTATGTCTATTATTACTATGCCAACTGTTATGACTCTGTTATTTGTCACACTCCCGCAGTATATGTGATATAATTACAAAAGGTCGGGGGCGTAGCTCAGGGGTTAGAGCAGTCGGCTCATAACCGATTGGTCGTTGGTTCGAACCCAACCGCCCCCACCATAAACAATCCTGTGGATTGTTTATGGAAAGGCAAACTCGTGCGCGAATGCGCGCGAGGCAAACTTACCAGAACGTATTTTAATCGGCATTTTGGCCGATTTTTTAGTGGTAGAAATGGTATAATATATTTATGAAAAAATTTAATACCTCTCCAATATCCGGCATGCAGGAATTTTTACCTTCCACGCAGGCCATTTTTGATCAAATAAAAGCTAAAATTGGCAGGGTATATCATGCTCATGGTTTTCAACACATCGAAACTCCAACTATCGATCGCAACGAAATTCTTTTTGCTAAAGCTGGTGGCGACACTGAAAAACAGATTTATCGCGTAATCAAAACTGAAGAATCCGCCGAAGCTTCCACCGAAGCGTTGCGTTTTGACCACACCGTTCCGCTTGCTCGTTATGTAGTCGAACATGAAAGTAACTTGAACTTCCCATTTCGCGTAACTCAAATTGGCAGAAATTTCCGTGGTGAACGCTCCCAAAAAGGTCGTTTCCGCGAGTTTTATCAATGCGACGTCGATGTTATTGGCCGCAATAATTTGCCTATTACTTACGATGCGCAGGTAATTTATACATTTTATGAAGCGCTCCGCTCTTTCGTAAAAGTACCAATTAGAATCCGCATCAACAATCGCAAATATCTAAACGGAGTTTTAGAATCGTTAGGGCTATCAGACAAATCAGCCGATATTTATGATATCATCGACCACTCCGAAAAGGTCCCAGCCGAAAAAACCATTTCCGCGCTCAAAGAAGCTGGCCTCTCTGAGGAAAACGTTGTAAAAATTACAACACTCATTGACACGCATGGCGACTACGAAATCATCAAATCACTTGGTTTTGAGAACGAAGGTCTAGAAGAACTAAAGACAGTTTATTTAGAACTACAAAAACTTGGCATTGCTGACTCTGTAGAAATCGACCTAAAAATCGTTCGCGGCCTGGACTATTATACTGGTACGGTTTTTGAAACTATCTTGCCAGATTATCCAGCTGTCGGTTCAATTGGTAGCGGCGGACGTTACGACAATCTCGCCAGCAACTATACCGATCAAAAGTTCCCAGGTGTTGGCGCATCAATTGGTCTTTCTCGCCTCTTCTATGTTTTACGAGAAAATCAATTGATTGATGAAAATACAGTAAAACCAATTGATATTGCCATTATTCCGCTCGGCGAAGACTCTCGCGCCAAAGCCTACGAACTCGCCGCCAAGCTTCGCGAAACCAACAAAACGGTCGACGTTATTCTTGCCGATAAAAAGCTCGGAGATCTCATGAAACACGCTGCAAATATCGCTGATGCCGGTATTGTTATTGGTGATGATGAAGTAAAAACTGGCAATTTTATGCTCAAAGATTTCACCACCGGCGATGCTAAACCACTAGAAATTTAATATGCGAAAAGCCAATCTTTCTCAGCACTTTCTTCGTAGCCCTAGGCTTGCCTTGATGCTGATTGGCCATTCCAATATCAAGAAACGTGACCTCGTTTTAGACATTGGTGCTGGTTCTGGTGTAATCACCACCGCTCTTTCCAAACGTTGTCGTGAAGTTTGGGCCATCGAACCAGATCAAGACACTATTAAAAAACTTAAAGAAAACACCAAAGACAAGGAGAATATCAAAATCATCTCCGAAGATTTTCTCGAAATGGAACTTCCAAAAGAGAATTATAAAGTTTTTGCTAACCCTCCGTTTCATTTAAGCTCCGCAATTCTTCATAAACTCATCGAATCCGAGAATCCACCTGAAGCCATCTATCTCATTCTCCAAAAACAACTTGCACTTAAGCTAATTCGCACCGATCGTCACTACACTTCCAAGCTTGGCCACGAAATCAATCAAAAATACCAAACCAAAATTCGCTATCCACTAAAGCCAACCGATTTCACTCCACCACCAGCCGTGCCAACCGTTCTCTACGAGGCCAAAATCTGCTATAATTTTAACCATGAACAAAATAAAAACTAGTGTTCGCCGCTTTTTGTTCAAAATAAAACATGAGTATCTCATCGCAGATAACATTATTCTTTTTGCTGCCGTTGCGTTGTCTCTATTATTCACATTTTATTCTGTCACAGCCATGTCTAGAAACTGGGAGTTAGCAAACCGCGTTGCTACCGCCGACAGGAATCGCGCTCTTCTCCAAGTCGAAGTCGAAACAATGGAACTCGAAAACGAATACTATAAATCCGAAGAATACCAAGAGCTAGCTGCTCGCCATTTTCAAAACAAAAAACTGCCCGGCGAAAATTTAGTTTACCTTCCAGCCAACTCCGATTATGCTAAAAATAAGCATAAGAACGCAGATCTTTCTTCCCGACAAACCCCAAGCAACATTGCTCAATGGATGAAATTTTTATTCGGGATTTAAACAATATTTAGCTTGTGCTTTGCAAAACCATATGCAATAATAAAATGCATATGGGTAGTGCTAATAAGGGTGTCGGCGGAAGTGAAGATATAGCTTTCGATAGCAAAGATATCATGGCTAAAACCAAAGCTGGCCAAAAAAAAGAATATTTTGTCAAACTTAAAGAAAAAACCGCAAAACAGAAACTTTCTGAGTGGTTTCATAAACACAAAAAGAAGATTCTCATCATTCTTTGCGCTATAGTATTAGCTGCTGTAGCAGTAGTCGCTGCTATTAAAATCATTCCTATCCTTACTCAGCCAAAAGAGAAGAATACAGCAGAATGGAGCGAAGAGATACTTAGTACTGAAGACGAAATTGATAGCTATCTCAAAGAAATGCAAGATTCTGATTCGGAAACTCCCTATACAGACACCATTACGCATTTTGAAGAGCTTTACGATCAAGAAACCGACCCTAATAAAAAATTTGCGCTTCTCATTGCCCAGATCCGTTATCTTACCGACAAAGAAGATTATACGGAAGCAAAAAAACTTATGGCATTTGCCGTCATACCAGACCCAACAGATGAGCAAACATATCTTTATGCTGTAGCCGCCTACAATTTATATACCAAAGAAGGCAATGAAAAAATGGCCGATTTTTACTATTCAGTAATTCAAGATTTATCAGGCGCTGAGGAAGGAGGGCCCCAAGATGAGAATTAAAAGAATTATAAGTATTTGTGCTGTTATCGGGGCCATAGCTATAACCACAATCTTTATAGGCAACAGTGTTTTTGCTAAAGGGGCAAACGGTGGCGACGGTGGCTCAACTTATAATCAATGCGAACAAGGCAACAATCTCTCTTATATAGCCTGCTTTAATGAAGGTGGAGGAAAACGCGGCGGAGTTAGCTGGCGTTATTATACTACCAACCAAGCAGTTACCTTCAAAGGCTATAAGGGAACTGGGGGAAGCAATTCTCAGACTCCACCAACTACCGCTATCTCAGACTGTGGAGACGTAGGTGGTTTTTGGTTCCATGGTTTTGAATCTTTTAGCGTTAATGGCAACGGCAAAGTGATTTTTGATGGCTTTCAAGTGTCAAAAGTAACTCATAAACAGGCAAAAGCCAGAAATGCACATTACGTAACAAGCGCCGAAGTAATAGGATATAGCAGGACCAAGGGTGGATACGGTGGCATCGATGGAGGTAGATTAGGAACGGAATCCGAAGTAAAGGATGCTTATGAAAGAGCATCTGAAAATATGCGCGAACGAGAAGGAAAGAGTGAAATAGAATGGCCAAAAGCATTTGATGATTTTAATAAAGAATATTTTTGTTATTCCCCAGAATCTGCTGCCTACGCGGCAAAGTCCACCGCCTCAGTAGCTGGAGGATCAAGAACCGAGACCAGCTGGAGCAGCGAGAATAATCAAGGCGCCGCAGCTCGTAAAACCATCGCCGTAGACGAAGACGCCACTATAACTTTCACGCACTCTCTGAAGAAAGAAGGATCAGGTCTTTTAAACGGTACAAATTGGAGTGTCAGCGGCGATAGCGGAGCCTCTAACGGCTCATACAATGGGAATAGCGCAAGTGGAGACGAAGTATATCGGGACACAATAACAGTGAGTGGAAGCAGTATCGGCGAAAACAATAGCAAGTCATATTGCAGCACTATCACTTATGATAATAAAGCAATCAATGGTGCCAAGACTGTAAATAGTAAGATCTGCGCAGAAATAAGCGTAGAGAAGGCAAAAGTTGAGTTAGAAGAAGCTACAGTCACTTTTAGCGCACAAAGCGAAGTGAGGGCAGGTTCTGGCGGCTTTGACATTATTAACGAAAATACAGGAGAGAGGGAGCATATAGACGAAGGCACTCTCTTGAATAGCAGCCAAACAGCATTCGATTCGCTAGGTAATCTGATAAACACTCCAACATTCAACGTTATCGACGAAAGAGCACCACTTAAATTTTCTCATGTAGTTACTCGCACTGATTCTGAACCAGATGTAGATACTGCATATACGTTTACTATTTTAACCCCACCAAGCCTAAGCCCAACCATCGGGAATGTTTCCACAGCTCTGAAAGATACTTATTTTGGCACAAAATCATTCTGGGAAAAAATAAAAGGGCTATTTGCCGGGGATGATGATAGGTTTACGGGCAGTCTTATATTGGACGATACGGCTAGGGCTAAATTAAGGAATGCAGTATCTGATATAGAAGGGACCCTCGCCAACACTGATTATTATGCAAATGCACTCAAGCTTAAAACCAACAATCTACACAAAGGTGAATCTGACCCAGGTTATGGCACATCGGGAGAATATAAAGTAACTTCGTCTGGAACGGACTACTGCCAAACAATATTGTATATGAATCAAAGGACTGTATACACAGACACTAGTATGCAAGACATTAGAAATGGCTCAAGCGGTGGTTCGACCGGAATTCCATGGCTCGACGCAATATTCGACTTCTTTAATACCGGTGTCGCAGTTGTCGGGCAAGTTTTCTCAGGAGAAGTTGATAGCGCTTCAGTGTCGGCACTCTGGTATTCACTTAAGAATATAGGGCGAATGAGCTTAAACTATCTCACCCAGTTTATAGAATTACTCGGTAAAGGCAATATGCCGTATTCTACAGTATGTGTTAAACTCAAAAAAGCTTTTGATTTTAATATAGATTTCGTTCTTGAGGCTAATAAAAATATTGCTCTTGTTGGCGAAGCTATAGGTGTTGATCCAAATGTTTCAAAGATTATTTCAAAGCCGCTGCACTCTACTACTCTAACAGATACGTCTGAACTACAAGTCCAAGTTGTTAATTTCTGGACAACGAGCGATCAAATTAGTAATTTAGGAGGAAATTACACTACGGATTCTTCTACTCGTGGTAATTCGGACCCATGTTCGTATTACGCCTCAAGAGCTGCCGCTAGAGATTGTAATAAAATCAAAGAAGAACACAGTAAAGTGCTTTATAGAAGCGACAGTACTGATGGTTACCATAGTGTTCAGAAAACTCTTAACAGCCTTGGAATGTCAACGGGCTTATCCACTACCGTTCCAGATATAGAAGCAGGATCTTTGTTCTGTTTCGCAATTGGCGTCCAAGATTCCGACTCGGATAGCTATAATGAACACGGGCTAATTCCTAACGTCGGCCGTTGGGCCATCTCAGGCGCAACCTGCCGTACTGTAGC
>JAEEKR010000011.1 GCA_016282495.1 Candidatus Saccharimonadota bacterium
AATTGTTGTACATTTTACAACATTTACCTAGTTTTTTGCCCTAAAATGCTCCGTTTTTATTCTCGAATGGGACATCTTTGATATTTGCCTCGTTTATGTTTGCACAAAAACCCAGTCAAACATAAATTTTACAATCACAACAATCGCGTTCATTTTGGACTAAAAATCAAAACCAAAATTTCTATTTAAATTTCGTTTTTGTCGTTTTTTAAAATCCAAATTCAAATCACGCGCATTTCAAAATTTTTCACACGCATTTTGTGCACACATTTTTTAAAATCCAAAAACATTTTCCTGCCCACACAAAACGACAAAAACGTCAACACGAAATTCGTGCACGATCCACAACAAAATCCGCACACAGCCCATACATGGCGCACACAAAGCCCGCACAAAATGCCATGCATAGTTCATATAGCCGCACACATACGCGTTCATACGCATAAAACCACATATTTCCACGCCAAAATGCCACAAAAACAATTTTTTGAACAACTTTTGCCTGTGGAAAACTTTGCAAATTTTGTAAAAAATTGTTCAAAAAAACTATTGACACAAGCATTTTTCTGCCGTATTATAGAGGTAGCTTTTGAATAAAATTATTATACAAAAGCCAAAAACAAAAATTATAGCCAAAAAACTCCACATTCTCTTAAAAGACCGGCTTTCCTCGCAGTTGCCGGTCTTTTTCTTTAAAATGGAAGCCAAAAAACATGTGGAAAGCCTGGTTTCTAAAGCAGAATGTGGCGTCGCGTCTTGGTTTTCGGTCTCTCCAAGACGCATACATTCCAAATTTAAAGCCGCAAAAAAATCGAGCATTTGGCTCGATTTTTATATTTCACATAGTTAATTGGTGGAGCTGCCGGATACTGCCTCCGGGTCCGAAAAATCACTGGGATAGTATTCTACGTACGTAGTTTCTTGTTTTGTTTTGGCTAAATATCACAAGCTGCAAGGAACAAAACTCGTAAAAGCCGTGACTAATTGTCGGGATTATTACCGTCACAAAATAAACCGTATTTCCGTAATATGATAATTCCTGTCCTACGGAACCTCAGGCAGAAACCAGCCTAGAAATAATTAGGCATAAGCTGGCATGTAAGCAACATGCGCAGTTTTTGTGTTTTTAGCACTTATTAATACTTACGGTATTTAATCGGTACGCCTACTATCTGTTAATAATTCGTCTAAGCTTTGTCAGCCCCAACACCTTAATTATAGCACGTTTCCCTGTTTATATCAATAGTACTTAAGGTTGTAGAATTTTTCTTACCCTGTTAAACATAGCACTATGATTGCAAAAATACATTCTGCCATTCCCTATGGCTACGATGGCCATCTCGTAGAAGTTGAAGCCAGCACTTCAAAAGGCCTCCCAGCCCTCAATATTGTCGGTATGGCCGACAAAACCATCAATGAATCCAAAGAGCGCGTCAAAAGCGCCCTCATAAATTCCGGTTTCACCTTCCCAAGCAAAAAACTTGTTGTCAATCTCGCCCCTGCTGATCTTCAAAAAGATGGTTCATATCTAGATCTAGCCATCGCCATCGCCATTCTCACCGTCTCTAACCAATTATTACCTAAAGACAGCCAAGATAAGCTATTTGTGGGTGAACTTTCACTAGATGGCGAGATAAGGCCCGTTAGGAGTATTCTAAATATCATCGAAACCGCCAAACAGCTAGGTTTTAAAGAAGTATTTCTCCCTAGAGATAATCTAGCCCAGGCACAGCTCATCTCCAATATCAATCTTATTGGTGTCAAAAATCTCCGCGAACTCTTTCTCCACCTCAAAAAAGAAGTCATTATCAAGAATAAAACAACTGTTGTAAAAAATACTAAAACAGTAGTAGAAACCCCAATTTTAGACCATATCCGAGGCCAAGAGTTTGCCAAAAGAGCTCTCACCGTAGCAATCGCTGGGCATCATAACATCCTTCTCTCTGGTCCTCCCGGAGCTGGCAAAACCCTTCTCGCTAAAGTCGCCGCCAACCTGTTACCAAATATCTCAATAGATGAGCAAATCTCTGTCACCAAAATTTGGTCTCTAGCTGGCCAAACTAACGACATTATCTCAAAAAGACCCTTCCGCGCTCCTCATCATACTGCTAGTAAAACATCTATCATCGGAGGTGGCAGGACCGCCAAACCTGGCGAAATCTCCCTCGCCCATCACGGGGTCCTCTTCTTGGATGAAATCCCAGAATACCAAAGAGATGTCCTCGAATCTCTACGCCAGCCATTAGAGGATAAAATCATCTCCATCTCTAGAGCCAACCAGAAAGTAACCTATCCTGCCGATTTTATGCTCATCGCTACAATGAATCCTTGCCCCTGTGGCTACCTTGGTGACCCTTATCACGAATGTACTTGCTCTGGAACCCAAATCGAAAACTACAAGAAGAAAATCTCCGGCCCTCTTCTCGACCGTATCGACATGAATATCTCTGTACAAAAAGTTGAAAATTCCAAACTCGTAGCCAATCTCCCCACCACCAACCAAGCCCATCTCGCCGCCAAAGAAAAGATCAAAGAGGCCATGGCTCGCCAATACTCCCGCTACAACAAACCCGGATTCTACAACAGTTCCCTCTCCTCTTATCAGGTTGCCACCCTACTCCCTCTTACAAAAGACGCCAAAAACCTCCTCGAGAATGCCTCAAAAAGGCTCAATCTCTCCGCCCGCTCTTATTTCAAAATCATCAAAGTTGCTCAAACTATCGCTGATCTCGCCGGCTCTGAAAGCATCCTCCCCGAGCACATCACGGAATCTCTGTCCTTCAGACAAAGAAATTAGCTAATATAGTTGATAAATCCAGAGGTTTTTGGTATAATACACCTTAGGTTTTAACAAGAGAAAGGAATCCCATCAGTAACAACACAACACGCACCAAACTTAACGGAGAAATCCGCTATCCTGAAGTTCGCGTAATCGGTTCTAATGGGGAGCAACTGGGCATTATGTCTAGTCGCGACGCTCAAGCTCTTGCAAGGGATCAAGGAGTAGACTTGGTAGAAATCGCTGCCAATGCTAATCCTCCCGTTGTCAAAATCATCGATTGGGGTAAATACCAATACCAAAAGATGAAAGAAGAAGCCAAAAATCGCAAAAAAGCCCGCGAAAAACAATCCGAGCTAAAGCAAATGAAGATTGGCCTCAAAATCAGCGACAACGACCTAAACATCAAAGTCCGTAAAATCAGAGGATTTCTCGATGACGGCGATCGCGCCAAGATTATGATTGTCTTCCGCGGCCGCGAAATGGCTCACAAAGAGCTTGGCCAAGAACTTCTTGATAAAGTCCTCGGCCTCCTCGGAGAAGACATCATCATCGAAGGTAAACCTCAATTCAACGGACGCAACCTATCAGTCGGAATTCGGAAGAAGTAGTCCTTTACTTCCACGGTTCCCTGGTCGCACCTCAGAATAATAACTTAATAAAAAAGGATCAACCATGCCTAAGTTAAAAACTCACAAAGGCACCGCAAAACGCATCAAGATCACCGGTTCTGGTAAACTTGTTCGCGAACGCGCCTATGGCAACCATATTCTTGCCAAAAAATCTAAAGCCAGAAAACGCAACATGAAAACCGCTGCGACTATCGACGGCAAAATCGCTAAAAACATTAAGACCGCACTAGGAGTTTAATCATGAGAGTAAAACGTGGCGTTTCGGCTCGTGCCAAACACAAGAAAATTTTGAACAAAGCTAAAGGGATGCAACATTACCGCACCCGTAGTTTCCGCCTTGCCAAACAAGGTGTTATCAAATCACTTCGCTATTCTTACCGCGATCGTCGCAACAAAAAACGCGATCTTCGCGCTCTCTGGATCACCCGCATCAATAATGCGTCTCGTGAACTTGGTCTTTCCTACTCTCAGCTCATCGCTGGTATGAAAGCCAAAAACATCACTATCGATCGCAAGATGCTCGCTGATCTCGCTGTAAACAATCCAAAAGCTTTTGAAGCAATCGCTAACACCGTAAAGGAGAAGAAATAATGGCAGTCTGCGAAATCACCGGTAAAGGTAAAATGTACGGGCACAACGTTTCTTTCTCCCAGAGAAAGACTCGCAAGGTTTTCAAACCAAATGTCCAAAAGAAAACTTTGATTATTGATGGCAAAAAGGTCAAATGCAATGTTTCGACCTCCGCTCTTCGCACCCTGAAGAAAAAAGGCATCATCAAATAATCTAAGAAGTATATCAAAAAGCCACCTCCTTGAGGTGGCTTTTTGTCCTACAGTAAGATTAATAATAAAACATTAACTAAAATTAAAGCTATGCCTGACAGAAACAAAAACCAAAACATCCATTTAAGGTTACAATATCTCGATACATAAGAAAGCTTTGGATTATTCGGATCATAGAATACATCAATTTCTGATCCTATCGGATAGAGTTTAACCATCGGATTTTCTTGAAAACCAACAAAAGAATTCACTTTCCAGCTAACTACAAACCTTTGTTTTTCGTCCTCAAAAAAACCATCTGTGACATTTTTACCAGTTAAAGAACTTGTCTTCTTTGTTATGTAAGCTCTGTATCTAGGGCCAATTACCTTATATTCTTTCCCGTCAACAGTATAATAAACCTTCGGCAAATAAATACCGTTGCCAGGAGTCTGTGCATATTTTTTTACGACCCCTTTAGTCTTTTTTGTGCATCTCTTCTCTTGAACTAGATACTTATAAAAAGATTTAAACGCAATAAAAACCACAACAAACGCACCGATAGAAAATAAAATCCCGAACACGATTTTAATTATTGTCCTATCATCCATAGTTTTCCTTTCTTTTATTCTCCTTAAGTTTACCTTTTCTCAACACCCTTTGTCAACAAAAACCCGCCCTCTCGGACGGGTCCTTGATATGAGCTTTCATTAAGCCGGGTTCTGTAACCTACAAGTAGGCCGACAATCATCTATCTAGACAAAGGATTGCTCCTCTGTTCAAGCGGTAAGCGTGCATCTTCGGGTCAAAGTATCTAGCACTCCTTGCAACCAGTAGGGTTTGCCTCCAGTCAGTGTCACCACTAACTGCCGTGGGCTCTTACCCCACACTTTTCACCATCACCTGATAACAGGCTGTATCGTCTCTGTGGTACTTTCCCTATTCTCGCGAACGGTCGTCGTTAACGACTACTGTACCCTGCGTTGCCCGGACTTTCCTCTCGAGTTTCCTCCAGCGATTGTCTTTAGAGCTCATGCCTATTTTAGCATATTTTACTCAAAATGTCTATCTATAGCGAGGTTAACTTCTTCGTCAGCCTCTTTATTCAACTCTCTATTCACATGCACAAAGGCACAGGCATCAAAATTCTCTAATAGCTTCTGAATATCTCTATACATCGGTAGTAAATCATTATTCTTCACCTTGTACACGCCATTCATCTGATTCACCATCATCAGGTTATCGCTAACAAACCTTACAGACTTAAGTCCAAGCTCAATTGCCTGTTCACATCCTTCCTTTAAAGCATAGTATTCTGCCACCCTACTCGTAGCAAAACCAATAAACTCCCCACCTCTCTTTAATTCTCTGCCATCCTCCCCAACAATGTAATAACCAATCCCCGAAGGGCCAGGGTTTCCTCTGCTACCACCGTCCACATAGACCGTAGCTCCATTCGCCACACCCCTATAAAGGCTCTTTTCACCCCGACCTTTGCCCTCCTCAATATCAAGCACCGACAAACTAGCATCATCCAACTTCAACCCACTAGTATCCGCCGTTTTTATATACTTAAAAGCCGTATATCTATCTGTTGGAGTAATTTTTACATCATTTTGGAGTTCAACTTCATACACGATATAAAGATTACTTAACTGACTAGCCCCCACTAGCGCCAAAAATGTAATCGTGTCCTTTAATCTAATCGCAGAAACACTTACCTTAAGGTACTCGCTTAAGGTTCTCGTCATAGCCTCTTCAGGCTGTTCGCCAAAACCTATTTTTCCTGTTGGTAATTCCCATAGTACTGGATCCTCGAGTCTTCCTCGAGTCTTTTTCATCAACAAAATAGCACCATCTTTATCTCGGATAATGCTTACTACTCTGATTCTTTGTTTCATCTGCCCACCTATCAATAACTAATCAAGAGTCCCTAGCGGCTTGTTTTCCCCGTAATAGTACAAGGTGGGTAAAATCTTATGCGCGATTTCCACGGAAATCTGCCACGAAATCCCTATAACATGATTATTCAGGAAAATCATGCTACCACTAGAGACACTTTTATTATAACAGTTTACACTCCAACAATCCAGTAGAAAAATGATAAAACACCATCTCTTGCCCCAATCATCAGATTAGAAAATGCACTACCAAAAATAAAAATTAATGCATAGACAATAATAAATCCATATTTTTCCATTGAAAGCATTATGTTCCTTACTCCATCTGGAGCGATCGCATATAATATTCTAGAACCATCAAGAGGTGGTATTGGGATAAGATTAAAAATCATAAAGCCTAAATTCACTAAGATCCCAGACACTATTAAGTTACTCCAAAAATTATTCGGATCCATATACATATCCCCCTCATGGATCAAAAATAGTCCCGTCGCGTAGCCAATCAAGAAAAACAAAAACGCAAGGATAAAATTGGTTAGAGGCCCCGCTGCCCCCACAAGCGCCATATCTCTTTCTCTATGTTTAAAATTTCCAGGGTTAATTGGCACCGGCCTCGCACCGCCAAACACTGGCGCGCCTATAATATATAGCATCACCGGAAGAATAATCGACATGAATGGGTCTAAATGTTTAATCGGGTTAAGTGTTAACCTCCCATTTTCCTTAGCCGTATCATCACCAAGAATATAAGCCACCGCACCATGTGCTAATTCGTGAAGGATCATTGATCCTATAATCACCCCCAGTACAATTAGTACATTTATTATATCTATATCCACCTCTAATTACCCCAATTAGCTTAGCGCCACTATTTCGGTCACCGTTGGCAAAGACTCCAAGCTTTTAACTTTTAATTTCTTCTCTGCCCTAGCAGTTAGCTTAAGCTCGGATACCATTCCATCGACATTCCCCATAGCGATCACAAGCTTTGGTTCGATTTCACGAATCGCTCTTACCGATGAAGTACACAAAATATCAGACATACCTAAATCATCTAAGCCCTCTTCGATCCCGCCAATTATGCCAACATGTACACCGCCAATTTCTACATCATAAATTGTCTTACCGCCTTCCGTAGCAATTCCACGAATTGTAACATCGCTAATTTCGAATTCGCCTGGGCCGGTGATTTTACCCACGCCAAGATTTGCATCAATCTCAAATTGTGCGACATTAAAATTAATGCTCGTTTTCTTAGTTGTAATCGTTATTTCGTCTGGACTTTTGCTTTCTATTTCAAACATTTTTACTCCTTTACTATTTTTTCTGGGTCAATTATTTCGCTAATTTCCATTTCGAAAATATCTAAAATGAATCTATCTCTCACACTCTTTCTGTATGCAAAATCTTCTTTAGTTAAAATGGCATAATTCATCGGTTTGCCCTGCTTCTTCTCTACCACTTCAGCCCAACGCGTAAGTTTTTTAGTACTATCATCACCAATGATCAACATATCAATACCATCTTGCCCAGGAAGACGATTTGTAATCACCAAGGCTTGCAGGTATTTTTGTACTGGTCTTATGTATTCATCCCAGCCGCTCTTATGCACATCGCCATCTTTATTTGTATCAATTTTTTTCGAGAAAATCTCCATTAGTGGGTGTGCAAATGGATGTTTTAAGTTCGCCGAATAATAAACTTTATTATCATAAGTCTCATTCTTAATAATACCAATACTTTCAAGATTCAAAAGCTCGCGCCTAACAGAGTTAATTTGTTCTTCAATTACTCTAGTAATTTCTCTTACGTAGTAGGATTTATTCGAATTACTAAAGAATAAATCAAGAAGCTTAGTTCTGGTCTTCGACCCAAATAATTTTTCTGTTGGTGCACCATCTTTTTTACTCATCTTGTATACATTTTAACACGTACGATTCAACTTTTTCAAGCGGAAGCCAAACAATATCCTTATTTCTTTTAAACCATGTCATCTGCCTTTTGGCTAAATGATAATCTTTATATAAACACAGTCTCTTTGCTTCTTCTAGACTCAACTCGCCTTGCATATATTTCCAAGCAAATTCATAAATATCACTCTTCATTGCCTGGCTTCCCCATCCGTATTTATTAACGAGCACCTCTGTTTCGTCATACAATTTCTGAACAAACATTTTATTCAATCTTTCAGCTAGCCGTTCTTTCAATTTATTACTTTCCCATTTAATTCCCACAACGTTGTAATTGTCACATATTTTATCACGGTCTGAACAACTTTTTTTCGACTGTTCTGTAAATTTATAGTCGTAAATCAGCGCATCAACATAAAGCCCCGTTCCACCAGCGATAATCGGTACATGTCCCCGCTCTTCAATTTCAAAAATCTTTTGCTCAGCATACGCTTTAAAATCGGCTACAGTGAACCTTTCTCCAGGTTCAACTAAGTCTATTCCAAAATGTGGCACTCCGTCCTGCTCTTCAACGCTTGGTTTTGCCGTGCCAATATCCATACCTTTATAGATCGCACGCGAATCAGCCGAAATAATCTCTCCACCGATTTTCTTTGCAATTTTAACTGCTACCCCAGTTTTTCCGGAGCCAGTCGGACCAACAATTACAATAACTTTATTATTTAGCTTTTTTGATAAATTCTTCGAGCTCATCAAATTTAATCTTTTCTTCTGAATCTCTCATGCGTACAGACACAATTCCCTCTTCGGCATCCTTAGAGCCAACAATAAACATCATTGGAATCTTCATCTGCGTACCTTTGCGAATCTTCTTCCCAAGGCTATCGTCCGAATCATCAACATAGTAACGTAGTTTATTATTTTCAATCGGGTCATTTAGCTCAATTTTATCCAATACATTCTTAATTTTATCGGTATAATCCTTCACCTGGTCATTAACCGTTAGAATCCTAATCTGTTCAGGAGCGCACCAAAATGGGAACCAGCCCGCCGTATGTTCAATGAATACGCTCATAAAACGCTCAATCGAACCGATAAGTGCGCAGTGAATCATAATTGGTGTCTTCTTCGAACCGTCCTCGGCAGTATATTCAAGTCCAAATCTCGTTGGCATTGCATAATCTAGCTGTACTGTTGCAAGTTGCCATTCACGGCCTAACGCATCAACCGCCATAAAGTCCATTTTAGGCCCATACATAGCCGCTTCGCCAATTCCTATGAAATAATCCATCTTGAACTTTTCGGCCATCTCCTGGATCGAATTCTGGGCCTTCTCCCACATTTCTGGCGTGCCAATGTAGCCATCGCCGTCATCGCGGAACGACAGGCGCAGTTTAAGTTTCATATCGACCCTAGCATACAAATTTTTTGCAGATTCAATCAGCTCGCCAAAAACATCGCCAACCTGATCTTCAGTACAAAATACATGCGAATCATCTTGCGTAATCGAGCGAACACGAGAAAGTCCGCCAAGCTCACCTTTTCTTTCATCGCGATAAACCATCGTCGTCTCAAGAAACTTCACCGGAAGCTCCTTGTAAGAACGTGGCACACTCGCAAAAATCTGGCTGTGGTGTGGGCAGTTTACAGGTTTCAAAGCTAATTCGTCACCCGACTCCGAGCTTACAAATCTCAACATCTCTGGAAACTTTTCAAAATGCCCAGAAGTTTTATAAAGATCAATACTTGCAATATGCGGAATGCAAACTTTTTGATAGCCACATCGCTCGCGGTAACTATTCGCAAACGCTCCAAGCATATCTCGAAGAATCGTGCCTCTTGGAGTAAATAGTGGCAACCCAGCCCCAACTAAATCAGAAAAACAAAACAGTTCTAGCTCTTTTCCAAGTTTACGATGGTCACGAGCCTTTGCTTCCTCCTGTTGTTTTAGATAAGCGTCAAGTTCTTCCTGCGTTCCAAATGCCACCCCATAAATCCTAGTTAGCATCTCGCGCTTCTCGTCTCCACGCCAATATGCCCCTGCTACTTTCGTTAGCTTAAACACTCCGATTTCAGAAAGATTATCGACATGTGGCCCACGGCAAAGATCCTCAAACAAAACTTTGTCGCCTTTAATAAGATCATAGAAAGAAATCGTCTCGTCTTCTGGAAGATCATTAATAAGCTCAACTTTATACTTTTGCCCATTTTTCTCTGCCCAAGCGAGAGCATCTGCGCGCGAAACTTCTCTGCGTACCATGTCGCATTTCATTGCAACAATTCCACGCATCTTTTTCTCAATTTTCGGCAAATCCGCCTCAGATACCTTTGTGTCGCCAAAATCAATATCATAATAAAAACCGTTTTCAATCGTTGGCCCAACTCCAAATGTTGTAGTAGGATAAAGCTCTTTCACTGCAGCAGCCAAAACATGGCTCAGAGTATGACGCATCTTTTCTAGTTGTTCAGTTTTTTCCATACTTTATCCTTTCTTTTGTCCTTTTATTTTACCATATTTTATGATAAAATAAAGCGGTTGGGTCGCTAGCTCAGTTGGCTAGAGCGTCTCGTTTACACCGAGAAGGTCGGGGGTTCGAGCCCCTCGCGAC
>JAEEKR010000012.1 GCA_016282495.1 Candidatus Saccharimonadota bacterium
CTTCATGCCATCTTCATAATTCTCGTAAGCCGCATAAGACTCGAAAGCGATATGCTCTGGCAAATGCTCATCATCTACGCCTTCGTTTCTGAATCTCGGTCCAATATCATAAACTTTTTCAAAGCCGCCACCTAGAAGCCGCTTTAAAGGTAGCTCGTGTGAAATCCGCAAATAAAAATCTTCATTTAGAGCGTTCATATGCGTAACAAATGGTGTCGCATCGGCTCCGCCAGTGGTATGCTCTAGAACTGGAATATTAATCTCGATAAACCCGTGCTGATTCATGAAATCACGCGTTGCTTGCCAAAACTTCGAGCGTCGCACTAATCTTTCGCGTACTTCTGGGTTAACATTCATGTCTACGTATCGCCTGCGGTAACGCTCTTCCTTGTTCTCGAATTTTTCCGGCAGTGGGCGTAAAGATTTGGTTAGAAGTCTCACCGCATCAGAAAAGACTGAAATCTCACCAGTTTGAGTCTTATCAACTTTGCCAGTAGCTTCGATAAAATCACCTACGTCGAGTAATCTAATATCTTTTGCACCAATTAATTTTTCTGGCACATCGTCTGTTGCTCTCATAAAAATCTGCACTTCGCCAGAAAGATCTTTTAATTTCAAAAAAACCAATTTCCCAAAAGAACGAATTGCTACGATTCGCCCCGCAATCGTTACTTCTTGACCTTTCTTTTCATCAAAATGATCGACAATTTCAACAATTTTACAATTTCGTCCAGATTTAGACGGGTAAGAATCGATTCCACGTTTTTTTAGTTCGTCTAGTTTTTTTAATCTTTCGTTTCGATAATCTTCAAGTAACATATTGTTATTATAACATAAAATAAATATTTTGCTAAGCTTGCATTTCTAGGCTGAAAATTTGGAAAAATAGTGATGGAAAGCCGGTACTGAAATACCGGAAGGCTTCCATCAGATTATTTTTCCAAATTTTCACCTTAGCAAGCTTAGTAAAATATTATTTTATGTCTAAGATCTTTATCTTCTTGTCATTAAACTCAAAAGACTCACCAGCTTTGTGGCCCAAAAGCACCTTGCCAATCGGTGATTCGTTGGAGATTTTACCTTCTAGTGGATTTGCTTCAGTTGGGCCGACTAGAGTATATTCGACTTTGCGTCCACCCATATCGAGCGAAACAGTTGCACCTAGATCGACTTTCGTTTTCTTGCCGCCACGGATTATTTTGACATTCTTTAGAATCTCCTGAATTTCAAGAATTCGTCCTTCAGCGACTTTTTGCTCATTTCTAGCCGCACTATATTCTTCATTTTCTGATAAATCGCCAAAAGATCTAGCTGTAGCAATTCTTTCAGAAATGGCAGGACGATTCTTGATTAATTCAGCTAATTCTTCTTCTAATTCTTTCTTCCCCTCTGGGGTGAGATTTACGCTTTTTTTGATCATTTTTTAACTCCAAAATTTAGACTATGTCTAGTTTACATGAAAAGTTTTTCTAAGTCAACAGCTAACTTATGCCTAAAATAAATAACAAATAAAAAGCTAAACCATTTTTAATCATATGGACCAGAATATCTGCATAAATTGTGCCAGTCACTTCGCGAATTAGGCAAAGGATAATCGACATAGCAAAAACATTGATACCCACATTCCACTGCAAGTGAACTAGGCCAAAGGCAAGCGAAACTAGAAGCGTTGAAATAATGATTGACCAAGTGTTTGACGTGGTTTTTGATAATTTAGAACGCATTTTGCCGTATAGCCAACCCCGAAAAATTATCTCCTCAGCGATTGGCGCCACCACTACCAAAGACAAAAAGGCAATTAACCTATCCACTCCGCTTGAGTAAAAACTAAATCCAACCTCTTGAGGCTCTGTCGCATCAAACCACGGTACTAGCTCAGCAAATAAAGCAGTTAGAACCGATGCAAGTATCCAATAGGCGATAAAACCAACTAGAGATAACCCAATGTCGGTCCAGGTCAAATAGCCATGTAGCCCAATTTCAGTACGATTGATTGAATTTTTTGAAAGTTTTTTCTTTTCGCGCTTAGCTTTTATTACAGGTGGTAACCAAACTATCATGATGATAGCTAAAACATATGATAATGCCGAAAAAATAGCTAACGGCAGTGGTTGATTGACTTTATCTCCCAAAAATAGAACCATAATTCTTGCTACTACAATTTGAGAAACAAAAACCGCAAATAGCACTAGAGCAAGCAAAAAGACAATTGACCCGAAACTTTTTAAAAATTCTTTTTTATTCTTCTTGCCGGCTTTTTTCACTGCGCAATCCTTACAATATCTAGAATCGTGACAATAAAGATTAAGGCGAGCAGCACTATAAAGGCTCTAGAAACGATTTTCTCTTCAATATCTTTTGTCAGCTTTTTCTTACGTAGTTTGAAAATTGTAATTAAGAACCATCTCCCCCCGTCTAGAGCAGGAATTGGTAGCACATTCATACAAGCGAGTGATATAGAAATAATGGCAGCGAGAAACGCCAAATTAGCCGGTCCTGCAGAAGTAA
>JAEEKR010000013.1 GCA_016282495.1 Candidatus Saccharimonadota bacterium
AGCGGATCTCATAAAGTGTACAACATCTTACAGCCTGTATTATTGTTACTCTAATAAATAAAAGGCATGAAATTAGCCCCGGAATTCCGGGGCTTTTTGTGGTCTTGGACGGAGACCTTAGTCGTAAACGTCAATGATAGCTTTGATGAGTTTTTCCGCAATAGGACGAAAAGACTTCTCACTGGTTACAGGTATTTGGCGACGAAGATATGTATATAAGGTGTTTTCGGATACATGTTCTTCTGCTTCTCTGTACCAGAGCTCTTCGTAGAGTGTTCTGGCGAGGTTTAGAGCTTCCGGGCGGCTTGAGTCGTTGGCTATATTCAGCAGGTCAATAAGCACCTTTTCTGAAAGACCAGTCCAGTCTGGGTCATCCCAGTCTGAGTCTTCTTCTTCGCTCTCGGCGCTCTCGGCAAGCATTGAAGTTAACTTGTTGGCCAGCTCAACTTGCTGGGCTTGAAGTTTCTTGTTGCCGTTAGGGCTAACGGGGAGCAGGCTGTAGAGCACATCGTGCAACGTGCTGTCACACATAGCGCTTTCTTTGCCGCGGGAAAAAAGCTCTTTTAAAAGGAGACACTTTTCCTCCTTTGTAATTGAATGCTCGACGCGGCGGCGCGTTCTAATGAAGTCGATAATTTCGCCGGTGGTTAAAGTTTTAATGTCCATCTCCATGTTCTCTCCTTAATCAACGTACAAATGTTCGGCCCCGTCCGGCCTTAGCGGATTCCCGCACGTTGATTTCATAATGGAAAAGCACACCCTTTAAAAGGGAGTGCTTCTATTGTATCACGTTTTTGGTTATTTGTCAATGACGGCGAACTTGTTTTTGCCTTTTTTGATGATGGCTGGATAGTCTATCGTGGTAGTTTCGTCGATGATTTTAACGCCGTTTGCGGAGATGGCGCCTGCGACAACGGCTTTCTTTGCTTCGGTTTTAGAGGTGCAGAGGCCAGTTTCGACGAGAATATCAATGATGTTTTTGCCCACAGTGGTGGATGGGAAGAATTCAGCAAAAGATTTGAAATCTTCTGGGGTGAGAGTGGAGAAATCGGCATCTTTGCTAAAGAGTAAGTTAGTGAGTTTTTCGACGGCTTTGGCGTTTTTCTCGCCGTGTACAACAGCGGTAGCACCAAAGGCTAGCTTGCGCTGGGCAAGGCGTTTTTCTGGGGCCTTGGCGTGGTCTTCTAGGATTTGATCGATTTCTGGTTTGTCTAGTGTGGTGTAAATCTTGAGGAGATATTCAACAGAAGAGTCTGGTTGGTTGAGCCAGAATTGGTAGAAGTCGAAAACAGAGGTGAAATTGCCGGAACCGTTATCTTTACTTGCAAGCCAGACGGCGTTACCTTCGGACTTTCCGAATTTGCGGCCGGTAACTGGATCAATCACGAGTGGGGTAGACCAGACGTCGGCGGTGGCGTTTTCTAGACGTTTAATCATGTGGATGCCGGAGGTGCAGTTACCGTATTGGTCGGCGCCACAAAGCTGGAGATCAATGCCATACGTGCGATAGAGGTGGAGAAAATCGTAGCCTTGAATCAAAGTATAAGAGAACTCGGCATAAGAGATTCCGGAGCCACCTTCGCCAATGCGATTTTGGACAAATTGGCGATCGAGGAGCTGAGTCATGGAGAAAGTTTTGCCGACTTCGCGAAGGAAGGCGAGGTAGTTCATGTCTTTGAACCAGTCGTAATTATCAACCATACTGATATTGATGGTCTCGGAATCTTCTTCCTCGGACACGCTCGAGGCCGCTCGGCAAAGCTTATGGTCCTCGGAAGAAATTCCTGAACCATCAGCTATGGCGTTGGTTAGGACGTTTTCTATCTGGGTTTTGAGGCAGGATTTATTGTGGTTGACCTCGTCGAGAGATTTTAAGTCTCTTTCGCCGTTTTCTTTTGGATCGCCGATTTGGCCGGTGGCGCCGCCAACTAAGAGGTATGGTTTGTAGCCGTGGCGGATAAAAGTAGCGCACATCATCAGAGCGGCGAGGTTGCCGATGGTAAGGGAATCAGCCGAAGGGTCTGCACCCCAATAGAACTGCTTGTTTTCACGAGTATCGAGATCTTCAGGGTTTTTGATGGTGGTTTCGGCGGTAAATCCACGCCATAATAATTCTTCAGATAGTTTCATGGAATTATTATAACATCTGTGATGGGGTTTTAAAACTGGTCGTTTTCTTCCCTGTAGTCCTTTTTGACTTTTTCAATAATCAGAATCATCATTGTCGTACCAGAGAAGAGACATGCCATAGCAACAGAGAATAGAACGGCGGTCGAATCTTCGATCTTGGTTGCTGTTGCGCCAAGTGGGGCCGGACCTTCTAGGGCAGAAGATGGAGACTGCGTGTTATTATTGTCGTTGTTGTTGAAATTACAACGTTTCTTTGTTTTAATGATTATGCTATAATTTTGTTATGTATTCTGGGTCGGGCAATACTTTAAACCAGATTAAACGTCACATCGCTGCATGCGATTATTTAACTGTGGCACAACTGTTTTTAAAAAGTGATTTTTTGCTTGAAAATCCGCTCTCTTTTGACGATATTAAACCAAGGCTACTGGGTCACTGGGGAACCTGTCACGGGATCAATTTGGCTTACGCAAATTTGAAATATTTTTACGAGAAGAATCCAGGATATTCGTTTGTACTTGGACCAGGGCACGGATTTCCAGCCTTACAGGCCAATTTATTTATTGACGGGGAACTAGAAAAAGTTGACAAAAATGCTACAAGAAATCTACACGGCATTGAGTATCTCTGCAAATATTTTTCTTGGCCGGGTGGATTTCCGTCACATGCTAGCCCAATAACGCCAAACGTGATTTGCGAAGGCGGGGAACTAGGCTACGCGCTCGCTACGGCATTTGGAGCGGCACTTGGACATCCAGAAAAAACTATCGCTGTCTTGATTGGTGACGGGGAACTAGAAACCGCTACAGCTCTTTCTTCTCTTAATATGGTGAAGTTAGCTGGTGGTAAAGCAAATGGAAAAGTTTTGCCGATTTTGCATCTTAATGGGTATAAGATTTCAGCGCCGACCATATATGGACGTAAATCTGAGCGGGAATTGAATGAGCTTGTGCGCGGTTTTGGATACACGCCGCTTGTCGTAACAGAGAATAACGAAGATTTTCAAATAAAACTCGCCGCTGCAAATCGATTAGATCATCCTTTCTTAATCATGAAAACAGAGAAGGGGGCAAGTGGGCCTAGCGCGGTGAATGACCAAAAGGTAGCAGGAAATTATCTTGCCCACCAAATTCCATTACCGAACGCAAAAACCGATGAATCTCAGTTAAAACTCCTAGAAGAGTGGTTAAAGTCTTATAATTTTGAAGATTTTTATTCGATGGAGGAGGGGATCTTGATATGATCGAACGTGTAGATAATCCTGGAACAGAAGCTTTTTCGCCGGCTAAAAAGTTTGGGGAACTACTAAGAAAGCGCCTTGAGAAAGATCCGACCTTTTATGTTTTTTCACCAGACGAAACAACGAGTAATAGGCTAGATGAAGTTTTTCAAGCATCGCCTAGACTTTGGAATTTGCCTAGGGAAGATTGGGATTTGCCAGAGGCAGAGAATGGTCGCATAGTAGAATTACTATCGGAAAACACTTTGTTTGCTGCAATGGTGGGGCACATTCTCAACAACGAGCCGGCTATGATGACGAGTTATGAATCGTTCTTCTCTGTTATAACTTCGCAAATTTTGCAGCAAATTAAATTCTTTGAGCAATCTGATAGCGTAGAATGGAGACCAAAGTATCCGAGCGTGAATCTGCTCTCTACAAGTACTTGCTGGAGACAGGACCATAACGGCTTTTCGCACCAATCGCCAGCTCTGATATCAACGCTATTATCTTTGCCGAGCAACCGCGTAAATTGTCTTTTCCCTGTGGATGACGTGGCAGTGGAACCGACCTTCGACTATATGTTAAGTTCTAAAAATGTTGTAAATTTGACAACATTTGATAAAAATCTTGAGCCAAGATGGATTGATTCTTATCATGCTGATTTCCAATTTAAAAATGGTGGTGCAAGTATTTTTAAGTTTACTTCTGACGAGAGCCCTGATTTTATCTTTACCGCAGCTGGGGATATTGCTACTCGCGAAGCAATTTTTGCAATCAGAATTTTGAAAGAAGATGTTTCAGGCGTAAATATCCGCTTTATTGGAATTAATTCCCTCAGTTATAATGCAATCGGGACCTATGACAATAAGCTGCCTCAAGATGCTTTTGATGATTATTTCACTACTGATAGGCCAATTATTGCGAACTTCCACGGTTATCCAGAGACTCTAAGGAATATTTTGACGCATTATGCGAATGAGGATAGGTTGTCTGTACATGGTTTTATGGATAAAGGTAGCACTACAACGCCGTTTGAGATGCTGTCTTGGAATGGGACGTCTCGTTATAATCTTGCAATTGATGTAGCAGAGAGGCTAGATCGCACAGATTTGGTAGAAAAGTATCAGAAAATTTTAGCCGAAAACTCTGAATACGCTAAGTTATTCGGTGTAGACAAGATAGATTTGATGTAAAAAATACAACATGTTAAAATCTAGCTATGGAATTATTTATTTTATTGTTGGTGGCAGCTATTTTTATTGAGACCACCGTTATTTTAATCAAAACTTTTTATAAGAATACTAATAAAGGTGGCAAGCGTAAAATCTATGTCGACACTTCCGCCCTAATGGATAGAAGAATTCTAGCAGTGGCACAGACAGGGTTTATTGGCGATGATGTGATTATCCCAAGAAGCGTAATTAGAGAGTTACAGCTGCTAGCTGACGGACACGATAGCGAAAAACGTGCCCGTGCCAGAATGGGGTTAGATGTGGTGAACGAGCTCGAGCGTGTAGTGTTTTTTGAGACCACGATTTTGCAGGACGAGCTTGATCGCACTCCTGTAGATGAACGTTTAATTGAACTTGCCAAAAAGAATCACGGAGTCATTTTAACCTGTGACTTTAATCTTGGAAAAGTAGCAAAAACTGAGAAAATTGATGTTCTCAACGTGAATGATCTTGCACTCGTGCTTAGGGGTGAGTATTTGCCAGGTGAAAAACTACAGGTAAAAATCACAGCAGCTGGCAGTAACCCAAAACAAGGTGTGGGTTACTTACCAGATGGTGTGATGGTGGTAGTTGATAATGCGAGCAAGAAAATTGGCGAGACGCTAGATGTGGAATTTGTGAAGTTTTTGCAAACTTCAGCCGGAAGAATGGCTTTCGCAAAGATTTGCCCGAAAAAGCCGGTGACTAGAAAGAATCTTGGTCGGAGCCAGACTCGCCGTAAACGTCAGTAGCAACTACTTTGATTTCGCTGGCGTCTTCTGGAAGCGCGTATTCTAGTGTTGTAGAATCAACAATCTGTTGCGTTTCACGAACTGTACCGTCAACGTAGATAGTATAGGATGCGAGCGCTTCGGTTCCCTTGTAAATATTGATGTAAGCGGTGTAGTCAGTAACGGCGATCTCTACTGTTGGGGCACGATAGGTGTAGCTATAAGGGCAAGAATCTTGTTCTTCCCTAGTATATGGCTCTGGAACTTCCCAAACTTCTTCTTTAGTCATTGGGTCAACACTTTTACTAACTTCTACAGAAATGATATGAGAGTCTGGGGTACAGGCAGAAGCTAGCTTATGAGTAAACTTGTTAAAGTTGAGAGCAGTTTTTGTACTGCCAGAGGTTTTTGCATTATACCAGCTTGGCCAAATATCACCCTTAATATCCTGGATGCCAGCAGGGCGCGCTGGGCCATTATTAGGCGCCCATTTTCCCTGCTCTTGATAGAGGGCGTGAACGTTTTGCATATAGTCGTTGGTAACTCTACGAACAAGATTGTTCGTACTATTTCTCAAACCGGCACCATCGTGATTACCGTTCCATACTGCTGTAGCGATAGCGGTTGAATAACTTAGCACCCAAGAGTCTTTAGCGATAGCGCTGTTAGAGGTGGTGGTGGTACCAGTTTTAGTAGCGGTCCAGACGCCTGGAACAACGAAACCAAATGATGTACCTTGCGATCCGAAGACCATAGAACGTGCTCCGGCATCGCTTAGTATACTGGACATCATATAGGCAACTTGTTCATCAACCACACGTTCGCCTTGATTGTCAACCCACGATTCTAGGACATCACCAGAAGAGTTCTTAATTTCTAGAACGTAGCTGAGTTCTTTATAAACGCCACCCCTAGCGAGCGATGCATAAGTGTTGGCGTGTTCAACTGGTGTCACATTACAACCAGAACCGATTGCGATCGAAAGACCAGAAGAGGTACCGCTATCAGCACAGTAGGTTTTGTCTCCTAATCTATGCAAAACGTCAAGACTGTTTTCTACGCCGTTAATGTATAAGGCCTTAACGGCTGGAATATTCAAGGAGTTAGCAAGGGATTTCCTGATTGAAACATTGCCGTACCATCTACCGGTATAATTACGTAAGGCACAGCCCCTGGAGTTACCGCCGCAATAGATTTTATCAATGTTTTCATCCTTTAAGATTGAGCCTGGACCAAAGTTTTGGCCATCACGTTGGACAAATAACGGCGTATAGTCTAGCACTGGCTTGATACTAGAGCCAGGTTCTAGTTCTGACGTTGCAGCGTTTACCTCGCCATAAGAACCGTTGTAAAAGTCTACAGAGCCAACCATAGCAATGACTTGGCCGGTTTCTACGTCGACAGAAGCAAGTGCTATATTATCACTACCATTCTGAGACATCATAGTTGCGCCAGTGGCAACTGCTTGCTCGGCGATTTGTTGAGCACGATAGTCTAACGTGGTTTTAATTGTGAAACCACCTGAACGCATGGTTTGAATGCCGTATTTTTCTTCTAGCAAATCCCTTACTTCTAGCACAAAATGCGGAGCTTTCATATTGGCGTATTGGCTGGATTCTGGCTGGATTTGATCAAGAATAGGGACAGCCTTAGCTTCTTCGGCCTCCTCTTTTGTGGCGTAGCCGATTTCAACCATGCTATCGAGCACTTTATGCTGGCGCTTAATCAATGCTTCATTACCGTAAGTGTTGTATGGGTTAAGCACGCCAGGGTTATTAGGAATAGCGGCAAGAAGTGCGGATTCTGCCAGGTTCAAGTCGGCAGCAGATTTGTTAAAGTATGTTCTGGCGGCGCTTTCTACACCGTTACGACGACCTCCGTATGGCGATTCATTGAGATACATCGTAATGATTTGCTCTTTTTCGTAGGTTTTTTCAAGCTCCATTGCTAGAATTAACTCTTTGATTTTACGAGATATACCACCACGGTCATCAGATGAGGCTTCGTTGGAGAAATAAAGCTGTTTGATAAGTTGCTGAGTAAGTGTAGAACCGCCCTGTACGCCTTGACCTGACAAGGTTGCGAACGCAGCGCGAATAACAGCACCAAAATCTACGCCTGGGTGAGTGTAAAAGTTCTTATCCTCGATAGCTACCGTTGCTCTACGCATATAGGTAGAGATTTCTGAACCGTCTACGGCGATACGATAATCTTCATCGCCAGTATCTTCCCACAAAATCTCACCGTTGCGATCTAGATAGGTGTTTACGGTGTCTTGAATATTGATACTAGATAGTTGAGACTCTAGATCTTTGATTTCTCTCTTATAATAGAGAAATAAGCCACCAACTGCGATGATCATAAGTAAAATACAAGCGGCAAAGAATTTTAATATCTTCTTAAAGCCATACCAGGAAAACCAATAATGAAATACGCGTTTTGGATGAAAATGCGCGAAAAATCGTTTGACTGGCTCTTTTGGCAGACTCGCTAAAGATTCGGCACGCTTTCTAGCCTGTTTATCTTTGCGCATTTGGCGCTTATAACGCATTTTTTGGAAGAAACCCATATTGTCTAGTTTGGGTTTTTTATTCGATGCTGTTTTATTAGTTTTAGGCAAAATAATTTCACTCTTAGATTTGGCCTTTTTGGCCTTTCCCGCAGTTTTTTTCATAAGCTAAATTATATCAAACTCGTTTGACTTTGACCATAGCTGGACGCAAAATTTGGCCCGCATAAGTGTATCCTGGACGGAGGGTTTCTGCGATCACTTCTTTTTCGCCCTCACCATCTTCAACGAGGACGGCCTCATGAAGATCAGGGTTAAATTCTACCCCTTCTTTGGTATCAATTTTGACAATTTTGAGCTCTTTTAGGGTTTTCTCGAATGATTTAGCAAGCGGAGAAAGCTCTGGATTTGAAGTGATTCCTCTTTCGATATCGTCTAACAGAGGCAAAAGCTTTAGAAGCGTGCCCTCAGTGGCTGTTTCCATAGCCTGAAGGCGCTGATTTTCTACCTGTTTGCGGAAATTTTCAAAATCGGCACGTGTACGTTGTAAATCATTGACGAGTTCAGTGATTTTTGCGGCATTTTCATCTTGAGCCGTGTCTAATGGCTCTTTTGGGGCTACGTTTGCCTCAGGGGCTTCTACGGGCGTTTCTGGGCAATTTTCTTCATTTTCTTCTGGTTTTTTGTAATTTTTTATCATAATATCTCCTCTAACATGTTACCGGCGTGGCGAACAAGCGACATCACGCGACTATAATTTTGACGGGTTGGACCAAGCACACCAATGTAGCTCTTATCTGAGAATGGTGAGCGGAATTTGCTGATAATTAGAGAAACACCAGAGGTTTTGCCGATTGGATTTTCCTGACCGATAAAAATATTGAGTGGTTTGCCTGGTGCGGCCTCTCTGAGCCATGGTTCGAGGTTGTCAAGCAATTTAGCCACAGCTTGCACTCTCGAATTATCCATGAATTCTGGTTGGGTAAAGAGACGGGAGATACCGGCAAGATAAAGCTGATCGCCGATGGTAGCAAGGCCTAGATTCCCTGTTAATTCTACCAGGGAGTCTACGGCGCCACGAATTGCAAAATCAGCGCGAGATTGGGAATTTACCCTTACTTCTAGAGCGTGGGTGCCGCGATCGATGATTTTGTCGTCGATGGCGTTAATTTGGTCGTTTCCCTGCTCGGCGAGAGAGTTGACATAGAGACGGTAACCAGCATCGGTAGGGATGCGGCCGGCAGAAGTATGAGGCTGAGCCACAAGGCCCATCTCCTCTAATCTACCCATTTCAGCACGAATAGTAGCGGATGAAACGTTGAAAAGTTTAGCAAGAGTGACACTCCCAACAGGGGCGGCCATTTCGGCATATTCTTCTATGATGGCGAATAATATAGCCTTTTGACGCTCGGTGATTTTCATACTTTTATTATAGTTAATTAGCAGAGTGAGGTCAAGAGTGCTATTTTTAAGATAGCTTAGGCGCCGATGCGATCTTTACTATTCTTGCGAGTAGCATTGTGCTCAATGTATTCAATAATCTTTTCAGCGACATTGCGACCGGTAACTTTTTCGATACCGAAGCCAGGAGAGGCGTTCACCTCTAGCACGAGTGGCCCACGTTCGCTGCGCATTAGGTCAACACCAGCGATATGGAGGCCCATAGCTTTGGCAGCACGAACGGCGAGTTTTTTCTCTTCATCAGTAAGTTTAATAGGTGTGCCAAGACCACCTTTGTGGAGATTAGAACGAAAATCATCGTCGAGAGATTGACGTTGCATTGAGGCAACAACACGAGAGCCTACTACGAAGGCACGGATGTCGGTCCCAGCTGATTCTTTAACATATTCTTGAAGCAAAATATTGGTGCCGTCTTCATTATAGAGATAAAAGGCTTGAAGAGCGGATTTTGCGGCTTTCTTGGTATCGGCGAGAACTACACCGTTGCCGTGAGTACCAGTAGCGAGCTTAATAATTACCGGAAGGCCAATTTGCTCGAGAAGGTCGTCGATATCGGCAGTGTTACGAGAAACGAGGGTTTTTGGCGTGTCTACACCAGCTTTGGTAAGGATTTGCTGAGAACGTAGCTTGTCGCGGGCACGAGTAATAGCGATAGAGCTAGAGGCGGTCCAAATGCCTTGCATCTCGAATTGGCGAACGATAGCACAGCCATAACGTGTCATGCTGTTAGAGATACGCGGTAAAATTGCATCAAACTTGCCAACTTTTTCTCCCTTATAGAAGACTACCGGATGTTTTTCGTCTAGCGAAATGTAGCAATTCTTATATTTAATGACCTTTACTTTGTGTCCACGTTTTTCAGCCTCTTCTACAAGGCGTTTAGTGGAGTAGTTGGCATTACCATTTGACATAATTGCGATTTTCATTTGGTAGCTCCTTTCTTATTAGATCTTAGGTATTTTTGATGAAATTTATAAGGGTTTTCGTGAAGCTCTTTGTTTAGCCTATTGGATTTTAGTTTTTTAGTTGGTTTTACAGCCTTCTGGCTGACATCAACAATAAACTTGCCCCTAATAGTGCGTTTACCAATTAAAACTGGAAAATGGTTTTTGCTACGATCTGCTAAATTAAAAAGGACCTTTATCTTACGGCCGTTAATAACTGTCGGCAAAGTCGTACGGTAGCGAATCTGCTCATCACCGTGAGAACTACGAACAATAAGGGCTTTAAAACGTTTGCTTGTCAATAATTCCCCGGTGTAAAATGGGCTATTCTTATCAAAGAGTTTAAATTCTAGGATATTATCTTTAGTAATATTGATGTCTGTTGCCCAGATAGCAGAAGAATCAGCCCCGGTATCAACCTTGGCTGGTATGTTTTTGTAGTTGGCAACATCAATCAAAATATTGGAGCCAATGACTTCTTTGACATGCATTCTTTAATTATATCACACAGAAGTATTTTTGTCAATTTGGCTTACGTTTTAATAGTTGTAAATGTTAGCTTTGATGCGGGTTTCGACGAGGCCAGTGCTCATGTTGCGGACGATAATATCGGCACCATTTGAAGAACGCTCGATGCGGTGAGTAACCCAGCCGGAAGAATTACGAACTACCATCGTATTCGTAACAAGGCTGCCCTCGATACGAGAAACAGACCCGTCTGGTTGACGCAAAATCAACCCGTTTCTAACAAGCATATCTTCAATAATGCCCATAAACTCCCCTGATAAATTGTACTTAGAAGAAATTGTACAGACTTTTTTCTAAATGTAAAGCATGAGTATGTTTAATTCCAAAAACCACGCTTTTTACTCTTGTAACCACGAAATTCTTCGAGCAATTCTTTTTGGTGACGAGTAAGATTTTTTGGAGTTTCAACGAGTACGGTGACGATGTGTGGACCACGATCATTGTTGGCATTCATAAGTGGAACACCATGGCCAGATAGTTTGAATGGAGTGCCAGATTGAGTGCCGGCTGGGATTTTCATACGAACAATACCGTCCACAGTTTCGACTTCGATTTCGGTGCCAAGTGCGGCATCAACCATAGAGATTGACGTTTCAGATAAAATAATACTGCCTTCACGAGTAAGGTGTTTGTGCGGACGAACGTGAATTTGGATGTAAAGATCGCCTCTGCTGCCGCCGTTTGGAGCTTCACCACCTTTACCGGCTAATCGAATAGACATACCGTCATCGATACCAGCAGGAATCTTGATTTTGAGACTTTTCCCGTTGTGGTTTACTTCCCTAGTGGTGCCAAAAATAGCTTCCTCAAAACTAATGGTGACACTAGTTTGAAGATCAGCCCCACGAGATGGGCGGCGACCACGAGCACCAAAACCAAAAATAGACCCGAGAATATCTTCAAATCCGCCACCTCCAAAGTCAAAATTGAAAGATTGACCATTGAAGTTGAAATTACCGTTTTGGAATGGATTACCTCCGCCAGCACCACCACCAACACCGGCATGACCGAATTGATCGTAGCGAGCACGTTTTTGTTTGTCGGACAAAACTTCGTGCGCCTCGGAAACTTCTTTAAATTTTTCTTCGGCCTCTTTATTCCCAGGATTTTTGTCGGGATGGTATTTAATAGCAAGCTTGCGATAGGCTTTTTTTATCTCATCATCAGAGGCATTCTTAGGAACGCCCAAAACTTCATAGTAATCTCGTTTAGACATGGCCTATATTATATCATTTTTGTGACAAAAATAAAACTTGAGGGTTGATTTTTATGTTTTGATTGTCTATAATTGATACACTCTCTTTTTCGCCGCGGGCGATTTAGAGAAGAACATTACAAGGAGTGAATTAACCAATGAACAAAAAGTCAAAAGAAATTTACAGGGAGGGATGCTGGAGTGTAGAACTTCGCGAACGTAACAACCATCCTGGGCAAAAGCCTTGGATCCTGTTCCAGGGCAACGAAATGTTCAGTTGGGATGGAAAAACCTTGAGACAACGTGGATGTTTAAGTGAGCTCATGATACCGCCAGAGGTACTCAGTGCGGTTAAAAAAGCTTTCTAATATAAGTAGTCCAACGAGTTTTCCAATAATTATTTCATTCTTTTACGCCCCGCAGTTTCGGCTGTGGGGCTTTCTATTTATGGTATGATATTTATATGGACGAAAAAATAGAAACTATCAAATATTGGCTAAGGACTGGATCGATTAATATTTTTGGTTTACCGATGAGTGGCAAAGATACGGTTGGAGTTCGACTGGCAGAAGTGCTAGGTGGGAAATTTTTGTCGTCTGGCATGATCATTCGCGCTATGGAACAAGAAACCAAGCAGAATTTAACTAGCGAAGGTAAACTCATTGAAACAAATATGTTTTATGACTGGGTTTTACCATATTTTGAAAGGCGTGATTTAGAAGAATTTCCTCTTATTCTATCGTCAGTTGGACGTTGGAGTGGCGAAGAAAACCAGGTGCTGAGCGTGGCGGAATCGGCCGGCCATCCAATTAAAGCTGTAATTTTACTCAATATTTCTGAAGGCGACGTGATGTCGCGTTGGGAAGCAGCACAGATACTAAACGATAGAGGCGATCGTTTAGACGACAAAGAATCGGCTGTGTTCAAAACTAGAATAAATGAATTTGTTGAAAAAACTATTCCGGTGCTGAAACACTACCGTGAAATGGGACTTTTAGTAGAAGTTAAAGCTGATATGGATAGAGAGTCGGTATTTAATGAGACGATTGAACAATTATATCAATTTGCTGAAAATTCACGCGTAGTGGTTTAATTTTAGTCGCGTTTTAGCATGACGGTAAAGGCATCGGATGGGATGTCGATTTTGCCAAAGCGTTTCATGCGGGCTTTGCCACGTTTTTGCTTTTCTAGAAGTTTGGCTTTGCGGTCGCGATCGCCAGTGTGGATTTTGACGGTGACGTCTTTTCTATAAGCACCGATGGTTTCACGCGCAATAATACGAGCGCCAATAGCGGCCTGAAGAGCGACTTCAAAGTTTTGGCGCGGAATAATCTCTTTTAGCTTTTTGGTTATTTCCCTGCCGATTCTATCCGCTTCGCTACGGTGACACATAATAGATAGGGCGTCGTTTTTATTTCCGGCGATGAGAAAATCTACACGTACGAGATCTTCAGCGCGGTAGTCGGCAAGTTCGTAATTAAATGAAGCGTAGCCGGAAGTGAGGGATTTTAGTTGATCATAAAAATCAGTAAGAAGATTGGCCATTGGAGCTTCAAAATCGATAATGGCGCGGTCTTCTAGATAGCTTAGATTTTTTTGGATGCCGCGTTTTTCGACGATGAGGTTTAGAACATTTCCGATCATGGATTTTGGCAAAATAATTTCGCCTTTTACCCATGGCTCGCGGATTTCTTTAACTTCCGAAATATCAGGAAGATCTGAAGCGGATTTGATTTCAATTTCTTCGCCGGAATTTAGGACAACTTCGTAGTTGGTAGAAGGGTTGGTGACAACAAGATCAAGATCAAATTCACGCTCTAGACGCTCGCGAATAATGTCCATGTGGAGAAGCCCGAGAAAACCAATACGAAGACCAAAACCAAGGATGGGCGAATTTTCGGGCTCAAATTTTAAGGCAGAATCGGAAAGCGACAACTTTTCTACAGCTTCTTTTAGAGTTTTATAATCTTCGTTTGAAACTGGGAAAAAGCCGGCGTAAACAAATGGAAGAACGTTTTTATAGCCTGGAAGTGGAGTTTTTGCTGGGTTTTTAGCTAGCGTGACAGTATCGCCAACTTTAGCATCGCTGGTGGTTTTGAGGTTGGTAACGATATAACCAATTTCGCCTTCTGTTAACTCTGCTTTTGGCGACATGTTTGGGTTTAATATTCCAACTTCTAGAGCGATGCCGGTTTTGTCTGCGGCCATCATTTTGATTTCGGAATTTTTAGAAAGCGTGCCTTCAAAAATACGAACGTAGAGGATTACTCCGCGATAATCATCAAAGTAAGAATCGAAAATGAGGGCCTTTAATTGCATAAATATATTATAACATTTTTTCTGGAAAATTAAATGTTAGAACTTCATAGTCTTGCTACGTCTGTAGAGGCGGTAGAAGATGGCGGAAGTGATGGCAACAACAGTGCTAGCTATGATGAATGGAAGAGCAATAGAAGTGTTTTTGGTAGCACCACCAAGGATGGTCTTGTCGTTACCACCAGTATTTGGAACTTCGGTACAACTAACTTTGGCATAGGTAGCTTTATAGGTAGCTTCTCCTGTAACGGTTTCAATTTCTGGATCCCAGCCGGCAAATTTATAGGTACAGTTTTCAACTACTTTTTCTATAGGAACATCTGGGGCATCTGGAGTTTCGCCGTATTCCACTTCTTGTTCTTCAATGATTTTCTCGTCATCAATAAATTTAATTGGATATTTTCTAGTTTCTTCGACGTAGGTAGCACGATATTCGGCGTCTCTAGTAACGGTACTGTGGGCGGTAAGTTCTGGGCTATCACCTATAGATTCATAGCCAGAGAAAGTGTATTGATATTGCGCGGTAGAAGGTTTGGTAGGGGCTGGTGATGGAGTAATAATCTCGTCGTTATAGTGATAATCGGATTTAGTGAGCAATATGGTTTCTTCGTCTTCATCATAGAAAGTGATGGTGTAATTGATGAACTTCGGCTCATATTGAGCTTTATAGGTAGCGGCTCCGGTAACTGGTACGATTTGTTTATCCCAGCCAGTAAAGTTATAGGTGCAGGTATCATCGGCGGGCCTGGTTGGAGTGCCGTTATAGGATGGCGTAGTGCCATAATTATAATTAGTGGACTGGAGCACAGAATCGTTCCAGTTCACGAATGTAATTGGATATTGCTGTATTGTTGCTGTATAGGTGGCGGTGTAAGTGGCGCTATCAGTAACGGTGCGAGGGCTAGGAAGGGCTGGGCTCCAACTATTAAAGGTGTAGTCATACCCTGGCTCGGAGGTAGATGATGGTTTGGTAGGGTTGGCCGGAACGGTGATAGTATCGCCATAATGGTAGTCTGTTTTCTTCGAAATTTCTGAATCATCATCATTCTTGAAGGTGATGGTGTAGTCGATGAGCGTAAAGTGGGCAGTGAAAATATAGTCATCTTCGATTGAAATATTTTTAATTTGGTTGATCGCTCCTGGATCTGCTGGATCTTCTTGAATTAAAGGAACATCCTCATAAGTGATCTCTCCTGTTTCGTCTTCTGGATAGATAATCTTTTTGCCTGTCCAGTGTGAAAACTCATATTTTGCATTTTCTTCTAATGTTGGCAAGCTGGTTATGTTTTCTCCTACATAGATGCTGTCCTTGGTTTTTGTTAAACTGACATCTGCGATTTCGTTATCCTGTTCATCGACGGCTTTATAGGTCATATCGTAAGCTTCTGAATAAAAATTCCAAGTGGAGGCAGCATTTTGGTGAAAACCAAAGGTGACATCAAAAGTGTTTGATTCAGCTGAAGATTGATTGTTCTGTGCGTTCTTCAGCTTTGCAAAAACTGTAGCGTGACCCCATGTACTATAGTTTTTATTAAACTTATCACTAGAAACATAATATGATTTAGAGTTGTTGTACGAATAAGAAGAAAAGATTGAGGTAAAGCCATTCGAATCGGTATAGAGATAGTTTTGTTCATTATTATCAGATGTAGCTCCTGTATTTTCTTGCGGGTGCGCATATCTACCTATATAGTTTCCAGAACTATCATATTTTTCTATAGGCTTTCGCGCGTTAGTACTAAAACTATTGATTTGTGGAACTCCGTTTTCGTCATACACGATGACCGGATTATTTGGGTCTGTTCGGTCGACTATTTCTTCACATTCTGTACCATATTTTGCGGTTGTTCCATTACCTAAATCTTCTTCTTTGTCTAGAACGCATTTTTTTGCATAAAGTTCTGATTCTCCAGTTTGCTGGTTGTATATGTCTGTTTTGTGAATACGAATAGATTGTGCGCCGTCAATGTCGGCAATTTCTAGATAAGTAGTGGAGGGGATATTATAATCAACTTCTTCGTTCTTTAAAATTTCGAATCTCAGTTTGACAAATAGGCCAGTGCCGTCTCGAACCCTGGGAATGTCAACATTATTATATATATCTAGAATTGAAGTATATTGAGTGCATTCTCCGTGCTGGTCTTTTTCGGTGCATTCATTAATATCGTATCTTGTTTCGACGAATGTGGACGTGGTTGACACTACAAATGGTACATTTTTAGACGGATTTGTATTATTTGTTTCTAGAACTGTAGCTTTAATTCTATACCCGTCACTGCTAGTATAGACCCAAGAGGTTTCCTTGATTGTAGCGCTTTCATTTGTGGGGAGCCAATAGTCCTCACCGTTAAAACCAGGCGGAACAAGGACAAAGCCTACTGCTAGATTATTCTCTCGTGGTTTTATCCCAAAGTGCCAGGATCTATAAAAATTTGTATCTTCATTGGCAGAATCGTATTCGGAGGAAAACTCAGCTGTCCCGCTTTGATTCCACGATGTGAGACGTGACGCTGTCTCGTTGTCGAATAGCTGAATTGGGCTTCCGTCTTTACCAGGGGTACCGAGCGGAGTGGCGTTGTCTGTATCATAACTAATGGTGATATCGTCTACGCTTCTAATGTCTTCGGCGTGGGTTTGATTGTCGAAAGATTTACGGATTACAAAGCCTAAGCAGATACAAAAAACAAGGGCAGATAGAGCTAGGAATAATTTTTTTTTGGTCTGTTTTAGTTTCATGTGTTTATTTTTTTCGTACCCAAATAGGGCAAAATGACCTTTATGGTTCTATAATATGCTAATGTTTTTAATTTGTCAAGGGTTTTAGGAGATTTTTCTAGGGGCGGGAGCACGTTCGATGATGGCATCTAGAACTTGTTCAACATTTAAACCGGTTTTGGCGGAAACACCGATGATCTCATCTTCTTTGCAACCAAGAAGGTTTATAATTTCCTTTTTGACTTTTTCGACATCAGCGGCGGGGAGATCTATCTTGTTGATAACTGGGATAATGTAGAGATTTTGTTCGAGCGCAAGATAGACGTTGGCAAGAGTTTGGGCTTGAATGCCCTGCGTGGCATCAACAACTAAGACGGCGGTTTCAACGGCCTGGAGAGAACGAGAGACTTCATAAGAAAAATCGACGTGACCGGGAGTGTCGATAAGATTTAGCTCGTAGCCTTTATAGTGCATCTGAACTGGGGTGAGTTTAATCGTGATCCCCTTTTCACGCTCGAGTTCCATGGAATCCAAAAGTTGCGCTTTCATTTCGCGTTTTTCGACAGTGCCAGTGATTTCCATCATACGATCGGCAAGAGTGGATTTGCCGTGATCAATATGGGCGATGATACAAAAATTACGAATTTTATCGGTGTTCATTGTGGTATAATTATAAAACATGAAGCGCGTTTTGGCAATTTCTGGCGGGGTGGACTCAATGGTGCTGCTTGATTTTTGTGTGAAAAAATACCCATTAGATGAGCTTCTCGTGGCGCATTTTGACCATGGCACTAGACCGTCTGCTGGCGATGATTATCTTTTTGTGGAGAAAAAGTGCCAGGAACTAGGAGTAAAGTTTGCGGGAAAGCACGCCAAGCTTGGCGCAGGTGTTTCGGAAGAAAAAGCTAGGAATGCTAGGTATGAGTTTTTTTATAGTTTGCTTGGTGACGATGATGTGTTGATGGTGGCACACCATTTGGATGATTTAGTGGAGTCGGTAGTGATTAATTTCTTGCGCGGAACTGGTTGGCGCGGGCTAGCAGTAATGGATTCACCCAAAATTGAACGTCCATTTTTGTCTTGGACAAAGAATGATATTTTGAAATATGCTTTTGAGCATAACGTTGTTTTTCGAGAAGACCCAACAAATTCTTCGGACGAGTATTTAAGAAACCGCGTAAGATTCGCAGCCCGAAGTCTAGATCGTAAAACGAAGGAAAGTATTTTAGATTTAAGAAATCGCCAAATTGAAATAAAAAATAAAATTGAAAAGACCAGTGGTGAATTTGTTTTAGACAATAAAGTTGAAGTAGGCAAAAACAAGTTTGTTTTTCCGCGCGAGTTGTTTTTTGATCTTGATGAAAACTTAGCAATGGAATTATTGAAGATTATTTTAAATGAAAAGGACATCGCTTGCACGCGCCCACAACTTTTGAATTTTCTTGATGCAATTTTAAATTATCAACCTGGAAAATATTTTAATTTGCCAGGTGGGAGACTCGCCAGAATTGATAAAAAAACGTTTATGGTATAATTAAGGTATGCTAATTAATGGGTCAAAGCTGAACAATCTCAAAATATTAAGCCTTCATGTTGGTGGACCAATCGCCTCGATAAAAAGGGCTATCGTTGACCCAAATAATCTCAAAATCATTGCCTTTGACGTAGGCGGTCCAATTATTCGTAATGGAGAAGCCGGAAATGTTTTAGACGTTGCAGACATACGCGAAGTGGCAAACATTGGTCTGATAATTGATTCGACCGACGATTTAGTTGAACAAGAAGACGTTATAAGAATTGATAATATTATGAAGCTGAACTTTAATCTTGTAGGATTAAAAGTTAGGACGAAAAAAGGTGATAAGCTCGGAAAAGTGGAAGATTATGTGCTTGATACAGAAACTTTTACAATTCATCAGCTTATAGTGCATCGCCCAGCTGCAAAAGCATTCTTAGACCCAGAACTTATTATTCCTAGAAGTGAAATTGTTGAAATCAACGACTACGAAGTAATCGTGAAGGACGAAAAAAAGACCGCGAAAAAGAAAGCTACAGCGCCGAAAAAAGATTTTGTGCCTAATTTTGTGAATCCGTTTCGAGAACCAACGTTCTCGACAATGCGTAGTCGAAACCCTGGCGAACGAGATACTGAATAAGTTTGTCATCGTCATATCTAGTACGTTTTTTGGCGATGATTTTTTTGATTTCGTCTTCGTCGTTTCTGGCTGTATTTTCTAGAACTTGGTCGATGATTTGTTTGTCGATGCCTTTTTTCATGAGCTCAAGTTGTAGGCGTTTTTTGCTGATGCCCTTTTTAACGAAACGGTTTTCTACATAATACTCAGCGAATTTTTGGTCGTCTAAATAGCCCTTTTCTATTAGTCTCGAAATAATATCATTGGTTTCATACTCGCCAAAGCCGTAAGGTTCTTCCTCGGACACGCTCGAGGGCGCTCGCCCAGGCTTATGGTCCGAGGAAGAACTTACGTTTTTGGCGAAATAATTCCTGGCTTTTTTCCTATTCAAATAGTCTTTAGTTTCGCGGATGGAATGCGGGCGAGTAAGGACCCATTCTAGAGTCCGTTGATAGAGTTTGCCAAAAGTAGAGGCCTTTTGGTATTCTTCTAATTGTTCCTTGGTGAGGCTTTGGCCTTTTTTTAGTTTAAAATCTACAATTTGAGCAATATCTAAGGAAAAACTGTATTTGTTGTTTATAAAAATGTTAGCCCTGTTAGGATTTTTAACGCCTTGTTTGATATCGGTAACTAAGAAAGAATTGGCTGCGCTACTAGCACTTTCGTTCATATTATCATACTTATGGTTATTTGTCAAGATTTCCATGAGCTTTGAGCTTTTTCTGGAAGTATTTTGTAAAGATGCCAGAAGTAATATCGTCTTTAGCGAGCGGCTCTTTGCCGTAAGTTTTGCGAAACTCTTCATAGTCTTTTAATGGTACCCATTTGACCGTTTCGACTTCGCCGTCATCAAATGAAAAATTTTCTTCGTGGTTAGTATAATCTGCGGCGAACATATTATAAAATGCAATGTCTCCTTTAAAGGCCAAGATGAGTTCTAAATCGTCTTTATTTAAATCACGAACGCCAAGTTCTTCGCTGAGTTCGCGCTCGCCAGCTTCGGCAAAAGTTTCGCCATAGTTAACGTGACCGCCTACGGAAGCGTCCCATTTTCCAGGAAAACGATCTACGCCCATGCTTCTTTTTTGGAAAAGGAATTCTACACTATCTTCCGTAAAACGATATAGCCAGATAATCGCGCCGCCATAAGGGGCTCGGCCTTCGGCATGATTTCCAAGTTCGGAAGGACGGCCACCGTTCATAAGTGGCTCGCCATTTTTATTATATTCTTGCCAAAGCTCTCCGGTATGCATTAGGCCTCTTCTGATTGTTTTGCTTTTTCGCGAACTTGTTTTTCGATTTTAGCCATAAAGTCTGGTTTTTCTTTGAATAACTTTTTGACGGCTTCGCGGCCTTGGCCGATGGTTTCGCCATCGTATTTGAAGAAGGCGCCGGATTTTTCGATAACGCCATATTGAACGCCGAGGTCGAGGATGTCGCCAGTTTTGGAAATGCCTTCGTTATACATGATGTCAAATTCGGCAGTGCGGAATGGTGCAGCGATTTTGTTTTTGACGACTTTGATCTTGGTGCGGTTGCCGGAAATATTGTCGCCATCTTTGATTTGGCCAATACGACGAATGTCGATACGAACGGAAGCATAAAACTTGAGAGCGTTGCCGCCAGTAGTGGTTTCTGGGTTACCAAACATGACACCGATTTTCATGCGGATTTGGTTAATAAAGATAACTGTAGCTTTGGATTTGCTAATGATACCAGTGAGTTTGCGCATGGCTTGGCTCATTAAGCGGGCTTGGAGGCCCATTTGAGCATCGCCCATGTCGCCGTCGATTTCGGCTTGTGGAACGAGAGCAGCGACGGAATCGACTACGATAAGATCGACTGCATTGGAGCGAACTAAAGTTTCACAAATTTCGAGAGCTTGCTCACCATTGTCTGGTTGAGAAATGAGCAAGTTGCTGGTGTCTACACCGATGCGCTTGGCATAGGCCGGGTCTAAGGCGTGCTCGGCATCGATAAAGGCAGCTTGGCCGCCTTGCTTTTGGATTTCGGCGATTGCATGAAGCGCAAGAGTGGTTTTGCCGGATGATTCTGGGCCGTAGATTTCGATGATGCGGCCTTTTGGATAGCCACCACCAAGTGCGAGATCAAGTGAGAGCGAGCCAGATGGCAAAAGCTCAACGTCGATTTTTTGCGTGTCGCCGAGTTTCATGATTGACCCATCACCAAATTGTTTGGTGATTTGGGCGATTGCGAGGTCTAGAGCCTGGGATTTGCCGTCAGATTTTTTTGCTGGTTCCACCGATGCTGATTTTTTAGTCATTGTATTACCTTCCTGTTAGTTGTTAATATTATACCACATGGGTTGGCACGAGCTTAGCAAGACAAAAACACCGTCGCAAACATAAGCATGACGACGGTGTTTTATTTATATCTTAGCGAGAGAATCTAACTCTCTTGCTCTTGGCTTTTGCAGCGTTTTTGGCAATTCCTGCAAACAGTAGGATGGTTGGAAGAACCACGATGGCACCATATTGAGCCATTTCTGAAATACCAAAACCGGTGTTTGGAGCCTTGAGTGGACCAAACTGGATAATAACGTCTTTTTGGTTCTCATCTAGACCGAGGCGCTCACGAATTTGATCTTCTGTATACTTGCCTTCCCAAGATTTTGGCACTGCAACAATTTTAAGGCTTTTATTATCAGAGAGATGAGCCCAAAGCTGGTCTTCGTCGGCTTGAGATAGGTCAACGTATACGAGCTCAGTATTTCTTGCATTTAAATAGTATAGTTCCGCTTTATTGTCTCCAAAATTAACACTTTTGATTTTGTTTTTGCTGATATCCAAACTTTTAAGCTTAGGGTTTTTAGAGACGTCAAGTTCCTCAAGATTGTTTTCTGATAGCATCAGATATTCAAGATTTGGAAAAACAGAAGTATCTATTTTTGAAAGTCCACTTTTTTCGATTCTAATATCGATAAGTTTATCATTTTTAGACATGTCCAATTTGGAAAACGTATTGTCTAATAGTTCGAATATTGTCAGTTTCGGGTTGTGGGAAAGATCTATTTCTGATATTTTAGTGCCAGTAATGGTTAGCGTGTCTAGTTCGGCATTTTGTGACAAATCTAAACTATTGATGTCGCCTCCCGAAATAAAGAGATATACGAGGTTTGGATTTTTAGAAACATCTAGGTTTGATGCGCCTGTGATAAAAATACTATTGAGGCTGTTACTTTCTGGAAGATTAACTACGCTAGCATCGATGACGAGCCTCTTTAATTTGCTAAAACTAGAAAGATTAAGGTTGGTCATAGCGGTGTCATCTAATGAGAGCTCTTCGATATTAGGGTTGGACGGAAAAGTGACAGAAGTGAGTTTTGGCGCACCATAAATTTCTACCGTTTTTAAATTAGTATTGGAAGATAAGTCTATACTTTCATTATCGACCCCACTCAAGCTGAGCGTCTCTAGGCTAGTTAGTCCACTCGATTCTACGAGCGTAATATTACTGTCATCATAACAATAAAGTGTTTTTAATGACGCTTTTTGCTCTGCTGTTAATGTTGTGAGCTCGGTGCTGTTTTCGTAATTATATGAGTCTACTATACACTGAATAAATTTGTCTACGCCTGGCCCACCAACCATCCCGCCACTAGACGGATCTTCGGCGAAAGTTGGGGAAGCAACTAGCCCAGCGCAAAATGCAGAAATAAGACCCAGCGCAAGCAGTGCTTTAGTAGGAGATACTTTTGTTTTTATCATATTTTTCCTTTTTTGTTTTTTATTTTTTGTTTGCCAAAAATTTTTATGTTTATATTGTACTTTTTACTCCATAATTTGTCAAGTGTTTTAAGGGTGTCTTGCAAAAAACTTATTTTTTTGGTAAAATAATAGTGCGGTCTCGTAGTATAACGGTTAGTACAACGGGTTTTCATCCCGTCAATAGGAGTTCGACTCTCCTCGAGATCACCAGATTTAAAAACAAGCTCTTTCGAGCTTGATTTTTGTTTGAAAACACGATAGTTTAATCCACGAAAGTGTCGTTTTTGCCGTCTGGGTCGTCCATATAGATAATGCGGCGGCTTCTGAGCTCCGAAAACTTAACCGTGCGGTTTAAAACTTTGTCATATCCGGTGAGCGCAGCAAAAGGTGAAAATTGCGCAGCTCTAGCTTCTTTAGACATCCTGGCATGATGCTTTGGCTCATAATGTGGGTGGTTAATTATCTCGTCATATTTCATCCTTTATGTCCTCCGATTTGCATATTTCTTTCCTTGCCGGTAGCGCCTTCTTCAAAATTTATCCCTTTTAATATCGCGTTCTTGCCATACCTTCTTTTGATATCAATCATAGCCTCACTCACGCGCTTTTCTTTGTCTAATTTGGCGTCTTCTTTTTCGTAATTTGTAAACAAATCCATTTGACTTAGTTCGGGCGTGTTTGGCTCAGCCATAACGTGATTTACATCAATGGTGATTCTTCTGATTAATAATTTTTTATTCACATTTTTATCAAAAAGCGATAAAACCGCATTAAGAATTAATCTCGATGAAGAGGTTTGCTTTTTCAGATTAAAGGAACCGTGGGCTGGCTTTGGCACTGTTCGTCCGTAGAAATCTTTTGTGATTTCGCCCTTATGATTCTTTAGACTGACTTTGTCGTAATTAATTGTTAATACGACTTGGTCAGTGGTAAGTTTCTTTCGCAGAAGTGACAAGGCAATCTCTTCGGCCATCTCGCTTGCAACTACTCTGGCTTTTTTAAATTCGTACGGTTCTTTTAAAACCTGTCCGGACGAGAAAGAATTATTTTTAGGACGATAGGCTTTGACGTCGCGCATTTCACATGGTTCGTATCCCCAGGCGTGATCAATTAAAAGTTCTGCGCTGACGCCAAACATTTTGTAAAGAAAATCTTCGTCGCGTTCTGAGCATAGAGCGATATCCCCCATAGTACGAAGGCCGGCAGATTCGAGCCTTTTGGCATAGCCTCTACCGACTCGCCAAAAATCCGTGATTGGCGTGTGGCTCCAGAGTTTTTCGCGATAAGATTTTTCGTTTAGTTCGGCGATGCGAGCGCCATTTTCGTCTGGCTCTACGTGCTTTGCAACGATGTCCATGGCGACTTTGGCAAGATACATATTAGTGCCGATGCCGGCAGTTGCGGTAATGCCAGTTTCTTCGAGCACTGTGCTTAATATTTTTTGTGCTAATTCCCTAGCGGATGTTTTGTACATTTTTAGATATGAAGTTGCATCGATAAACACTTCATCGATTGAATAAGCAAAGATATCCTCTGAGGCGACAAAACGCAGATATATATTATATATCTGTGCGCTATATCTCATGTAGTAGGCCATGCGTGGCGGAGCAATAATAAAATCCTGTTTTATTTCTTTGGCTTTTTGGATTATTTCAAAGAGCCTGGCGCGGCCGGGGATGCCATAAGCTTTGAGTGCTGGGGACACCGCAAGACAAATGGTTTTTTCGGTGCGTGATTTATCAGCAACAGCTAGCTTGGCTGTAAGCGGATCTAGGCCACGTTCAACACATTCTACGGATGCGTAGAATGATTTTAAGTCGATCGCGATGTAGGCCTTCTCCATAAGGTAATTATACTATTAAAGCCGTTGGGTATATTTGTCTGTTTTTGTTGCGTTTTTGAAAATGTTTATGGTATAATTTTACTCATAAAAGTCATATATAAAGAGAAAGCATGCCACTTATGAAAAAAGTTCGAAAAATGCTCCTAGCGATTTTGCTTCTAGGAGGAAGTTTATTAGTAGGTTTAATATCGTTTAGCAATGCCGACGCAGTTACACTTGACACCCAGCCAACGATGCAAAAAAAGTGGCGCGACGAATATGAGCAAAACGCAACCAGTTCTAATATGATTTCGGTCAATCTTACTAGTGACGGAGGATATATTATTGCAGGTCTAACTAGAGGACAACAGTGGCAGGACCAAGATGGTATTATTATTAAATACAACGCGAATGATCAGATAATGTGGCAATTAAGTTGGGGCGGGAGCGGCTTTGATAATTTTAATGACGTTGTCGAAATTGAAGAAAACGGCACCGTATATTACTTGGCGGTAGGTACTTTTTCGAATTCTGTTACTGCCGGTGGAACTACCATCACGAGCGCAGGCGGCACGGATATTGCTATTGTTAAAATAGATTCGCAAGGCGAAGTAGTATGGCAAAAGAGCTGGGGTGGAACGAGTAACGAAAGTGCCAGTTCTGTAGTCGTGAACAATGATGGTAGTTTTGTTGTGGGTGGTGATTCTTGGTCAAATGATATTCCAGCATCAGGAGCTGGAGCAGCGATCTCTGGATATGCTCCACATGTAATTGCCGTGAAATACGACAGCACCGGTACGGTCATCTGGCAAAAAGCTTTTAGTGGTACATATCCGTCAGTGTCCTCAATAGACGCAAACCCTCATGGAGGTTATATTATCTCTGGCGGAACGGAACCAGGAAAAGCTTTCTTACTTCTGATAGATGAAAATGGTGATCAAATCCGATGGATAGGAAGAGGTCCAAATGAAAGCTATTTTCTTGATGTATATGCTACCGATACCGAAATTATAGCTACCATAGTAGAAAGCCGAGGTGGCACTTATGAATGGAATATGGAAGAACACCATATCTTAGAGTATACCCAAGACGGGACGATAATCAAAGAAATAGAAACTCCTGTTCAATATGATTCTATCCAACCAATCCTTGATTCTTCTGACGGCGTAACCGTGACTGGATATTTGGTGGCCGGTGATCATAAAGTAGCAAAATATGATGTTAATGGCAACGTAGTTTTTGAACACTCTTATGATGCTTCCTTTGTGGATGCTTTCCCGCTAGATGATGGTTCGTATTTGGCCTTTGGCACATTTTCTGGGACTATCCCGGCATCTGGGACTGCAGAAGAAATAAGCACTTCCTTGTCACAGGATTCAGCTATCGCAAGGTTCGCACCAGAAACTGCACTTTATTCAGTTGAAGTTAAAACAGTAGACCCTCGTTCTGGATCAATAATTTCAACCGCACAAGATATGGTTGCTGAAAATGGCTCAATTAGCAGGCCGGCAAATCCGTCCGATTATACTGGATATCGTTTTGTCGATTGGTATGAAAAAGACGAACATGGAGATTTTTTGGCTGAAGCTTTTGATTTTTCTGCGCCAATATCTGACGACGTAGTTATATATTCTAAGTACGAAAAGATCAATTACACAATCCCGTTCTATGTTGTGCAATATACGGGCAATGAGACAACGGACGTAGCTGAAAATTCTTCACAAACGGTGCAAATTGATGACACAGTAACCTTACCACAACTGAGTTTGCCAGAAGGCTATGATTTTATTAATTGGTATGCCGGCAATATTACAGATGGAGAGATGGTATTCAATACAAGCAAGCCTTTCTCGAATAGTTTTGTTTACGATACCAGTGAAATAAACGCTGCGTATGATTTTATCTATGCCAAATTGGCACAAAGATCGTATTCTGTAAATTATAACTTTATTAATAACTGTGGCTGGGAGTATGATAGCTATGCTAGGTCTGGCTCACAGACGGTTTTCCATGGTGACATATTTGAAGTTGGTAATTCTGTTTCTTCAGATAATAGGTGTGTTCTTACTAATATCCGCGCTTCAACCACACAGGATGGGCAGTACAACGGTTTTGAACCGACTACGCCAATTACTGGTGATTTGTACATTATGGGCGAATGGGAAAGTCAATATTTAGTGGTTAGAAACAACCAATTGACTTATTCTAACGGAGCTGCTTTTAACCCGGCAGATGCAAATAATGCAATTGTATGGGACGAAACAACGAATACTTTATTCATGAACGATTATGATGAGGAAGACTTTTTGCCGGTTAGAATTGAGAACGGTGACGAGCCTGTAACAATAACTCCTCATGGAAATAACAGTGTAAGAGTTGACGCTACTTCCCCACTCATTTTGGACGGTGATGGAGTAATTGATAGGCACATTTATTCAAGTTCTAGCATCGTAATTGAAAATGGAATTTATGATGATGATATCGTTGCTACCGACAATCTCGTAATGAATAACGGAAAAGCTTATAAATTGCAAGTGAATCAATCTTCTTCAGAAATGATTAATATGGTAATAAACGGTGGTAAAGTACGTAAAGTGCAAGTTGGAAGTGGGGCTTCTTATGGTCATGGCACTTTGACTGTTAACGATGGTGAAATCATCGGTGGTATCAAAATGATAGCAGAGATTGAAAACAATGTTATCGTCAATAACGGAAAGATTAACACCCTTGTTATAGAAAGCGGCGGTCCCGTATTAAATGCAAATACTTTCATAATGAATGGTGGAAATGTAAGAGTTGGCGGAATCGTAAATGTAAATCATTTTGAAATGAACAACGGAACACTAGAAATAATTAGATCAGAATTTGGCAACGATGATGCTGCTTTAGAAATCGATGAAGGGTTTGCGGTGTTTAACGGTGGAAAAGTTTTAATCTCTGGCGGTTATGTCCCTATGGTAGCTATGCCTCCAGAAGAATTTGCGGAATACGAAGCAATGATAGCCAGTGTAGGAAACCTTGGACAAGAAGAAATTATACAAATGTGTAATAGTGAGCCTATAGACACCATCAATATGTATATAGCTAGTAGTGGATACAGCTTCACGGACGTAGAAGATTGCGTAGCGCGTCTTAAAGAGATTTATCCTGACATTATGAAAAGTCAGTTCAGGGATTATTTTGGATACTATCCAGAAAACGGTGAGATTGTAGTGTTTAATGGCGGAGATATTACTTTTGAAATAGCCAATACTGATACTTTAAAGGATCATTATTTACGAAGCATTATCGAAGGTATACAAGCCGATTTGGAAGACTATAAAGAACAGCTTATAAGAGAAGTTATGTCCTTAACTCCTGAGGAAATAGCGACGGGGTGTGAAAGTAGCCTCGATTATATTAATAACGAACTTAGCCAGTTTAACATTGCGCAATTTACAAGCGTAGAGGACTGTAAGCAGAATATTAAAGAGAGATATTCGACTTTACAAATTAAGCAAATGGAAATGGAATACGAAAACTATGTGCAGCAAATCGAAGAAGAATTTGAAACTGAGGGCCGCGCAGAGATTGAAGAATCCGTGAGCAAGTCTATGCCTGTACCTATTCTCGTGGCTATCAACGACAATTGGGACTATGTAGAGGCATCTTCGGCTATATATGTCGCTGATGACATGAAGAAAGATCCGACAAATCTGGTTCCTGTGACAGTTGCGGTAAGTGTTGCTGGGAATACAACTTATGCTGCTACGTTTGGAGATGGTGAAGGCGAAGCTGAACTAGAGGTACAGCTTGACGATGATGGAGATCCTGTGGGATGGTCTTCAAAGCATATTCCGAAAGTTGCGAGACTATATGAGGATAAGCCACCAGTACCAGACACTGATGGAGGCGATGAAAATACTCCTGGTGCTGGTAATCAAGGATTCCTTTCTATAGGGAAGTCTGCTGCCGTGTCTAGTTCTATCTCAGCGGCGTTCATTATATGCATATCCGGAATAGCTTTCGTACTGTATAAAAGACTCAGCAAAAAATAAATAAGCTTGCTATTTAAAGTAAATTGTGTAACAATGTTCTGACAGGCTGGTAGGAGCTTTGTACTTTGGCGTTTGTTTGTGACGTTGTAGAGGGAGGTTTTTTGTATGACAAGAAGACATTTTATTGTAGCGAAGGTTGGCAGTGGTTTTATAGTAGTCGACGTTGATGAACACAGAAAAAACGTATCCTTTAAGACTTTTGGCAATGATATCACGGTAAGAGACTTGATGGAAAATGACCGTGTTTATAGGGCATTTATCAAATACTGTTATGGATATACAGATCCCGATATGGTCAAAACTATCCAGTTAGACTCTTATGTAACGGATCATAGGAATCTCACTGTGCCGGTGGTTTCGGCTTTAGTCCAAGAGTACTACGACGAAAAAATCATCGATGAACAAAAAGCTAGATATTCCGATAATACGGATACAATCTAACTCTGAGCGACTCCTACCAAGTCGCTCTTTTTCATGATATAATATATATACATTATGGGTTCGTCGTTCAACGAATAGGACATATCCCCTCTAAGGATACAATGCTGGTTCGATTCCAGCCGGACCTACCAATTTTTATTTGTATGATTATAGGTATTTTAGACTCAGGAATCGGTGGGAAAACCGTCCTTAAAGAAATTAAAAAGCTTCTTCCGAACGAAGAATATGTGTATTTTGCTGATTCAAAGAATTGTCCGTATGGCACAAAGACATTGCCAGAGCTTGAACAAATCGTTTCTGATGGCGTCGAATATTTGTTAGATAAAGGAGCTGAAATTGTTGTGTTAGCATGCAATACGGCTACTACGCAAACAATTGATTATTTAAGAAAAAAATACCCTTTGGTTCCCTTTGTTGGAACGGAGCCAGCCATAAAAAAAGCCTGCGACGAGAGTAGCGATGGCGCTAAAATATTGTTACTTGCAACTGAGGGTACGGCTCACGCCGAAAGAACACGCGAGCTGGTTGATTTAAACAAAAAACCTAAGCAAATAATCGAAATTGATGCATGCCCGGGATTAGCAAGGGCGATAGAAGATGATAATGAAGCTGCCATCGATAAGATTTTGGCTGAACTTAATAATACCGAAAAATACGAGACGGTGATTCTTGGGTGTACACATTATCCAATTATCAAGGAAAAAATCGCGCAAAGATTCCCTGGTGCAAAGTTGATTGACGGTAGTGTTGGCGTAGCAAAAGAAGTTTTGCGCGTTTATAATGAGTTGAATTAGTTGTTTTGAATAACTAGAAAGACTGGCCTCGCGGAGGCTATACCTTTATATTAGCATAAACTCTTTATTTTGTCAAGTCTAGTTTTGTGGTTTTTCTAGTTTGTAATAAATTGATGGGGCAAAACGAATTGGCGCTAAGGCTTTTTGGGCGCCTTTTTCTAATTTAACAAGGGCTTTAGTGCCGAAAATCTTTTTAAGCTTTGCACTGCGAAAATTAGAAACTGAACGAACTTTTTTGATCTTAAAACCAGATTTTTTGAAGATATCTTCGATGTATTTTGGATGATAATTATAGAAGCCGGCTTTATCTATATCTTTAAGATGTGACGGTTTGCGATCGAATGGATTAACGTCTGATTTTTTAAACCAATACCTAAACATTTTTGGTAAAGTCTTTTTGTTTGCGACTTCAATGACAGCAATACCACCAGGTGCTAACACGCGATATAGTTCGTTTGAGACTTTTTGCATTTCTTTGAAATGATGGGTGGCGCGGACCATAAGGAGCGAGTCGAACTCTCCGTCTTTAAATGGAAGGTTGTAGATGTCGCCCGCCTTGGTGTTAATTTTGTCACCGTATTTATCTTTGGCTTGTTTTAATTCGGTTTTTGAATAATCAAAAATGGTGGATTTTTTTGCGCGGTGAATATACTCATCTGCAAGACGTCCATAGCCACCAGCGATGTCGACAAAATTTTCCATTTTTTCTGGAAGAAGTTTGCGGATAGCGATGCGGTCGGCCATGTCCTCATATTTACGATCGGCATCTTCCCAAAAAATCTTTTTATAATCGTAGCCATTGTAATCAGAAATAACTTTTTCTGATTTTTGTTTAGTTTCTTTTGCAGTTGTCATGAAATATATTATATCACGCGGGAGACTTCTTCGAGAGAGGTTTCACCACTAATTGCAGCAAGTAAGCCTTTTTGAGTAAGGGTAAGCATGCCATTTTTCTTAGCGGCCTCTTCAATGGCTTCAGTATGAATATCTTTAATGTCGCCGCGAATGAAAGCCTGAATGTTTTCTGTAACAACAAGCTGTTCCATAATAACGGTTCGACCTTTATAGCCAAATGGGTTGTCTTCGGTTGGAACTGGGCGATAGAGTACTAGATTATCCCAGTCGATTCCCTCTACCCCGTCAAGTTCTTTTCTGAGATAGTTCATAGTGGCCTCGTCTGGAGCGTAGGCCTCTTTAGAATCAGAAAGTTTTCGTACTAGGCGCTGGGCAATGATGAGACGAATAGAGCTTGAGAAGATTGGATTAGTGCCAATGAGATCAATCATGCGTGAAAAAGCGGCGGAGGTGGAGTTGGCGTGGAAAGAACTTAGCACTAAGTGACCTGTGATAGAAGCTTGGATAGCAGTTTTGGCAGTGTCGGCGTCACGAATCTCACCTACCATTACAACGTCTGGGTCGAGGCGAAGCACAGACCTTAGGCCTTCAGCAAAGGACCCGCCGCTATTGGTGTTGATTGGAATCTGCGAAATACCTGTGATGCCATATTCGATTGGGTCCTCGAGCGTAATGATTTTTCTTTCAGTAGTATTAAGTGCGTTAATGATAGAGTAGAGCGTGGTAGATTTACCAGAACCAGTAGGGCCAACCATCAACACGAGGCCGCGCGGATGTGAAATTATTTCGGAGATTTCAGCCATTTCTTTTTCTTTGAGGCCAAGGAGATCAAGCTTGAGCAAACTTTCATCAAAGTTGAAAAGGCGAAGAACAGCATCTTGGCCATACATAGTAGGGATGGTTTCGACACGGATATTCAAAAGGTGAGTGGCACCATCGCGGTGAATTTCGGTTTGCATGTGGCCAGACTGTGGTTTATTTGAAGCCATGGAAACATTAGCACGAGAAGAAAGCTCACCCATAAAAACGCGGTAGTGATTTTTGTCGATATTAGCGACTGGGTGCAAAATGCCATCAACACGCATGCGAATGCGGATATCGTTCCTGAGGTTTTCAATATGAATATCTGAGGCACCAAGTTTGTCGGCTTGGTCCAAAAGAAAGTCGAATACTTTATCTGTAGAAACAGAGTTTAGGGTGCTACTAACTGACGCAATAGTCTCGGAATCGCCTTCATCGCTGATTTTTATATCGTCATAGTGTACGGTTTTTGGCGGATCGTAACGAAGCATAAAAACTTGATAGGCGGAATGTGAGATGAGGAAGAAATCAGTGCGTTCGCCTTTGTCAGAATATTCTTGTTGGATGCGAGAAATGACTGAGCGTGGAGTTTGGCTGGTGACCATAAATTGGTAGTGCTCTTCTCCGCCGCCATTTTGCAATGGGATAATATAATCAGAATGCATTTCAGAAATATCGAGTAGCCCCCTGGTGAGTTCAATCGTGTTCTCAAATTCACGAGTATCTAGATACGGGAAGCCTAAAATTCTGGCCCGTTTTTCGGTGGCCTCTTCTTCATTTTGCCTACGCTTGCGCTGGACTTCTTGTTCATCCATAAGCTTATTATAACACTATAAAGCTTATGTTTATAGGCTATTCAGCTAGTTTCTCGTCGATCTTTTTGCGCATGAATTCCATAAAACCAGTTTGAGAGCTATTTTCGTACCAATCTAGCATCTCGCCATCCATATAAAAGGCCGGGGTGGCGGATATTTTGACTTTTTCGGCTAGCCCTATATCGAAGCTTACTTTAGCGGCAACTTCTTTGCTTGCCATGTCGGTTTTATATTTTTCTATATCGCCTTTGCCTTCAGTGACTTCACTAAAGTATCTAACAAAATAACCGCCTCTTTCTGACGCACTTGCATATTCCCATTCTGATTGATTAGCAAAAAGGAAGTCTGCATATTCTTTCCAATACCCTTGTAAACCGGCAGCTTCAGCTGCTGCAGCAGCGGCATGGGCGTTGTTGTGATAGCTCAAAAGATAACTTCGATACACAATACCGATTTTGTCGCCATATTCGTCTAGCAGTTTGTTTACCCATGGATTGACTGAAGCACAACCTGGGCACTGATAATCTGCATATTCATAGATAATGACTTTTGCATCTTTATTGCCTTTGACGTGATCGGCGATACCGCCATTGTCATCATTGGCTTCCATGATTGAATATTCATTATATTTAGTATAATCAACGGTTTGTTCGTTTTTTTTGGCCGTAGTCCAAATTGCAAAACCAGCGAAGGCAGCAACAACTACGCCAATGATAATCCCTGTAACTTTATTCATGCTATAATTATAGCATGAAACCGAAGTTGAACAAGTTGATGAAAAAATTTGTGAAGTGGGTTGATCCGAAGTTAGAGAAATACCGTAAAAAGGAAGAAAGCAAGCCATATACTCCAAAAGATTTGGAGGATTTACTTGGGATTTTAAAAAGAACTCCAAAAGATGTATTAAACTCTCGCCAAAAAAAAGTTATTGCAAATGCGATGTCTTTTGATTCTAGAAAAGTCAAAAGCATCATGCTAAAAAAAGAAGATATCGTTTTTGTGCATGACCACGATATGCTGGGGCCATTAATGCTCGACCGACTTTATCGTTCTGGTTATTCTCACTTTCCAGTGCTTGATAAAACTAAAGATGTGGTGGGGGTTTTGCACACTGATACTTTTAATAGCCTACAAAACAAAAACACGGATCGCGTGGAGAAATATTTGGACCCAGAAGTATACTATATTAATGAGAACTATTCACTAGAACAAGCTTTGGCAGCATTTGTGAGAACAAATTGTTATTTCTTTATTGTGATCAACAAGTTCGAAGAGATTACTGGGCTTTTGCTATTTGAGGATTTGATATACTACCTACTTGGGTATATGCCAGAAGATAGTTTTTCGCAAGATGCGGATAAACGCATGGTTGCAAAACGATAATATATATATGAAAAGAATCCCCTTGCAGGGATTCTTACGCATTTTTACCATCTTCTAGATTTCGATGAACTCTTGCCAGGCGGCAGGAGGAATTTGCGACTTTTTGCGCGTGTGAGTACGCTTAAGTCTGATACGCATTAAATTGCGACTCCTTTAATGTTTATCGCCTAACGACCGTATTTCTTTCAAAAAATTATTATTAGAAAAGGCGACGATGTCTATTCTAACAAATAATTATGAAGTTGGCAAATATTTATTTGAGATTGCGAAAAACAATCTTTTTAACTTTATCAACTATTGGACGAACTTCTGAGAGTTTTAATAAATAACTAAAAATCAAATACGATATCATGCTGGCGATGGCGATAATACAAAATTTAGGGAAAGTGGATAGGAACGAATTATCTGTAGCACGAAGTGGTAAAAGTTTTGTCATGAAATATGCAACAAAACCGGTAGCCACAGTAGTAATGAGCATGCGGAAGAAACCGCTCCAAAAGGCCTTATCTAAGATTTTGCCTTTTGACTGAATTTGCAAAATCGTCAGTAAAATAATAATTTCTGCTAATGCACCAATTGATTGAGCCCAGCCTAGGCCAGTTACGCCAAGATCCATTTTATAAAATAGTACCGACAAGGCAATCGTTGCGCCAATTGAAAAAATAGAAACTATAAATGGAGTTTTGGTGTTTTGCTTAGCATAAAAGCCGCGTGAAGCAATATGGAAAATTGAATGAGCAAATATTGCAATTATGAGCGTGCTGAGCACGTCGGCAATAGTGCGATCGCCACCATTTTTAATAAAGTTTACTACATAACCGCGGCTGAAATATGTAATCGCAGCAACTGGCAGCGTAATCCAAGTAATGGTTCTGAGTGCCGTACGAAAAGTCTCGTAAAATTTTTCATCCTTGCCATCACCGGTTTCTTCGGTCATTTTAGGAAAGAAAGCGGTAGATATGGCTACACCAATAAGATTTACAGGCATCTGATGCAAACTAGATGCTTGTTGGAACGACCTAAGTGAACCGGCACCCATTCTGGAGGAAAGGTTAGTACTTACTATGGAATTTGCATAATCAATTCCCTGGTCTAAGGAGCGGGCTGGCAAAAGTTTCAGGATGGTTCTAAAGCCCTGGTTCTTCCAATTTATTTTAAAATTATAATCAAATCCTAAACCAAAAAGGCCGATTAGGCTGACAATGACCTGTAATACAGCTCCAAACACTACGCCAAGTGCAACACCCATAATACCACCTTCAAATATTTGCCAACCGAATATATTAATGCCGCCAGTAAATACGGTAATACCCACTAAGATGCCCACATTGTAGAGTGCTGGGGCGAGTGCATAAAAAACGAAACGGCCAACAGCCTGCTGGATGGAACATAAAATAGTAGAGATGGAAAAAAGGAATGGGTTAATAGCTATTACACGCATCATGTTTATAGCGAGAATTGTGCCGGATTCATCTAGCCCTGGCCCGACCACATAACGCACTAGTGGATCGGCAAAAATCATAATTAGAATTGATGCCACTAAAGTGACTAACGCCATTAGATTCAAAATTCCAGAGGAAAGCTCCCAAGCGGATTTTTTATTGCCAGTGATGAGCCGTTGATTAAAAACTGGGATAAACGAAACTGCTAAAGCACCAGATGTAAGAATAAAAAACATAAAATCCGGAATGGTAAAAGCAGCGGTATAAGCATCAATGCCAGTTTTATAAGTGTCTAGATAATATGAATTTAGTAAACGATCACGAAAAATGCCAAGAAGTGCTGAAGCAAGTGTTGAGCTGGCAAGGATAATTGTTGCGGACTTGATGGAAAGCTTGGAATTAACAAGAGTTACAACCGATTTAAACTTAAAATGCTTCATTCTTTAATTATACCATAAGCCATCCCATAAAGTAGCCAGAAAACTATCCGGGACACGCTCAAAGCCGCTCGGCCAAGCTTATGGTCCCGGATAGTATTTCTTGACTACTTTTTAGTGCAATTTGGCAGCTGCTGGTAATGTAGCATCTTTTAGGAGTGGCTCTAGCTCTTTTTCTTCCAAAGTTTCGTGATCTAGAAGAGCTTGAGCAAGCCTATCTAGAACTTTTGTATTGGCTTTTAGAATCGCTTCGGCACGTGCAGCAGCTTCGTCGGTAAGAGTTTTGATTTCTTGATCAATAACTTCGGCAGTTTTTTCGGAATATGGTTTGCCCGTGCTGATCGTATAGTAACCCATATCTTGGTCTGGGAAGACACGGTTCCTTGTGGTTTTACCCATACCTTCTTCGATGACCATACCTTTTGAAAGCTCAGCAACATGTTTAAGATCTGAACTTGCGCCGGTGGTAATATTATCTACGCCAAAAGTGAGTTTTTCGGCAACACGTCCGCCCATAGCGCGAGCAAGGACATCTTTAAGTTCAAAGACGCTTTTATAACTGCGGTCCTCTGGCGGAATGAACCAAGTGACGCCACCGGTTTGTCCGCGCGGGATAATCGTGACTTTGTGAACTGGATCAGAATCTGGCAGAACGTGGCCAACAATGGCATGTCCAGCTTCGTGATAAGCTGTGATTTTACGTTCTTCGTCGTTCATAACTTTGGATTTGCGTTCTGGGCCAATAGCAACACGTTCGAAAGCTTCGGTAACATCAGCATTCGAGATCTCTTTGTGACCTTCACGAGCGGCAGTGATGGCAGCTTCGTTAGCGATATTGGCAAGATCAGCTCCAGAACTACCAGCAGTTTTTGCAGCAAGTGATTCAAGATTTACGTCTTTTGCAACTGGTTTGTTTTTGAAATGAACTTTCAGAATTGCAAGGCGGTCTTTTCGCTCTGGTAAGGTGACGTTGATATGACGATCGAAACGTCCTGGACGAAGAAGAGCTTTATCAAGCATGTCAACACGGTTAGTAGCTGCAATAACAATAACGCCGGATTCGTTGTCAAAACCGTCCATCTCAACCAAGATTTGGTTTAACGTCTGTTCATCTTCGCGACCAGCACCACCTCTAGCGTCACGTTTATGAGCCACAGCGTCAATCTCATCGATGAAAATAATACTTGGAGCGTTCTTCTTGGCTTTGTTAAATAGATCACGTACACGAGAAGCGCCAACGCCTACGAACATTTCAGCAAATTCGGAACCTGAAATCGAGAAAAATGGAACGTTTGCTTCGCCAGCAACAGCGCGAGCCATTAAGGTCTTGCCCGTGCCTGGATCACCTGCCAGTAAAACGCCGCGAGGAATCTTTGCACCAAGGGTTTCGTACTTTTTTGGTTTCTTTAAAAAGTCTACGATTTCAGCAAGGTCTTGCTTGGCGGATTCATTGCCTGCGACGTCGTCAAAAACTACTTTCTTTTTGTCTGGGCCATAAAGTTTAGCCTTGGCTTTGCCAAAACCGATGGATTGATTATTGATGTTTTGAGCTTGTTTCATCATGCGGCCAAAGAAAAAGACAATAATTATAATTGGTACAGCAATAAGAGCTACATCGAATACGATTCCCCAAACATCAGTCTCTTCTATATATTCGATTTTAGGATACTTCTCTTGACACGCCTCTAGAATTTCGCCGCTGTAACCAGCGCACTGATCGATTAAACCTTGGTCATATAGAGTGCCGTGAGGATCTTTGCGGGAGGATTCGGTTGGATGGTCTTGTCCTTTTAGTGTGATTTCCAGGCTACTACCGATAACGGTGATTTTTTCGATGTTGCCATTTTCGTCGTTAGCTCTGGAGATAACATCAGATATTGGTTTTTCTTCTAATTTGATATTGGTGCTAAATGATCCTAATAGCGCAAAGCAGCAAAGGACAACAAGCAAGACGAAAAGTACGCTGCGAATAGCGTTGCTGGTATTTTTATTTGCATTTTTCTTAACTGGTTGAGATGTTGGCACGGTAAAACTCCTTAAATAGTATATCTATTGTAGCATAAAAACAAAAAACTTGCCTGGCGGGCAAGTGATAAATAGTGGTAAGTTTGCCTCGCGCGCATTCGCGCACGAGTTTGCCTTTCCATAAACAATCCACAGGATTGTTTATGGTAGAGCTTCCTTGCTCGCTAAGCTCGCAAGACTGCTCTTCCAAAATAATCCGCAGGGATTGTTTTGGTCGGGGTGACAGGACTCGAACCTGCGACCTCAACTTCCCAAAAGTTGCGCGCTACCAACTGTGCTACACCCCGTGTGCTTTTATTATATCACAAGCACGCACTTTTTACAATTTTGGGAAGCTGAGTATGCAGACTATTTACGTTTTCGACAACGAATTATTACGCCTGATGCTATAAAAACAGCGACAATAAATCCAATAATAATGGTAGACTTAGCTGCAGATGGGAGTATTTCTTTGAAACCAAGATTCCCTACACTTGGGCCTTCGTTAGAATCTTCGCCGTCTGTGTTTGGCACATTTGGGCCATCTGGATTGTCTGGTGATCTTTCCCTAACTATAAAGTTGGTCATGACAATAACAGGGTCATCGAGCGCTGGCTCATCAAAGTAGACATCAATGGAGTGTTCACCTAATTTTAATCCGTCTAGATAATCCTTTTGTAGGTTTACGACTGTGCTGCCTTCTGTGATGACATAGTCGACATTCTCCTCAATCTCTTCGCCATCAACTTTGACAGTATGAGAAAAGTACTTTTTGGCGACGTCGATACTCAAAATAGATTTCTCATCAATGTCGATATCGAAAGTTTGGTTTTCTAACCATTCGTATTCAATTTCGTAAGGTTCGGCATTATAGGTAGCAACATACACTGTGTCACCAGTGACGGCTGTTTCTATTTCTTTATCCCAACCCGCAAAAGTGTACTTGTAGGCTGGACTATTTTCGCGCGTTGGGTTTGATGGAGGCGTAACACGATCGCCTGGATGATAACCTTCTTCTTCGAAAATTATTGTGTCGTCAAAATCTTTAAAAGTGATGACAGCGTCTTCGTAAATTCGTGCACGATCGATGGTGTTCTCAAAACTAATTGGTATCACTGAATCATTTTGATATCCGATCGTTATAGTCGGTGTTCCTTCGCCATTACCAAAAGTTACGAACTGATGCGTCTCCGATTCATCTCCATCAGACATAGTCATATTGCCAACTGCAACTTCTAAGTTTTTTGGATTTTTAAATAGGGCCTCATTAATATAGACGGCAGATTCGTCAATAGAAGCAGATTCGCCTTCTTTAGCGATCATAAGCGATACTGGCCACGGAGTGACTTCGTCGAATTCCCCCATCATTTCTTGCCTCATATAGTCACGATGATACTTACGCATCAGATCGAGGTAAACGGTTAATAGGTTCTCCGCACAATCGTTTTCATCGCTAAAGCCTGCTTTATAGTAGAAAGTATTTCCTTCTTCATCTATTCCTTGAGCGACTTTGCTATTAATAATATTTCCTTCTTCATCAATTACATTATATAGTGTGATAAATATAGGGTTTCCATCTTCATCTACGGCTATATCCATTGTACTCATATCGATTTCAGGAAGCATAACAGGATTGCCTTCTTCATCGGTCATTGGAGCAAGAGTTCCATTATCTATGTCTATCCTCCAGGTTTTATAGGCGGCAAACATCATATCTGCTTCAGACATATCTTCACTAGAACAGATTTCTGCAACTTCTTCTGGAGTACTTGGCATTTCTGATGCGATTTCTTCTTCGAAATTAGCCATGTAGTAATCTACTGTTTCATCTATAAGAGCTTCTTTTTCAATTACGTTAAATGATACGTCTCCGCCATTAATTTCTATAGCCGCACCACGTGAGGGCAGAGGCCCTCCAAGCGTATTTTCCATTTTTGCACGCAATAATTCTGGTAGTCTTTCTGCGAGGTTTGTGTTACAATCTGCTTCGTCTACGAATGCTCCATACCCAAGCTGAGAGCTAAGCGCGCTTAGCTCTTCAAAATCACTGACATTGGCGCATGTTTCAGCTATATTAATATTCGTAATTCCGTTGGAAATTATTTCGTCGATTGTCCCTGGATATAATATTGTGGACGGGGTTACGCCGGCAATATTAGCCTTACCACCATTAAAAATAGCGTACCCATTCTCAACAATAAGCGGGCCATGGTCAAGAGCGGGATTAATTGATGTAACGTTTAATTCTCCATCGTTAAGCAAGAAATAGCGCATAATCTCAAGCCCGTCGGTGACTATCGCATTTATACTGCCGCCGTTCATAATAAAAGAACCTGCGTTTATCTCATCGATTATCCCAGATATTTCGCCACCATTAATGATAATTTTGTCACTAGCCTCAAGATCGTCGCTCTCCATAATTAGCTTACCACCTTGGATTATTAAATTGCCGCCATAGGCTTCGACACCGCCTTTGATAGTAGCGCCGTCGTAAATGATAATATCACCTTCGTATGAATAAACGTCATCATTAATCTCTCCTCCGTTTATAACAATCTGGCAGGATGATCGATAATTAGGGCACATCTTAATCTCACTTTCAATGGTTCCGCCGTTTACGATCATGTTGTCTGCCTGGATATTGCCGCTTACTATATGACCGCTTTCGATTATCAAGCTAGCCGCATCGGTAGCTTTAATAGAGTAATAAGGGTTTGCATAGGTGTCGTTGTTCCCCAATGTTCCTTCGCCAGATACTATGATTGGCGTGGTTGAGCTTGTTATTTGAGTATCATTCTCGCCGTTGATAACTAGATTAATTGGATCTGCGCCATTGTCGAATGTTATGTTTGGCCCATTATAATTTTCTAGGGTGAGAGTATTAGAATTTTGGTCCCAAGAAATCGTTTCGTCGCCATCCACATCATATTCTTCGCCCGTAGCATAGTAGACTTTATCGTCTTTAACGACCAGGTAGTTTTGGATGTATTTCCCATATATATAAGCCCTCCCATAGCTGGATCGGTCTATCGGCATATCTGGGGTAAAATCGATTTCATTACCAGACCCTTCGTACGAATACGAGGATAGCCTCAAACTGTCTAGTATACAGGAGTTGTCTGGGCTAGACGTTTTGATCTCAGTGGTGATTGTGGTCCCAAATGGTATCGTTTCGTCTGGATAATTAGTCATTTCGTCGCTATAATCGCCGCAATAGTGGGCGGTTACATGATAACCTTGTTCGCTGTCATAATACTGATAACTATCACTCATGTCGAAATGGACAGTTACTGGCTTACGAGTTACTCTCTTATAGATAAAATCATATTGCCCAACGGAACTTTGAGTGTATCGATAGCTGCGATAATCATAGAATGTAGGGCTACCATTATAGCTTTTCTCACCGTCTACGATTGTGCCGCCGTACCAATAGGAATCGGTATAGTTGTAACGGCTTGAATCTATATAAAAATTCAAATAGTCATTGATGTGGAGATTTTGAGAATAGAGCTCTACGACGTCTATAATATTAGTGTAAGAATCATCATATACTACGGCATAATATGGGATAGTGTAGACTGGGAGCTTAACTATTCTGGCATAAATAAAATCAAATTGCCCAACTTCGGTTTCAGTATAAGTAAAATTGTTAGAGAATAATCTGTCGGTGCCATATACTGGTTCGCCATTGGCCAAGGTACCAGCATACCAACCCTTGAACTCGTAATCGGAAGAAATGCTCGGCTGACCCGGAAGAACTACAGTGTCTCCTACGTAGCCACTCTGGATGGAATCAAGATTAGCGATTGCAGTTCCGCCTTCTTCTTCGTATGTCACTACATAAAACGGAATTTCAAAAGTTTTTTTACGAATTAGCTTTGCCCAAAGGAAATCAAAATACTCACTGGAAGTCGTGCTTATGTTTGTTGGGCTATAGGTGAAATCGTTAGCGAATCTAACGTTCGTGCTAAATACTCTTTCGCCGTCTACGATTGTGCCGCCATACCAACCTTCAAACTTGTAGCCTTCTGGTATTTCAATTTCTGGTAAGTCAACTGTATCATACGCCGAAACAGTTTGAACAGAATTTTCTACGACCGTTGGTTCAGTGCCATCATCTTCGTCGGTCATAACAAGTAATGGGATGTTGTATTCTAATTTTTCGTATGAACCATAAAGGTCAATGTTTCTATTAGCGGTTAGGTCCATATCTCCAAGTTCAATAGTCATTTCTGGGTTTTGATACCAGCCACTAAACTCAAAACCGTCGTAAAAATTTGTATCACCCAACGAGCAACCGTCAGAATACACACTGTCAATAGTGAATGTTTCTCCTTTTTTGGCGCTTGTTCTGCCGGATCTTGTGCATATAGACCAATATGAATCGGTTACTTTTATATAATTAGGGTCGGTTTCGGACATAATATTATATCTCAGCCATTGATATTCTGTCTTATCTTTGTATTTTTTTATTACATTTTGATCGCTAATAACCACGTATGTTCCGTCGCTATAAGAATCTCCTGAAATCCAATAGCTATCATAGCCTGTCTCACCTGATGAGATTTGCCAGAGAATCTTACCGTTACTATCAATTTTGAAAAGATATGCTGTGACATTGGAATATCCTGAAACCTGACCGCCTAGAGCAAGATATTGATTGTCAATTGTTGGAATGGTCCTAGTCGCTAGATTGTAAGATCCTGATGTCAACGTATATGGTGCTAGGCCGCTAGGGATAATTGTTGTTGCTCCGTCAATAGTTTTCTCAATATATGATTCTCGAAAGTTTCTGTTGTTTATATTATTTGTAGTAATAAAGAACTCTTTGTCGAGAGTAGAGCTGGCGTGCCAAGCATTGATCGTGTCTTCTGACCATATTTCTGAAACGGAATCGCCAGCTGTAGATTCTTTAATCTTTTTGAGGTAGCCATTGTCTCCGGTTGTAAAAACAAATTCTCCGTCGCCAGTTTTAATGATCTTGTTTGTATAATTTAGCATGTCGTTGTTAGTGTTGGCGTTGTCATAACTAATTAGCCAAGCTAAATCTTCTGTGCAAATAGTCTTCGCGTTCACAGAACAATCGTGAGAACTTTTTAGCTTTGCGACAAATACATTGTTTTGTTCCCCACTAAGACCAGAGATAACATAATTATTGTCGGAATCTAACAAAATTCCAGTGAGCGTCGTATGCGATGAATCCTCGGTCGAATTATGTACAAATTCCCAGTATTCTGTTTCGGTGACAGTATCGCCATCGACATGGAATTTTGATACTTTACCAACTCTGTCTGGGTTATTAAATTCTGCGTTACCATAACCTACTGCGATATATTCGTCGGCTGAGAGTTGCAATACGGAAGTATAAAAACTATACGGACCACCACCTTTCGCATGCCATTCTAAATTCCCATCAACATCATATTTAAAGAGGCTAGCATAATAACCGACTCCTTGCTGAACGTCTGGGAAATAATTTACGAATCCTTGCCCAGCAACAATGAATCCGTTATCATTTGTGGCTTTTAGGTCATATGCTGTGATTATCGGATCCGTAGTTGATTTCGGAATTGACCAAACTTCTTCTACGTCGTTAGAGTCGGCGCTGGCGCTGAGTTTTGGTAATAAACAAGCCAGGGTCATAAAAACCCCTAAGGCTACTGAGGTTGCTAGCACCTTCAAAAATTTTTTCATATGATCTCCGCTTTAAATATATGACTCTTTTCTGAAATATTAGCATAATCTTTTTTCAATAGCAACTATTGTGACTTTTTTCTGGTGTTTTGAAGGGATTTTTGATAAAATTAATTCGTTATTTCTGGGTGTGGCGCAGTTGGTAGCGCGCAGCGTTCGGGACGCTGAGGTCGCCCGTTCAAATCGGGTCACCCAGACCATTTTTTATGCTTAATTAGTTCTTTATTTTCTTAGACCTGGGAATGAGTTTTTGAAATCCTCTATGAAAGAGGGGCTATCCGTATCGTCTGATGAATCGCCCTGATCTTCTGCTGGCGTATCATTTTGGTTATCGGAAGGCGTGCTCTCGGTCTTGTTGTAAAGGGTGTTTATTGGATTGTCTTCTGCGCCTTTTCTTTTGTATGTTTGGTTGTTTCCGAGCTGGTCTTTGATGATTAATTTGTCTTCTTCAAAATGGTATTCAAAATTGACTTGATTACCCTTTTTGTCGTATGTCACTTCAATATGATCACCTTTGTCTTTATAATGGAATGCCATTGGAGTGCCAAAACCAAGCCCGTATGAGCCAGAGCCGTCTTCCTTAAATTCGTAGGTCCAAACATCGTTTTCTCTTACCCAAGTACCTATTAAATCACTTTTTTTAGTAAAGACTATAATTGCAAAAATCAACCCGCCGATAATCCCAACAATAGCCGCAACTGTGAGAATAAAGCCGATTGGAGTTTTGCGACGGCGACGACGCGTTGTGGTTTTTTGTTCTGGGATTTCTTTTGCTTCTGACTTTTCTTCGGGTTTTTCTTCTGGTTTTGGTGGATCTGGTATTTCACTGTTTGGCTCTTTAATGTTTTTGCCAGTGTACTTATCCTTAACTTCAATTTTCATCTAAAATAACCTCCGTGCATAGGAAATATTATAACATAAGAAAATTCAAATTATTTACTTTTTTGTGTTGGTTTAGTTGAGTTTTCTGATTTTGACTGAAGATAATTAACGATTTTTTCACGGTAAATCCAGGCCGCAATAAAGATGGCGACCATGGCGACGCTGGCTATAACTACTGGAATAAGATTCTCGTTGCCGAGGCCACTGCCTACATAGTTTGTCGCAATGATTGATGGAAGGCGTCCAACTAAAATTAGTATCATGAGTTTTTTAAGTGGAATTGATGTGAGGCCAGCAAGGTAGCAAACCATATCGTCTGGAAGTCCTGGCAAAAGGAATACCATGAATAAAGCGAATGAGGCATGTTTGCTAGTGGTGAGAAAATCAAATCTTTTTAGAGCTTCTTTTTTGAAGAATTTCTCAAGCAATGGACGGCCAAAGCGACGTGCTAAGAATAGGACAATGATATAGCCGATAGCACTGCCAATGAGGGTCCAAAGAATTCCCCACCAACCAAATATGTAGCCACCTACCGTGCCGGTGACTTGTCCTGGGATTGGTGCAAAAACTGTTTGTAAGGTCTGAATAAGAATAAAGACGAGTGGCGCAAAAACACCGAGAGAATTGACGGTATTAATTATTTCTTCGCGGTTACTGAGAAATGAAGTAATTGGTCCTTTGAGGGCAATATCTAAAACTATGTACAAAAATAGCAACGCTATTAAAGCCACAAAGATAGCTGCTTTGACTTTAGTTTTGGTTGCTACTTTTTGCTTGAATAGTTTGCTCATTATTTAGCGTACTCAACGGCCCTAGTTTCGCGAATGACATTAACTTTGATGACACCTGGATAGCTCATGGTGGCTTCAATCTTATTGGCAATATCACGGGCAAGTTTTAGAGCGGTGAGATCGTCGACTTGTTTTGGCTCGACGATGACGCGAATTTCACGACCAGCAGAAATGGCATAGGCTTTATCGATACCTGGGAATGAAGTGGCAATATTTTCGAGATCTTTCATACGTTCGGCAAAGTTTTCGGCGGAAATATTGCGAGCACCTGGACGGGCAGCTGAAATCGCATCAACAATTTTGACGATGATAGCCTCTGGAGTTGTTGGTTCAATATCATCGTGGTGGGCAGCAATAGCATGAACGATTTCGTCTGGAAGACCATACTTGCGAGCAAGTTCAGCGCCAATATCGGCGTGCTTGCCTTCGATTTTATGAGTGACGGCTTTACCCATATCGTGAAGAAGCGTGGCGGTCTTGGTGATGCGTTTATCGGCACCGATTTCTTCGGCAATCATGCCAGCCATGTGGGCCATCTCGATAGAATGTAGAAGAACGTTTTGGCCATATGAAGTACGGAATTTGAGTTCGCCAAGAAGATGCAAAATTTCGCGTGGGATACCAATAACACCAACTTCGCGAGCGGCGTCTTCACCAGCACGCACAACTTCTTTCTCGATTTCCTTTTCGGCTTTAGCGACAGCTTCTTCAATGGAAGATGGATTGATGCGGCCATCTTTCATTAAACGTTCCATAGCATAGCGAGCAACTTGACGGCGGATAGGATCAAACGAAGACAAAACAACCATGCCTGGAGTATCGTCAACCATGATATCTACGCCAGTTGCACGTTGCAAAGCCTGGATGTTTCTACCTTCTTTACCAATAATGCGACCTTTCATTTCGTCATCCGGAAGTTTAAGCGCAGTGATGGTACGATCGGCTGTAACTTCTGAAGACATACGCTCCATAGCGGTGAGGAGCATTGCCTGGGCAGTTTCGTCGACGTCGTGTTTGATCTCTTTTTGTTCTTTGTTAATCAAAGCAACGAGATCTTGTTTGATGTCGTTTTCGGTCATTTGCATGAGTTTTTCACGAGCTTGTTGTTTAGAAAGTCCAGCGATTTTCTCGAGCTTTTCGTGTTGCTTAGTGCGGATGTCACGAATCTCGGTTTTTAATTCTTCAATTTCTTTTTCTTGTTTGGTAAGACGCTCGGTCTTTTTCTCGAGCTGATCGAGCTTACCGTCTAGAGCGGTTTCGCGTTCGGCGAGACGATTCTCGGTGCGTTTCCATTCTTTGCGACGGTCGCTTTCTTCTTGTTTGCTTTTTTCGGCTACACGAGTTGCTTCTTTTTTGGCTTCTAGCACGATGTCTGATGCTTCGTGTTTGGCCTTTCTGATAAGATCATCAGCTTTATTTTTACCACCGTTTTCGCGCTTTTTATTGTACGCAAAAATACCTCCGGCACCCGCGCCAACGCCTAAAACTGCGGCGATAATGATTGCGGCTATTTCCATATACCTCTTTTCCTAATTGTTGTTGCTGATATTTTTCTCTATATCAGCGGGTTAACAAAAAATATAAATTAATAATATTCCAATACTAATTATATCATAGAATTATTTTTTGGGCGGAGTAATGTTAGCTGGGCGGCCGTAATCTGGGATGATGACTTTGTGTTTGGTGCCGTGATGGTCATACAAAGGAATATTTAATTGATCGGATAAAGTGTTAACGACGGTAGCGCCAATACGAAGACCAGTGAATGAGCCTGGGCCGGAGAAAAAAGTAATTTCTTCTAGGTCTTGCCAGGTTTTGTGGTTTTCTTTTAGTTTGTCGAAAATAAATTGATGGAGTTTTTCGGCTAGTTCGTAACCGGATTCCCAAGTGTATGCTTTATCATCTAACTTCAGTTTGCAAACTGGAGTGGAAGTATCTAAGTATAATTTCATGAGACGATTATATCACGGGTGTTATCAGGGTTGATATTGATAGTAATTTGATAATGATTTTCAGGGAGGAGATTTGAGACACTTTCGCCCCATTCAACTACAGTGATGGAATTGTCGTCGGCGATGGATTCGGCGATATCCTCGTACATAATGCCAGGGTCTTTTAGGCGATAGAAATCGTAGTGTGTGAGCGTGCATTGTTTATTATCTTTAGTAAAAGCGTAGCGTTTGGAGATGGTAAAACTTGGGGAAGTGACAGGCTCTTTGAAATTTAGACCTTTGGCGAGACCGCGAGTAAAAGTAGTTTTGCCAGCGCCAACGTCACCGATAAGTTCAATAACGGCTGGAGTTTCTAGAGTTTTGGCGAAGTTTTCACCAAAATCAATCAGTGCTTGTTCGGAATTAATTTTGATAGTTTGTTTTTGTGACATAATGGGCCTATATTTCCATTATAGCACAGATTATGATTTTTGTCAATAGCGGTTATGGTTGATGGTGAATTCTGTATGGGGTAAGTTGGGGTGATGCTGCTCAAGAAAATACATCCTTCTTATATTATGGTGGGGTTTTTGTGTGGCATAGTTTTGGGGTGCGTTGTGGCGGTGGTTCTTAGGCTAGGATTTTTTAGTTCGCCGCTATTTATGATTGTTTCTGGGTTACTTTTAATTGTAGCTTTTATGCATCCGAGTATTTTGTTTGTAGGTTTTGGGATTGTGGCGGGGCTTATTTTGGCGTTTTTTCGAGTTTCAGTAGAGGTGAGTGGACAGAGCATTTTGTATAATCTTGTTGGAAAAAATGTGGAGATTAGTGGCACGGTGCAAGGTGACCCGGATCAAGATGGACGCAACTTTAGTTTTAAGCTTAGTGATCTTTGTGTGAATGATAGCTGTTTTGAAGGGTCGATTTATGCGAGTTTATATTCTGTTCACGACATTGTGCGATCTGACACGATAAAAGTGACTGGGAAAATGTCTGGTGGCTTTGGGGTTTATGGCGGGACGATGTACCGCGCAAAGCTGACCGGCCTTTCTCACAGTGATTCGAAAGATTTGTTGCTTAGCGCCCGGAATTGGTTTTCTGAGAAGGTGAAGGAGAATTTGCCAGAAGAAGAAAGTCGATTGGGGCTGGCGTATCTTTTAGGTATGAAAAATGGACTGTCTGATGAGATGGCGGAGGTGCTTAGGGTGGTTGGGCTTTCTCATCTTGTGGTGGCGTCGGGAACTCATCTTTCGATTATTGTGGAGTTTGTGAGAAAATTTTTTGGAAAACTGTCACGGTTTTCGGGGCTATTCTTTTCCACATTATTTGTGCTAGGTTTTGCGGGAATGATTGGTTGGACGGCGTCGATTACAAGAGCGGCGCTAGTGACTTTGTTTTCCCTTGTTGCTTGGTATGTGGGAAGAAAGTTTACGGCGGGAAGGCTGCTTGTTTTAGTGATGGCAATTACACTCATGATCGACCCAATGTTTATTTTTAATGTGGGTTGGCTTTTGTCTTTTGGGGCGTATGCAGGGATTACAATTCTTAGGCCACGCATCGTGCAACTACTATATGGAAAGAAAAAACCGCCGGGAGTGTCAGAAATAATTTTAGTGACGGTGGCGGCAACCATTGCTTGCGCGCCAATTTTGCTATATTTTTTCGGATCAATTTCAATTATTTCCCTACTTGCTAATCTATTGATTTTGCCAACGATGCCGATTGTGATGGGTTTAACATTCTTGACAGGTTTATTCTCTTTTTGGCCTTTTTTTGCTGAACTAGTTGGGAAAGTTACAGGACTTTTACTAGATTTTCACCTTTTTGTGATGAAATTTTTGGGGCAACAAAAAATGTTTTTAATTACGATCGAGAAAAATCAACCATGGGTGTTTTTGCTATATGTTCCGATTGCACTTTTTTTAATAACGTTCGCGATAAGCAAGAATGTCCACGTACGCAGAAATTACGCCGACAAGGATAATTGGACCTTCGATGGATTTGATGAACCCGTAGATTTCTGTCGAGAAGTTATCAAACGAGAAGAAATAAGCGAGCGGACCGGCAATAAGCGAGGCCAAAATAGCCGCAAAAATTACAGCCTCTACAACACGCAAGATGCCAAAAAGCCCACCGCGAGAAGATTTAAAATAAAGAAGCAAAGGAAAGACCAAGACCAACAGAAGGTTGATACAAGCTGAAATGAGTTTTAAGTCCAAGCTGGTTAGAATGTTGTTGTGAAGAAACTCCGATAGTTGCAAGCCAAAAGTATTATAAACGCTGACGCCGGCGATAACAGCAAGATGAGCTGGACCGGTATGTTTGCGAATAAAATAGAATAGCAGGGTTAGTGCAGCTAAAACAACTATAAAAGCCATAAGCTCATTATAACATAATTAATAATCTTCAACGAGGGTGAACTCTTTGCCGGCGATTTCGATAATGGAGTCTGGTTCGGCGCCCTGAGTGGTGAGTTCGGCACGAATACCGAGTTTTTTCATGATGTCACGGAGGCGGTTGACAGAGGCATAATTGTTAAGATCGGTGCGACGAGCAAATTTTTCGATTTTTTCGCCAGTAACAATAAACTTGCCGGATTCTTCGTCTTTTTTGACTTGCCAAGTATCTTTGTAGGCTTTGGGATTCAGAGATATTGTTGGAATATCTGTATCAGAAACGCTCGAAGATAGTTTCTTCGACCTCGTTCGCTCACGCCCGCCGTCGCGGGGCTCGCTCTCTTCGCTCGCCTCGTAAGGCTCGCGGGACATGGTCTCAGAAACTACTTCTGAGCTTTTCAGAGAAGATAATTCTATTGTTTCTTTTAGGGCACGGAGGAGTTCTTGGAGGCCTTGGTGGGCGGAGGAGGAGATAATGAAGATTTTGGCATCTTTGTTTTCTCTTAAAATGGCGTTTTTTTGCATTTCGATTAGTTCGCCGTCTAGACCTTCGCATTTAGTAAGAGCGACAATTTCTGGGCGGTCTTTGAGGTCGGAGTATTTATCTAGCTCGTTTCTAATGGTTTTGTAGGCTTCACCGGCGTCGTCGTTATAAACATCAATAAGGTGCAGCAGAACAGCGGTGCGGTCGACGTGACGGAGGAAGGCGTGGCCGAGACCTTTGCCCTCAGAGGCACCCTCGATTAAGCCTGGGATATCAGCAATCAAAATATCTTTATCATCGATGGTTGCGACGCCGAGATTTGGCGTGATGGTTGTAAATGGATAATCGGCAATTTCTGGTTTGGCGTTTGATACAACAGAGAGAAAAGTGGATTTGCCGGCATTTGGCAGACCTACTAAACCAACATCGGCAAGGAGTTTAAGCTCGAGCTCGGCCGTGAAGGCTTCGCCTGGTTCGCCGACTTCGGCAATGATTGGAGCTTGGCGTGTGGAAGATTTAAAGTGGGCGTTGCCGAAACCACCGTCGCCGCCTTTGGCGATCACAGCTTCTTGACCATCTTCAATGAGGTCAGCAATTAGAATTCTTTCTCGAGGCGCGTCCAAAACCCCTGTCGCCACAGGGGTTTTGGCGCTAATTCTCGCCTTGCCAGGCTCCGAACCCTCTTCGAAAGAATCTAATTGCTTAACGTCGTTTTTTGAACTAGAAACTTTGTAGACACAAGTGCCGATGGGGACTTCGACGATGAGATCTTTGCCGGAACGGCCGGCAGAACGTTGGCCAGAGCCATTTTTGCCATCTTCGGCAGTAAGAATAGGATTATAACGAAAATCTAACAGTGTATTAGTATCTTTATCAGCTTTAAATATGATTGAACCGCCCTTGCCGCCGTCGCCACCATCTGGCCCGCCTTTTGGAATATATATTTCATGGCGAAAAGAGACGGCACCATCGCCGCCTTTACCGGCTTTTAATTCAACTTTTGCGGTATCGACAAACATATCTATATTATCCCATAAAATGTGAAAAAATACAATAAGCTCTAGCAACAAAAATGAAATCTTCGTTTTATGATGCATTCTCTGTTTTTTATGGTATAATAGGTGGCGATATAAGGAGAAAATAATGGCAAATCCACGCTTAATTTTGATTACTAACCCTGGTAGTAGCTCACGTAAGTATGCGCTTTACCGCGAAGACGAACTGCTTTGTTCCCTACATTTTGAGTTTGAAAACAAGAAAGTTATTTGTACGCTAAAGAGCTCTGATGGTAGCAAGAAAAAGCTAAAACAAGATTTTAAGAGTCTTTCCAACACCGTTTCACATCTTAACGAAATCTTGACCGAGGAAGGCTATCTTGGTGGCGTGTCTAAGATTGATGCTATTCTTGCACGCATCGTGGCTACTGGTGACTACTTTACCGAGGACCACTTGGTGGATGACGAATGCTTGAAGATGCTCGAGATTGCCAAAAAACGCACTCCGCTTCATGTGCCAGTGGTAGCAAATGAGATTGAGAGTTTTGTGAAAGTATTTAAAGGTACCCCTGTGATTGCCATTTCGGATTCTTCTTTCCATGCTGACCGTCCAGATTTGATGAAATATTATGCTATCGATACAGAGCTTGCTGATAAGGCCGAGATTAAACGCTATGGTGCGCACGGTTTGTCTGTGGGTTCAATCGTGAACTACATGAAAGAGCAAGACATTTTGCCAGGCAAATTGGTTGTTTGTCACCTTGGTTCTGGTAGCTCGGTTACAGCAGTGTTTGAAGGTAAATCTCTTGATACTACCATGGGTTATACTCCGCTTGAAGGCGTGATGATGTCAACTCGCTCTGGTAGCATCGATCCAGCGGCAGCACTCGCAATTAAACGCGCAATGAAATTTACAGATGACGAAGACCTTGAGCAATACCTCAATAAAAAGTGCGGTCTGCTTGGCGTTTCTGGACAAACTGATGATATGCGTGAAATTATCCGCCTCCGTGATGAGGGCGACGATCGTGGCACTTTTGCACACGCGATGTTTGTTTATCGCATTCAGATGGCAATTGGCCAAATGGCAGCATCTCTTGGTGGTGTTGACGCAATTGTCTTTACCGCAACTATCGGTGAACGCAGTGACGAAATTCGCCGTATGATTTCCCAAAAATTATCTTATCTTGGTTTTGCACTTGATGACGGCAAAAATGTAGACGAAATGCCAGAGAGACACACTGATATTTCTGCCGAAGGTTCCAAACCAATTTGGGTGATTCGCACCGATGAATTTGAAGAGATGATTCGCCGCGCGAAGTTAATTCTCGACCAAAATGAAGAAAAATCCGAATAAAAACCAACCACAAGTTAACAGAGAGGAGACAGGCGAGATTTTGCGTCTGGCTTCTTTATCGCTTGATTTTGAGGGCGATTTAGTTGAACTAGGGTGCTACGAAGGTGACACCTCACTTTTGCTTGCAGAGCTTTTAAAAGGCGTTAAAAGTAAAAAGCGTCTTTTTATTTACGATTCTTTTGAAGGTTTGCCAGATAAGACAGAGGCTGACTTCTCTGTTGCGGGGGCCGCTTTTAAGAAAGGTGAACTTTATGTCACGAAAAAAGAAGTAAAAGCGAGGTTTCTTCGAGCAAACTTGCCGGTGCCGGTAATTAAAAAGGGGTGGTTTGACGAACTAGATAAAGAGGTGGATCTACCGGAGAAGGTTTGTTTTGCGTTTTTGGATGGTGACCTTTATGAATCTATCAAAACATCTTTACGGTTAGTAGAAGATAAGATGACGCCAGGTGGTGTGATTATCGTGCATGATTATAATAATCCAGAGCTTCCAGGGGTAGCTAAGGCAGTGGATGAGTGGTTTGACTCCAAGAATTATAAATTTGTGAAAAAATATTCATTAGCAGTCTTGACACGTGAGTGCTAATTTGCTAGAATAGAGGTAGATTAGCAGTCGGAAAGGACGAGTGCTAAATAATATTAAAAATGGAGGAAAGAAATGTCCAAAATTATCGGTATTGACCTCGGAACCACCAACTCAGCTTTTGCCTATATGGTGGCTGGTAAACCAGAGGTAATTACAAATGCTGAAGGTGATCGTACTACGCCAAGCGTAGTTGCTGTAACGAAAAAAGGCGACCGCCTTGTAGGTAAAGTTGCCCAACGTCAACGCGTGACTAACCCTAAAAACACGATTTATGGCATCAAGAGATTGATTGGTCGTAAGTTCGAAGATAAAGAAGTTCAACGCGATCTTGATATCATGCCTTATAAAATTGTAAAGAAAAAAGATGGTGTTGCCGTAGAGATGGATGGCAAGGAATATACGCCAGAAGAAATCTCTGCAATGACTCTTTCTAAGATTAAGGCTGACGCCGAGGCTTTTCTTGGTGAAAAAGTTACAGAAGCTATCATCACTGTGCCAGCTTACTTTGACGATTCACAGCGTCAAGCAACCAAGGATGCTGGTAAAATTGCTGGTCTTGAAGTGAAACGTATTATCAACGAGCCAACTGCTGCAGCACTTGCCTATGGTCTTGAAAGTAAAAAAGATGAACAAATCGCCGTGTTCGACCTTGGTGGTGGTACTTTCGATGTTTCGATTTTGGAACTTGGTGATGGCGTCTTTGAAGTAAAGTCTACTAACGGTGATACACACCTTGGTGGTGAAGACTTCGATAACTTGATCGTTAATTACCTGCTCGATGAATTTAAGAAAGAGTCTGGTGTTGATATTCGTAATGACGCCGCCGCGATGCAACGTGTGAAAGATGAGGCTGAAAAGGCTAAAAAGGAACTTTCTTCTGCAACTTCAGTTGAAATTAATCTTCCATTCCTTACTGCCGATGCAGATGGTCCAAAACACTTTGAGCATACTTTGACTCGTGCAAAACTCGAAGATCTCGTTGCACCTTTGATTGATCGTCTCGCTGGTCCAGTAGAAAAAGCTTTGAAAGATGCCAAACTTTCTGCTAAAGATATTGACGAAGTCGTGATGGTTGGTGGTATGACTCGTATGCCAGCCGTGGTTGCTAAAGTTAAAGAAATCTTTGGCAAAGATCCGATGCAAGGTGTAAACCCAGACGAAGTTGTGGCCGTTGGTGCTGCAATTCAAGGTGGTGTGTTGCAAGGCGATGTTAAGGATGTTCTCCTTCTTGATGTTACTCCACTTTCACTTGGTATCGAAACTATGGGCGGCGTATCAACAAAATTGATCGACAGAAACACGACTATTCCTACTTCTAAATCTGAGATTTTCTCAACTGCTTCGGATAACCAACCACAAGTGGAAATTCATGTTCTTCAAGGTGAGCGTGAAATGGCTGCTGACAATAAATCACTTGGTCGTTTCATTCTTGACGGCATTGCTCCTGCTCCACGCGGAATCCCACAAATTGAAGTTACCTTTAATCTTGATGCAAATGGTATTTTGAATGTAACCGCTAAAGATAAAGGTACTGGCAAAGAGCAGTCTATCACTATTCAAAACTCTGGCAACATGAGTAAGGATGATATTGAGAAAGCCCAAAAGGAAGCCGAGCTTCACGCTGAAGAAGATAAGAAAAAACGTGATGCAATTGATGCCAAAAACCGCCTAGAAAATGCAGTCTATCAAGCCGAAAAAATGCCAGATGAATATAAAGACAAGATTTCGGACGACGATAAAGAAACAATCAAGAAAGCCGTAGAGGAAGCTAAAAAAGTTCTTGAAGACGAATCTTCTGATAAGGATAAATTAGAAGCTGCTGCAAAAGAACTTAGCGATAAGATCATGCCTATTGGTGCGAAAATGTATCAACAAGCTTCTAATGACAATAAAGGCTCTTCTGATAATGGATTATCTTCGGATGATGATGCTGTTGAAGGCGAGGTAGTAGACAAATAGCCTACTGAATAAAAAAAGAACCCGGATCTTTCTGGGTTCTTTTTTTGATGTTTTAGAATGAGAGGCGGTTAGCAGCTAGGCGCACCGCATCGTTCCAGCCGGAAGCTGGGTGTGGCGCGCTGGCAAGATCTTCGACGGAAAGATGATGACGAATGGCAAGAACTACTTCTTCGGCGACGAGCTCGGCTTCTGGACAAATGATGGTTGCGCCGATGACTTTCCCTTGTTTGTCGGCAATCATTTTAACAAAACCGATATAATAATCATTTGTGTTGGCAGCAGTAATGGAAGAAAGTGGAACAATAGCTTTTTTAATCTTCTTGTCGCGCTTCAAACAATCATCTTCCGTGACGCCGACCGTGGCGATTTGAGGATACGTGTCTATAATACGCATAAATCCGCTGTAATTTGCCATGTCTTTATTACGGTTAAATAGATTGGAGGTAGCAAGAGCACCTTCGTATATTGCACGTTCGGTGGAACTTTTGGCGTCGATAGCATCGCCGGCAGCATAAATATGCTTGACGGAAGTTTGAAGCGTCCTGTTGACTTTGATTCCCTGTTTGGTAGCTTTAACTCCAGCATTTTCTAAGCCAAGATCCTCTACGGCTGGCCTGGAGCCAGTGGCTACTATGATGGTGTCTGCATGAAGCGTGCGCTCGATACCACCACGCATAAAGACCACTCGTTTATTTATTCTGTCTTGTTCGATTGAAATGGCTCGTGATTCGGCAAGAACTTTAATATGATGATTTTCTTCAAAATGCTGTGTCATAAGCTGACCAACTTCTAAATCTTCATGCGGAAGGAGGCGGTCGGTGAGCTCTAATATAACGACTTTACTACCAAGCTCGGCATAGTACTGAGCGATTTCACAACCAGTTGGGCCACCACCAATAATTATTAAAGTCTTTGGTGGACGATTAATACTGAGAGCATTTTTTGGAGTGTAGTGCTCGATATGGTCCAATCCAGAAATACTATTTTCTGCTAGAACCGCTCCAGAAGCAATCAAAATTTTGCTTGCAGAAATACGCTTTTCGCCGACAACGACTTCGTAAGGACTTAGGAAATGAGCGCTGCCGCGAATACATTCAATCCCGGAGTCTTCAAAGTTTTTCTTAATGTTTCTGCCAGAACGACGAGTGGCAAAACCTTGCCAATTTTGTGCGGTTGGATAATTATAACGTAGATTAGCGCTGGAAATTCCAAAACGAATACCGCGAAGGGCTTTAGTGTATAGATGAGCAAAATTAAATGCGGCTCTATACGGAACATCCCTGTAGTTTACGCTCGGGCCTCCCCATTTGTCCGATTCGATAAGTGCGACTTTTAAACCTGCCTTAGCCGCCATAAGCGCAGCAGTACCGCCGGCTGGACCGCTGCCGATAACGAGATAATCAAAATCAAATTTTGTCTTTCCCATTTTAGATTATTTTATCACGATTGTGGTAGATATAGGCCAAATCGGCACTATATTTTTTTAGTTCGGCCGTGACAATCCTTTCTAAATCGTTATTTGTTATAGTTGATAGCTTATTGACTTTATGCTCTACGGCGTTTGAAACCTTTTTACTAATAGTTGCAGCAAATCCAGGGGCTAAGTTAATAGATTTTGCATCCTTAAGGATTTCTTTTTCGAGATTGTCTTTGGAAAAAACTACTTCTTTCATAGTGGGATTCCAATTAGTCGATACGCAATGAGAAAAGTGCCAAGGACTAAGAATAGAATTCCAGAGATAATCCTAAGGAATGTTTTGTTTTTTTCGCGCCAACGTTGAATATCAACAACAGTTTTTCCTCTTCTGATACAAAACCTTGCAATAACCAATGGCAAAATCGTGATAAGAATGTAGCCCACTAGAGCAATGTTTCGTTCTACAATATTTAGCTCTAGAATACTATTTGCCGCAATAACAACTAGCGCAAAAGACAGAGGGAACTCAGCAAAACAGGCAAGGAGCCCTAACGAAAAAGCCTCGGTATTGCTATTCGTGACTCTAGCGCGCGAAGAGATAAACCTGGCGATAGTTTTTGGAATCCAGAGCTCTGTGGTTTTACCGCGACGATAGTAAAATGCCCACATAATGATGGCTACGGCGAAAATAATACCAATAAGTGCAGATAAAAGCTCAACTGGCAAAGAATGGCCGTCAAAAACTGAATAAATAATAAAACAAGAAGCAGCGACCGCGAGTAGGACGATCATACCAAAGCCAGAAATGAAGCTACTGACCAAGGTCTTGGTTTTTTCTTGAACATGTTTGCCTAGGCTTGCGTGATATAAAAGCAATAAAGAACCCAGCCCAAGCTGCAAAAAAGCGTGGGTAAGAGCGGCAAGGAAGATGATTCCGATAGAGATGATATCGCTCATACTTAAATTATATCACACTAATGCTTGTTCTTTGAAACAGCCCTGTGTTAATCTCCGGTCATGAAAAAATTTTTAATCACTATTTTGAGTTTTCTGGCCTGTTTGATATTTAATAACAGTGCACTTGCGGTTGACGCCGAAGATATACAGCCGCCAAAAATTATAATAAATGCGATAAACCCTGGGTATACCATAGATGGTAAATCTAACGTGGGAGAGTTTATAGAGCTGAGGAAACTTGGCAATGATGATTTTTTGCTCACCGGTTTTTCTATAACATATACTAATTCGAGCGGAACAAAAAATACAATTTTTGAATTCCCTGAAGATTCACGAATGGCCGGTGAGACTCTCCTCTTGAGGCTGGCTAGTGCACCAGAATCCGAATTGTCTGACGCCGTATACTCCAAGACTCTTGCATTTGCAGCTGGACCATTAGAGATTGTCGATGACAAAGGGGCCGTAATGGATAGTTTGTGCTGGACCGGAAAAAGCGAATGTTACGAGAAGTTCACTAGCGCTAATCCAACAAGTTTAGTTAGAAACTTGGACGACAGTTTCTTTTATCATGATCTGAATTATGAACCAATATTTATCAACCATGGTTCCCTGGTTTTAAAAGATACAAACGATGAACTAATTATCCCGCAGTGTAGAGACTTGCAATTCTCGGAAATATTATCATTCTATGAAACCAGCAAATCTGAGCAATTTGTTGAAATCTATAATCATGGTGACGAACAAGTCTTACTTGATGGATGCAGTTTGAGGTATAAAAATAAGACCTATAGTTTATCAGGAATAATAAAATCTGGTGGATATTTAGCTCGATTTGCGACGGACTTCACTTTGACAAAGAACCCTACATCGGAAAACAAACTGGAAATTATAGATACGGATGGCACGGTAGTAGACACTTTGATTTTTTATAATGGGCAGAAAAGAGGAGTGTCATTCGCGCAGTTTGGATATAGTGGAGATGGAAGAGAGCAGTGGCGCCAGACTTATACGCCTACCCCAGGAGAAGCGAATGATTATCAGGAATTTCAAAGTTGCCCAGAAGGCAAAGTGCTTAACAAGGACACTGGAAACTGTGTAAAAGCCACGACACTTTCTACACAAAAGGCATGCCCAGCTGGACAATATCGTAACCCGCTGACTGGACGTTGTAAGTCCTATAGTTCTTCTGGCTCATCTTCTTCTAAACCATGTCCGGAAGGTTATGAGAGAAACCCCGAAACAAATCGTTGCCGTAAAATCGTAAAAAATGAAGGTGCAGATTATGCACTTGAGGTGGATAACTATGAAGAAAGTTCCTCTTTTATAGCGCTCTGGGCAATAATTGGAGTAGCGGTTCTTGGAGTTTTATATATCGTCTTTCAATTTAGAGATGAGATTAGGAAGGCGTTTCTAAAAATAAAAAGTAAGGCTACAAATAGGTTCTCTTGTTTATTAAAAAAGAATAAAAAATGACGGTAGAATTGGGGGGGCAATTCTGCCGTCATTTTGGTGGCGGGGGCTGGATTTGAACCAGCGACCTTTTGGTTATGAGCCAAACGAGCTACCAGGCTGCTCTACCCCGCGATGTATACGATATTATACATCGCAAGGGGTAGAATTGTCAAGGTTTAGAGATTGCCAGAATCATCACATCGTGCTGCTTCCCCTGTGCCATCGCCAAGGTAATTTACCGTATAGCAGTTATTTGTGACCCAGAAGTGCTTTTCTATGCCACCTTCGCTTTGAAGCGCGAATTGAGGGTATGGAAATTCTGGATTGACACTATTAAGCCTGACTTCAAGGCGAGTGTAAAGGTCATTAGCACGGCCGGTGGAATCAACTACGTATTGGACGCCAAAGAAATTGACTGTGTTGCCTGATGCATCAGCCATGCTGACTCTAAAATCCGTAGCTCCAGTTTGATATGGTAGGCTAATTACTAGATACTGGCTAGCGCTAGTATCTGGGATACTAAATCGCGCTGCGCACATGTATCCATCGTTGTTTGCTCCCGAAGTAGCTCCAAGAGTTTCGTAACAGTTTACTTTTGTAGGATTATTATCGCTATCATCTCTTTTCTTGATGATATCGCCAACATTTGTAGCACCACTTGCGTGAAAGGCTGGGGTTAAGAATAGAAGACCTGTGCTGGCTGGATTAGCCGTGTAAGCATATTTGCCTATAGGATCCATGGCTGTTTCTGATTGCACGTATTGGAGTGAGATTACTGGTGGAACGACTTTATTTGTTTCTGTTGTAGATTGCTCTCCTTTCTTTTTATAGTAATCTTTATTCACAAGTTTTGGCTCTTCACTTCCTGATATTTTTTGCCAGCTGAATGTCACGAATTTTGGTTTATTCTTGGTCGGATCATATTGTAGAGGAATAACAATGACAGAATTAGCATTGTCTAAAGTACCTTTATAGTCAGGAGAGTACGGATCAACAGTGACACAAGTATATGCTTGTTGTGTTTCTCCTTCAGTAGTACTTTGTGTGGAAATAACAGTTTCCTTTTCGGTTTCAGTACTGCTAGTTAACATCTGTCTGACAAAATCACAATTAAGCGTCGTCCCGTCTGCCTTATAAAAACTCGCCTTTGGACCTGTGGTCTTGAGATATTGATCAACAGCCCTTTTAGCATCCTCCACGCCAGCTAAAGCGGCGTCACGCGATGAGCTAGATAGCTCACTGTTGATAGTACTAGTAGATTCACGCAGTATTAATCTAACGAAGCTGACAGCTATAATGCCTAAAAGAAGCGTGATAAAGACAACTGCATAAATTGATGCGGCGCCTTTTTTGGTTTTGCTCTTTGTCATTTTTTTATCCTCCATTGCCTTGTACGGCGAAATTAAATTTATTTATTGCACAATAGTTGAAATTCTCTTCACCCGTAGTACCTCCTGGCGGTTTACAATAATCTCCAGTTGACATTATATTGACTCCTCCTTCTTTAGTAGCTAGGATGAATGAGCCAGAATAGAATACATTGCTTGTTTCTTCACTGATTGCAAGCGGAGCAACGTAGACATGATACACCCATAGAGTGTTATCGCTTTGGGATATGAGTTCGTTCAGCTCCCAACCATTTTTAAGATCTGTTGTTGGGTTTGTTGAATAACTCTTTGAACTTGTATTTAGTAATGTTGCACAAATTCTTCTGTCTTCATCATGTATTTTGTAGAGTCTAAAGTCTAATTTGCCATTTACTTTAAATTTTTTTGAATTGTCGTTTGCATATGGTGTATTCCAAACATAGGAATATGAGCCCGTGCAAAATACACCACGGTAAGGTTTATGAGATGGGTCTGTAAATTCTTGGTAAATAAGTTTCATAGCTCTATCGTTGACACAATGAGTGTAGCCAGAGGTTGATTTATCATAATATCTTCCACATATACTCTCTGGACTCTGACTTCTATCCGTAGCGGCAATCGAGTTTTGAAAATCCTCAATAATACTTCGGCCAACAGTGTTAACTGAATCGATTGTAATACCTTTACGATAGATCGCTATAAGACTAATGGTAAGAGCTGCCATAATTAGGAGTATGAGAGAGATAAACGCAACCGCAAGAGATAGCTCTACTAGAGTAAAACCATTCTTTGTTTTTAGAGCATTTTTTTTCATGCTTTCTCTCCAAATGATGACCATAGTGGTGCTACTGGCACCATATAAGAAACTGTTGGGTTGCGAAGACGAATAATAGTGTTGATAGTGGTCGGGACTGAGCTGTTTACCCCGCTCCAACAAGTTTGAATATAGAAATCGTAATGCTCGGCATGCGCGGCATCTGCTCCGTCCCTAACAGCTATGACCCAGATGCCTTCGGCTTTTTGTGATCCTACAGTTTGATCAAAATTCTTGGAAATATCATCCCCGTACGATGATGTGGTGTGAAATACTCTAGGGAAGGTGCTAGTGGTAGCAATTGTCGTTTGAAAAATTCTATTCGCCGTTGCGGTCGGCGCTCCAGGAACTACATTCCCAAATTCAAAAGTGTCAATATAGAATGCATGATGGAGTATTGTGCTGTTTGCGGCAAACTCGTCACATGAGCTGACATTCTTAAGCAAAAAATCATTTACATCATAGTGGAATGTATCCTTACTATTAAGTGCTCTACTATCAATTTTTTTCCAAACCGCGTCCATGATGGCGTTCTTTTTAGAACTATGGATAAAACGTATAGCCTCGGCTTGGTCATCTATTTCGCTACGAGCCATGACTATTTCGATAGAAGATTGCGACTTACCAAGCATGCTATTCATGAGCGTAGTCACACTAATAGCAACCATGGCAAAAATAGCAACAGCAAACAGTACTTCTATTAAAGTATCGCCACGAAGAACCTGTTTTTTGTTCTTTACTAGCATCTATTTTCTCCTGCATCGTCTAACGGAATAAGGTTGATTGAATTAATACCATTTGCGTTCATAATGCGGATGTTGCGTCGTTTGCCACCATAGACATTGTCTTCGGTAGCAACACAAATATCAGTTTCTAGGCCTGCTTTAAAACTGGTAGTAAAGGTGCCAGCTGTGAAAAAGTCTTTTTCGTCAGATGCGCTACAACTGCCTGGCGTCATTCGCACCCCTTCATTTTTGAAGGTGATTATTGTACCGTTTTTTGGCGAGCGGAGAATAGCTATTGAAACACTTAGTTTTTTGTGATCGGATGCTGTAGTTTCTATCTTGTTTCCCCATTGTATAGAGTATGAGGCTCTTTCATCACATCTGACTTTTAAATTTAAACTTCCAAAATCTTTGTCGATGTCGGCTTTTTTAACAATGTCTCCAACCACCGTCCAAGAGTTGATCACAGAGCCTCCAGAACCGGACACTTCATCCTTATCAATGACTATCAGTTTTCCGTATATCGCTCTGTCGCTAAAACCAGGATTCGTAGATAGGTCACTAGTATTCTGTGGGCTAATGACGCTAGAGTATTGACTTTGGAGAAAACTGTAGATGTCCTGAACGGTATCATTATAACGTTGTTGAGCAAGCGAATTGGATGTGCCAGAAAGGATAAACATGAGTATAGCACCAGAAATCGCTAGAAATAAAGCTACCTCAATTAAAGTAAACCCTGTTTTTCCCTTTTTCTTTGTACTTTGTATACCCATATTATTCCCTTTTTAATACCTTGGCGGAAGCTCCATCACATAAGCTTGATAATAGCCAGAAGAATTCTTTTTGGCTGCATTATATGCCCAAATATAAGTGGAAGCTGGCAAGTTGAAGGTTTCAGCTGGATCGGCGGATAAACCACCAACGCCAGACCCACCAGTACGGTAATTTATATTATTTGAACTTCCGTTTTCAGTGATAACTGGCCCATTGATGGTGAGGGGAGTAGCGCAGGCATTGGCCGTAAACGTAGATTGGCTTGGAACTCCTATATTAGAGCAGGTGTTTACACGCCCTTTTTCAGCTACCAGCCATGCGTCTATTCGAGAAACGCCATTTGTAATATTAATACTACCATTTTCTGAAATAATTATTACCTGTGGCAACTCAGTCTCGAAGGCAGGAGCAGCATAGGTGATATTGCTTGTGATATTGATATCTCCTGAAGCATAGATGATATGTGTGCCAGTGACATTAGCTAAGCCAGTGATAGAACCACTAATGTTGTAATAACAACCGGCTGGATCGGCACAGTTAGGGCTGAGTGCGCTTATACTACTGTTTTTTGCTTTTTCCTTGAAATAACTACTAATGCGTTTTAGTAACTTTTCATTACTATCGACATCAGAGCTACCTAGATTATTTTTGTCATTATTAGCGATAGTGAGAGGGTTGTGAAGACGAGGGTCGG
>JAEEKR010000014.1 GCA_016282495.1 Candidatus Saccharimonadota bacterium
AAATAATAATAAACTTAACAAAGAACCAGTAGAAGTGATTGCACTTTTCGGCTACAAAATGACCCCGTGTCAGCCGCTGACTTTTAGAAGGCGCTATGGGAATGAAGTCGAGGTGACTGAGTTGCTTAGCTCTCGCATTAAATTTGCGGGCCAGGTCACTTATCACATCTTTGATGTACTGGTTGGGCAGAAAAAATATCAGCTCGAGTTCAACTCGGTTGATCTTTCGTGGCATGCCACAGCTGCTTAGTTAGTTTAAAAGTCCCCCTGCGTTCTACAGGGGTGATTTTTATATTAGGCGCGCTCTAAACTTCCGAAAAAATGGTTATGATATAATGAGAACATGGAAGAAAATGATACAACCAACAACCAAGGTAAAATTCTTAATGTGAAAACTTCGAATATTTCGATTGTAAAAAAGTTTTTATTGTGTGCTACGATAATATGCTTATCTTTAAGCGCGCTAATAGGCATTTTTATTATTTTACTCAATCCGAGAGATATTAGTGTTTATAGGATTATCGGAACAACTACAATTTTTGGCATTCTTGCGCTTATTACGACAAATAATGTATTTCGACTAGAAAGTGGCAGTGCGGCGATTAGAAAGATGTCTATTGCTGCTATTATTTCTAATCTTTGTTGGGCAATAATATTATTATGTTTGGTTTGGGGCGTTTTTGATTTTATGTACGAAAAATGTGATTATGTATCATCTTGTCTGCAGGATTATTTTAATTTCATGAAAGTCATACTCAAAATTTTGTCAATTTCGATTACTACTTCAATTAGTTTTTCGATTATTACGAATTTTCTAAGCTTTAGAAGGTATGTTAGTGCAATTAATATTTTGAGTATTACTGGTATTATATGCACTGCTATTATTGCTTTTCGATCGGTTGTCACTACGTTATCTGATAAATATGATTTATTGTTTACAGCAGATGTCGCTTGGCGCTTTTATGCGATTTTGTTGATTATTCTAGTATTTTGTCTTGTCGTAGCTGCTGTACTTTCTAAAGTTCAGGGCAACAAAGAGAAAGAGAAAAAATTGCAGGAGAGTTTGAACGAAAATAAAACTAATGAAGCCGAGCTTAGGGCTCGTCTTGAAAAAGAGATTCGTGCCGAAATCGCTGAAGAGCAAAAAAATAACACCAATCCTGAGCAGGATAGTAGCGCAAATAGTTGAAAAATAGAATGACGAAAATGGTTGAATCGAAAGCTTGGAACTGGGATATCGTAAAAGGGGAACACGAAAAATATTGGCAAGAACCAGCGGTGGAATCTTATTATCTTATCAACAGATGGCTTTCCCAGAACAAGAGTGATTTTTTGGATCTAGGTTGTGGGCTCGGGAGACACACAATCCAATTCGCGAAAGCTGGCTTTTCTACTTCAGGATTTGATTTAAGTGAAACTTCAATCAAAAAAACGAAAGAATATGCCAAGGAATCTGGTGTTCAGGTTGATTTAAAAGTGGGTGATATGCTAGATCTTCCCTATTCTGATAAGAGTTTTGATTGTATTTATTGCCGCAATGTGATTTCCCATACGGATACTGCCGGAATGAAAAGAATTGTTTCTGAGCTTAAAAGAGTATTAAAGAAAGACGGCGAGTGCTATTTAACTTTAGGTTCAAAACAAACTTGGGGATTTCAGCAAAATTGGCCGGTAGTAGATGACAATACTAAAATCCGTGTTGAGGATGGACCAGAAAACGGCATTCCGCATTTTTATGCTGACTATGATTTAATTTTGGAACTATTCAATGATTTTGAAATTGTTAATATTTTTCATATTGAAGATTTCTATACTAAAAACGATAAAACATTTAGCTCTTTTCACTACCATATTCTAATCCGAAAATAGATTTTATAGGGGTGTTTTTTATATCAGGCGCGCTCTAAATTTCCGAAAAATGGTGGGGCTCAATTAACCAGGTTTTAACAGTATATAAAGAAGATGTCCATGAAAGGTTAGTTGATATTTGTAGATTCGATGTTATATTATAATTAATTACAAATAATAACGGCAGAAAACCAAAGATGCAGAACGAAGTCAGAACTTGTAATAAATGCGGAAAGACTAAACCGTTAGATGAATTTGTCTTTGAAAAAAGATCTGGTAATTATCTTAATTCTTGTTTAGAGTGTCATAGGCAATACCACAAAGAATATTATGAGCGTTTGAAGGCTAAAAATGCCAACAAAACAGTTTCCATTGACCCGAATAAGACTAAAAAATGCATTAAGTGCGGAATGGAAAAACCGCTAACCGAGTTTGGAATTGATAAAGCGAACGCCAAGATAGTTAATACATGTAAAGCATGCAAAGCACTCGCAGCGAAACAGCATTATATTGGGAACAAAGATAAAATACTTGCTTATGCCCAAGAATATAGGGAGATTAATAAGGAGAAAATAAATGAATACCAGGCTAATTATCGGCTAGAGAATGCGGAGCAACGCAGAGAATACAGTAGACAATACAATAAGGATCATCAAGCCGAGATTAGCATTAAACGCAAAACTTATAGACGAGAACATCGAGATGAGTTTAGAGAGCGCGATAAAGAGTATGCTCGCACCCATAAAGAGCAAATAGCAAAGCGTTATAAAGAGTGGGCAAAAGACCACTCCGAACAGTTGGCGGAGTACAATAAAAGATACCGAGCCGAGAACGCCGAAATTATTAGTAAAAAACGCCAAGAATACGATAAGAAAAACCGCCCACGAATTAGAGCCTATATTAAGAATAAACGAGAGACGGACCCACTTTTTAAACTAAGCACACAAGTTAGAAACCTAATAAACAAATCACTTAAAAATAGAGGCTATGGTAAAGATACCCACACTTACGAAATTTTAGGTTGTGATTATGAAACTCTATTGGAGCACCTAAAGCAAAGTTGGCTGAATAATTACGGCACAGAATGGGATGGCGAACCCTATCATATAGACCATATCATACCGCTGGCTACGGCTAAAAGCGAGCAAGACGTAAAAGACCTCTGCTATTATAAGAATTTGCAAATGCTAAAACCAAAAGATAACCTGGTTAAAAACAAGAGCTTAGATTGGCGTCTTGATCCGAAAAACAAATAGGGTTTATTGTTGGGGATTTAACCGCAAAAATACAGAGTTAAAATGTGGTTTTTGGCGTATTCTTGTCGCAAAAATGGCATAAAAATATCCCTCTATTTTTACAAGGGATTTAACAGGCATTTACGAATTACGAAATAGTTGAAAACTATTTTATAACCTGAATGGTGGATCTTACTGGGCTCGAACCAGTGACCTTACGAATGTGAATCGTACGCTCTAGCCAACTGAGCTAAAGATCCAGATGTGGTATAATTATACCATGAATTTTGAGAAATTAGAGCAAGAGAAAAAAGAGATAAATGACTTTTTGGCGAAGCCAGAGGCTTATTCTGACCCTGATTTTGCTAATAAATCACGTAGGCTTTCTGAGATTGAAAATATTTTGGAGCTAAATAAGAAACTTGAGCAGTTTTCTGCGAGTTTGAGAGAGGCGAAGTCTTTGATGGATGATCCAGAACTTGGCGAAATGGCACGAGAAGATGTTGAAAGTTTGACTAAGAAAATTGCCGAAACTCAGGCTGAATTAGATGAGTTTTTGATTCCGCGAGATCCAAATGACGATAAGCCGGCAATTCTAGAAATTCGCGCTGGGGCTGGTGGCGATGAAGCTTCCCTTTTCGCGGGTGAGCTTTATCGTATGTATCTAAAATACGGCGAGAACCACGGGCTTAAAGCCGAGCTGATTTCTAAAAATGAAAATGAAGCTGGCGGAATGAAAGAAGTGATTGTAAAATTTACGGGTGATAGGCCTTACGGAAAGCTGAAATTCGAAGGCGGGGTGCACCGTGTCCAACGTGTGCCAGTGACGGAATCGCAAGGAAGAATTCACACTTCGACTGTAACCGTGGCGGCACTTCCTGAGGCAAGCGAAACTGATCTTGAAATTAAACCAGAGGATTTGCGCATCGATATTTATCGTTCGGGCGGGCATGGCGGTCAAGGTGTAAACACGACTGACTCCGCTGTTCGCATTACTCATCTCCCAACAGGTTTGGTTGTGGCGATGCAAGACGAGCGTAGCCAACAGCAAAACCGCGTAAAAGCGATGAATATTTTGAGATCCCGACTTCTCGAAAAGAAGCGTGAAGAAGAAATGAAAAATGCCAGTGAAGCCAGAAAATCTTTGATTGGCACTGGTGATCGTAGCGAGAAAATCCGCACTTATAATTTTCCGCAAGACCGTATTACTGACCACCGAATTCACTATTCGCGCTCGAATATTGTCCAAGCGATGGATGGTGATATTGATGATTTGATTGAGGAGCTAGCAAAAAATGAACGTGAGCTCATGGCTGACGATAGCCAAAAGAAAGATTGACGCGCTTGATGCGGAATTGATTCTTTTAAATACTGTTGGCGAAAAAGATCGTTCATTTTTGACGCTTCATGATGATAGAGAATTAACTGAAGAAGAATTAAAAAAGGCGAACGGATTTTTAGAGAGACGGGCTTCAGGCGAGCCGCTGGCTTATATTCTAGGCTATAAAGAGTTTTATGGGAGAGATTTTTTAGTCGCGAAGGGGGCGCGCTCGCTAGTTCCGAGGATAGAGACGGAAAGTATTATTGAGATGGTAAAAGCTTTAAAGCTTGCACCGAGAAAAATTTTAGACATTGGTACTGGGAGCGGCTGTATCGCAATTACTTTAAAACTAGAAAATGAGGAAGCGGAGGTCCTTGCGAGTGATTATTCGCGAGATGTATTAGAACTCGCAAAAGAGAATGCAAAAAAACTAGCCGCGGATGTGAAGTTTATCCAGTCAGATTTGTTAGATAGTATTGACGGTGATTTTGATTTGATTGTGGCAAATCTTCCATATGTGGATGAGAATTGGGGTTGGCTAGATAAGGAGGCACTTGCTTTTGAACCTAAAGAGGCGCTGTATGCGGAAGATAGCGGTCTTTATCTAGTTAAAAAGTTGATTCTTCAGGCAAAAGGACGGACAAACTATTTAATTTTAGAGTCGGATACTTCACAACAGAATGAAATAATTGAATACGCAAAAGAATTTGGTTTTAGTTTGACTCAAAAAGATGATTTTATAACAGTTTTTGAGACAAAGCCGTGATTATTCTTGGTATGCTTCTAATGTTACGTTGATGGCAATTTCTTCCCCGTTCCTTAGGATGGTAAGTTGAACAGTATCACCAACCATATACTCGCCGATAAGCGAGGATAAGGAGCCGGCCTTACCAATATTGATGCCACTGATGGCGGTAATAATATCTCCGTCTTTAACGCCGGCTTTTTCAGCTGGTGAACCACTAATGATAGCCGAACTTCTTTTTGAATTGTAAACGTATGCGCCAGCGGAAACTGGTAGATTGTTTTCTTTAGCGATATCTGGAGTAATATTGATGTAGCGTATGCCAAGATATGCACGGCTGGTGTCACCGTTTTTAATAATATTGTTAAGCATACCCTTAATGCTTGAGATTGGTATAGCGAAACCAAGGCCTTGGCCATCTGTGGAAACAGCAGTATTAATACCAATAACTTCGCCAGCAGCGTTGACAAGAGGACCGCCAGAATTGCCAGAGTTAATAGCTGCATCGGTTTGAATCATATCGACAAGGTCTTCGGATGAGGAGGCACTACTATCGGTGGCAGTAATAGAACGTCCAACACCGGATATGATTCCCGATGTGACAGTGTTTTGGAATTGACCAAGAGCATTGCCGATAGCGATGACTTGTTGGCCTACACTGATTGTTTTAGAATCACCTAGTTTTACGGTTGGGAGGTCTGAAACGCCGTTAATTTTAAGAAAAGCGGCATCATTCAATGGGTCAGTAGCAACAACGGTAACGTCGTCGTATGTGGTGCCATCATCTAGGATTACAACGCTGGCGCTTGTTCCTTCGACGACGTGTTTATTGGTCAAAATGTAACCATCTGAAGTAATAATCATACCCGTACCAGCCGAAGCGTAAGTGGCGTTTTGACCGAAGTAGTCCATAGAATTAGTTTCCGACACGATTGACACGACGCTTGGTGAAACGGAATTTGCAACATCAGCAATAGAGCCTTCAGTAAAGTTGGCCGAGTTTCCGTCCACTCCGCCATTGGCGACTGTGATTGGGGTGTCAGACTTATTCATTTCTATGATAATTAAAGTTAAACTGGCAATTGATATAAATAATGCAAAGACGGCTATAATGCACAGTGGCAGATTTTTGTGCCCGTGTTTTTTCTTCTCCTCGTGCTTAATAGTTGGTAGAATTTGTTCTACTTTGTTATCTTCCATCCCACTCCTTTTATATATGTGTATTAAACTTTGGATCGCTAAAATTAAGAATAATAATCGTGATAATTAAAATACTGAAAATAGTAGGTATCAAAATATCCTCTGCTTTAAGTTCGCCGTCATGTTTTTCTATGGATTTATAGGTGTGGTCAAAGAAAAAGGCGGCTAGGGTTAGAATGACGGCGGTTTGAGATACGAAGATATTAAGAGGAAAATTGTAAACGATCATCCAATGGTTGCAAAGCCAGGAAATTTCAGCAAAAACCAATCCACAAATTAGAGTAATGAATGTGGATTTTTCGTGCTGATTCTGAATGAGAATGTGACGACTTGCACTATAGCCAATAATGAATTCTGTAAGGATGATAAAAATTGGATTAGCAGTGGCTAACATCATTGATGCAATGTTTGAACCGATAAAAATAGCAAAAAGAGATTGGATTAAAGTGCCTGTGGTTGTCTTTAGCGGTTTGATGAATAATAGCCAGGCAATATAGACAATTGAAAGGATTATATAGAACCAAGTTGCGTAATCTGCGCCGATGTTGTTGATGTAGTAGTAGTAAGCTGAGAGTACTATACCGATTCCGACGACGAAATCAATTAGACTTGATTGAATGTTGGCGAACCAATAACGAGGTCGTACTGCGAAAATGCGCCATTTTGAGATTAGTACGAGTAAAATTCCAAAGAGCGGGCTGTTGCTGACATATGTAAGATAGATGGACCCCGCAGCAAGGAGGATATTTAGAAGAATATGTAAGAATGAACTGAGGGCGTTTCGGCTTTTGCGAATAAAAATAAAATCTGCCATACGTTTGTATTATAGCATAAAAATTACTCGATATGTGCTATAATATTGGTAATGGAAGAGATACAACCAAAATTTTTTCAGAAACATCCTTTGCTTAAAGATGCATTAAGTTTGGTGATTTTTATCTTTTGTGTGGTGGCGGGCACTATGTTCCTTAATGCGTTTGTCTTTCGTTCTTATAATGTTGTGGGCGGTAGTATGGAAAATACTCTGCTCCAAGACGATCGCGTGATAGTTAATCGTTTTGCAGTCAGCTGGTCTCATTTTATAGGCCAAGAATACATACCTGAACGCGGGCAAATCATTGTGTTTGCAAACGGCGCTGCAACTGGCAATCTGACTTGTGATGCTCCTGATGGTATTCAGGATCAGTATATTATCAAGAGGGTAATTGCTTTTCCAGGTGAACGCGTAGTTGTAAAAGATTCAGTGATGACAATTTATAATGAAGAACATCCGGATGGTTTTGTTTATGATGATGAATGGCGTGTAAGCGATGATGATGGTCCGAAGAAAGAAGTGTCGGGTTCGGTTGATTTAGTGGTGCCAGAGGGTGAGCTATTTGTCTCTGGCGATAACCGCGAGGGCCTGAATTCTAAAGATTCTAGAAATGGTCTTGGTACTGTGCCTTATTGTAGAATTGTAGGCCCAGTTGTGGTGCGTATCTTCCCAATTACTCGTTTTAGATTTTTCTAATTTTCTTGAGCTAGAATTTCTCGGACTTCTTTGGTGGAGTGAGTTTCCATAAGTTTGGCTCGAAGGTTTGATGCGCCTGGGAAATTGTTAAGATAAATTTTAAAGAAATGTTTTAGCGGCTCAAAGGAGTGATAGTTCTCTTCACAGGCTTTATCGAAAAGATTAAGATGGAGGTTTAAAAGCTCCATTAATTCTTCCCTGGTCGAGGTATGATTGGTAAAGCAATATGGATTAGCAAAAACGCCACGTCCGATCATGAAACCATCTAAGTCGGGGTATTTTTGGTAGAGTTGTTCAGCTTCTTCACGGGTTTTGATGTCGCCGTTAATAATCAACTTGGTGTTTGGCGCGATTTCGTTTCTTAGTTTAATTATTTCTGGGATGAGTTCATAGTGGGCTGTAACTTTAGACATTTCTTTTCTAGTGCGAAGGTGTACGGTGATGGCAGCGATATCTTGTTTTAAGAGTAGCGTGAGCCAATCTTTGTACTCTTTGAGATAGGTAAATCCGAGCCTAGTTTTAACGGAAACTGGAAGATTTGTGGCTTCTTTGGCGCGTTTAATACATTCTACGGCGAGCTCTGGAGTTTTGATCATGGCGGCGCCACCACCGGCGCGATTAACATGGCGATCCGGGCAGCCCATATTTATATCCACTCCTGAGAAACCCATTTTATCAAGCGCGTGCGCAAGTTCCGAAAAATGATCTGGATTTTTGCCCCAAATTTGAGCGATGATAGGGGGATCTGTAGGGGCTATTTTTAGTCTATCGAGAGCGTCGTGACGTCCTTTTTCAGAGGCAAAGCTAGAAACATTGGTGAACTCAGTATAAAAAAGATCTGGGCGGCCAGCTTTGGCGATAACTTGGCGAAAAATAGCGTCAGTTACGCCTTCCATTGGGGCGAGGATGAGAAACGGTTTTGGTAGGTTTTCCCAGATGTTTTGCATTTTATAATTATAACATAAAAAAGAGGCCCTATAAAGGGGGGCCTCAGCCCTTTACACGACGCCAGCTCCTTTGCAAGTAGGGCAGGCTCTGTTTGGCTCAAAAAGGCCGCCAGTAATCTGTCCTTTGCCGTTGCAAGTCGGGCAAGGTCGTTTGCTGCTTGCACAGTGGGCTGCTGCCTCCTTTTCGGTAAGGCAGGGTTTGCCACAGTGCGGGCAAGCATAGGTCATAAGGTTCACCTCTTTTCTATGATGAATTATCAGAAAAAATTGGAGTGTGACAAGATAATACCAGTTTTTATCATCTTATGCAAGCATGAGTTCAATGAATTCTTTGATGTCTTTATGATTTTTATCGACATCTGGCTCGATGTGGAGTGGCGAATCTTCGTTTAAGAAGTCGAGGTTTTTGATATGGAAGAATACGGAAGATAAAAGTTTTTTGAAGGTTTCGAAGTCTTTGTCGTTATATTCGTAGACTTTATCATAGACTTCGTCGTCTTTATCTGGATTTACGAAGAGGATATGGCCATTTGTGACGGTGTAATTGCGGTAAGTTGGTGACGCATTTAAAAGGAGTTTATAGAAATTGAGTTGGAGCATATAACGGAGAAGAGAGGCATTTCCCCACCAGTTTTTGGTGGAATGATAGACTCCAGTCTTGAAGTCGTAAACTTCAATAGTCTTTTTCTCTTTATCGATTGTGATGTGGTCGATTTTGCCGGTAATAGGGATATCGTTATAAGCGAGATGTTCTGGATAGAAATCGACCTCTGCTTTGCCAGCGCGGATGATTCTTCCGAAAGCTTTAAGTGATATCTCGAGAGCGTGCTTGCCGCGTTCTAATAATTCTTCGATGTCTTCTGGTGGGAGTGGGGTCTTTTTGGCCTTTTCTAGATAGAGGCTGATTGCTTCTTCGTCGCTGATGTTTTCTTTGGTGATTTTCTCGAAGATTTCGTGAATGAGGCTGCCATATTCTAGGCTAATACTGGTTGGCTCGCCTGGGGCTTTTAAGAGGTAGATGTTGTAGAAACTAAGTGGGCCGGCGTAGACAATATCGACAAAAGTAGAGAGGTGAGTGGCGGAGAGTTTAAGATTCTCGACGCGTTTTTCGATGATCGGGCGAAGCTTTGGAGTGAGATTTTGGTATTTGGCGGTCCAGCTGGCACGAAGGTCGGTACATATTTGACTACCTTTAATATCTTCTTTGTGGTTTACTACGAGTTGGTTTGGTAGATATGGGGAGATGAGCTCGTTCTTGTCGTTTAGAAATTCGGAGAGATATTCAAGGTGTTTTGGCGATTTGCCGGAGAAATCTTTGACGGAGCTGGTGATAGTTAGGTTGGTTTTAGCACGAGTTGCGGCGACGAAAAGGAGGCGAATGCGTTCGCTATCGGTGGCGCCGGTGTGGCGGATAAAGGTGAGGTTTTTAGGGAGCGATAGCATATTGTTATTCCCTTTGCCTTTGCCCCAGGCGCTGTCGTCGGCGGCGATAAGGAAGACATGAGAAAACTCAAGACCTTTAGACTTGTGTGCCGAGAGGACTTGAACGGCATCTTCGGCATCTTTGTATGGACTGGTGCTGGTTAGAGGTGTGTTTGCAGCCTCGTAATCGTCAATAAATTCGATGAGGTCTTTTAGCTTTGGAGATTCGACTCTTAGGTGTGCTTTTAGTTTTTCTTTAAGAACGTGGAGGGATTCGTAGAGCTCAAAGTTTAGACCCTCGGAAGAATTTTTGGTGTAGAATTCGAGGAAATCAGATTTAAACTCTAGATTATCTAGCTTGGTGGTGCCGATGATGCAATCCAGGATATATTCTAGAGGTAGATTTAAGGATTTTAGGACGAGCGCAGAGAGGAAGGTGCCAATGTTTTTGAGCTTTTCGTCATCTGATTCCATGAGATAGTCAAGGCCGGATTTGTGGCTTTTTGCGGCGTTTTCAACGGCTTTGATGGCGGTGTAAGTATCGACTTCCCAGAAATCAAAACCAAGGATTTCGAGGAGTAGGTTGGCGGTTGGTTTGCTGTTTGCGGTATTAAAAATAAAGCGGGCGATGGTGAGAATTTGGTGGACATATTCGTTTTCAAAGAGGTTTTCGCGTTTTTCGTAGGCGATGTTGATTTCGGGATGGTTTTTTAAGTATGGCAAAATCGGCGTGATGTATTTGTGCTTTGGCGCGATGATAGCGATTTCGTTTTGTGGTACGCCAGCATTGACTAAGTTGGAGATTTTGTCGGCGATCCAAAAATATTCGGCGTCGGAAGACAAAAACTCATGGCGAGAAATCTGGGATTTTGCTGGATTTTCTAGATGAGAAACGAGGGATTTGTTTAGGTTTAGCTCTGGTTCGGTTTTAATAAAACTGTCGTCTACTTGGTCGATAATTTTGCGAGAAAAATCGAGGATTTCTTGAGTGCTGCGGTAGTTGTGGACGAGATTAATCACCTTGGCTTGGTAGTGATTTTTGAAATTTTTGAGGCTGGAGGCGCTAGCGCCTTGGAATTCAAAAATGGCTTGGTCGTCGTCGCCTACGGCCATGACGATTGGATTTTCGTAGTCTGTGAGCTGCTTGATAATCTCGAATTCTTCTGGGTTGGTGTCCTGAAACTCGTCGAGGAGGATAAACTGATATTTTTCAGAGAGAGTGAGGCGAAAACCGGTATCATTTTTAAGAACGTTGATGGCCTCGTGAATCATATCGGCAAAGTCAAAGAGATTGTTTTCCTCGAGATATTTTTGATAAATTGCCATGATGTGAGAAAGCGAGAGGAGTTTTTTATTGGCGATGCGGTCTTTCAAGCGATAGTTTTTGTTATTGTCTTTTTCAAAATAAGAATCTTTCCAAGCCGATAGCGGCCTGATTGAGTTTGTAGCTTTAGCTTCGTCCAAAGCTTTCTCTAGATCTTTGGCAATGTCGCCGATATTTCTTGGGACATTATTTACAATAAAGTCGTTTTTGGTGTGATTTTTTAGAACTTCGAAGATTGGTTCGTAGACTTCTTTTAGATTTGGCTCAAAAACGCGCGGAGTGAGATTAACGAGAAATTCGGAGATGACTCTACTTAAGACTTCGCTATCCTCGAGGTTTTTCTCGGCGACTTTAGCTAGGTCTTCGGCGGTGAGGCCAGCGGATTTGGCGGAATTAATGGTGTCAGCGATGTCGGCGGCGCCGTCGCCTCTTAAAATATCAGAAGGATCGAGTGTGCTTTGAATGTTTTTGATGATTTTAAACTTGGTGACGTCATCGATTGGCTCGTCGAAGCGGCGGTTGATTTTTTCGGAATAATTATTGTAAGCGGCGAGAATTTCGCGACCAAAGGCGTGATAGGTGTTGATATTAACTTTTACCGCGTCTTTACCGATGATAGAATTTAAGCGTTCACGCATGTTGGCGGCGCCAGATTCGGTAAAGGTGATACAGAGGATATTTTCGGGATTGGTATCGGTATTTTCTAGGATGTAGGCGACTTTTTTTGACAGCAGCTGAGTTTTGCCGGTACCCGGACCAGCGAGGACGAGAAGTGGGCCCTCAAGATATTCAACAGCTTTTCTTTGTTCTTCGTTTAACTCAATTCCCATGCCAATATTATAGCATTTTCGGGGCTAGGCTACGCGCCGAAGATAATTATTTTAGATCATCAAAAACGCCGTTGTCGCCTAGTGGGAAGATTAAGTTTAGACAATAGCTTGCAATGACGATAAAAATAAGGAATAAAATACATATTAAGTAGGAAATGCCTTGCGCGTTTTTTTCGTATAGTTTTTTGGGGTTACTTTTTTTATAATAAACTGATCGTTTTTGTCCTTCGTAATGAATGCCATCCCAGCTGCCGCTCACAAATTCCCTATGGTGATATTTCTTCCCGTTTACTTCGTATTCCCATTTCATATATGTTTGTGTTCTATCATAGTCAACGGTCATTTTGACCAGAGTTTCTTCTGTTACGGCATAATGTTTTTCTTTGTATGCATCTCTTTGTTTATGATATTTTCCAGTAGAAGCAAAAATAATTGTTAGTATGCCAGATATTACAGTCAATATACATATCCAAATAACCATAACAATATTTTATCACAAAGTTAGTTTTATCTTGGGTGCGTAAGGTAGTTCCGGAAATTATTCGACTTTGAGGATTTTGCCGGTGCCGTATTCTAGGTGGAGGAGACGTTGGTTGCGGGAGCCACGGAACTTGAGGGTGAGGTCGCGTTCGGCAAGGATAAAGCGGCCGTCGATGAGAGCGTCGAGAGATTTTAAGAATTCCCAAGCGGCACCGCCGTAATCTTTGATTTCTTCATAGGTGAAGCCGGAAAAAGACCAAACGTTCCAGCCGAGCTCGTTACGGCAGAAATCGGCGATTTCTTTGCAAGCTTCGGGCTGAACGAATGGTTCGCCGCCACAGAAAGTGATGCCAGACTGACCTTTGAAAGTCTTTAATTCTTTTTTAATTTCTTCTACGTCTATTAGTACGCCGGCATTAAAATCCCAGGTTTCTGGATTTTGACAGCCTGGGCAGTGATTTGGACAACCTTGTGTCCAAAGCACTGCGCGGAGGCCGTAGCCGTTAACTATATTGTCGTGTTCTAGTGGTCCTGATAGACGAATTTGCATTTTAATCCTTTAGCTTTTGCCTAGAGCTTTTTTCTGAGTTCTTTTAGCTTTTTCGCGAGCGGATTTTTCTTCTTTGTTGTAGACGCCGGCGAGATTGTGTTTGACGCGGGCTTTTTCCTCGGCTTTTTTAGCGTCGTTCCAGCGATCTAGAGTACCAACAAGGTAGCCAGTGATGCGGCGAAGACGTTCGAATGGAATATCTCCTTCTAGACGGCCACAGGATGGACAGCGATCGCCAGCGATGATACCGGTGAAACCACAAACAGGGTCGCTGTCGACTGGATGGTTGACAGAACCGTAGCCGATGCCGCAATCGTGCATCTTGCGGATGACGGCTTCGAAGGCTTCGATGTTGTTGGTTGGGTCGCCATCGAGCTCAATGTAGGTAATGTGGCCAGCGTTACAGAGGTTGTGATATGGGGCTTCGATCTCGATTTTTTCGAAGGCGGAGATTGGATAATATACAGGCACGTGGAAGGAGTTGGTGTAGAATTCCCTGTCGGTGACACCTTTGATTTTGCCGTATTCTTTGCGATCCATTCTAGTGAAGCGGCCAGCAAGACCTTCGGCTGGAGTGGCGAGAAGCGAGAAGTTGAGTTTGTATTTCTTGCAGTATTCATCGCATTTTTCACGCATGTGGGAGACGATATCAAGGCCGAGTTCGCGGGCGGTTTCGTCTTCGCCGTGGTGTTTGCCAGTCATGGCAACGAGAGTTTCGGCGAGGCCGATGAAACCAATGGAAAGGGTACCGTGTTTGATAACGTCGCGGAGCGTGTCATTTGGCCCAAGTTTTTCGGAACCAAACCAGTTGCCTTGGCCCATCAAGAATGGGAAGTTGCGGACGTGTTGGTTGGCTTGGAATTCAAAGCGGTCTAGGAGCTCGTCTTTGATGAGGTCCATGACGCGATCTAGGTCTTTGTAGAAGGCCTGCCAGTCGGCTTCGCGGCGTTCTTTCAAGGCGATACCGTGTTTGATACCGAGACGGACGAGGTTAAGCGTGGTAAAGCTGAGGTTGCCACGGCCGGTGACGATACCATCGGATTCTGGGAAGACGCTAGCAAAGACGCGAGTGCGGCAGCCCATGGTGGCAATTTCGGTGCGGTAGTCACCTGGTTTGTAATATTTGAGGTTGTATGGAGCGTCGATAAAGCAGAAGTTTGGGAAGAGACGCTTGGCAGAAACTTCCATTGAGCGTTTGAAGAGATCGTAGTTTGGATCTTTTGGATTATAGTTGATCCCCTCTTTAACTTTAAAGATAGAGATTGGGAAGATTGGAGTTTCGCCGTGACCTAGACCAGCGTCGGTGGCTTCAAGGAGAGCTTTGCTAACGAGGCGGCCAGCTGGAGTAGTGTCGGTACCGAAGTTGATTGAAGTGAATGGAACCTGGGCGCCAGCACGGGAGTGCATGGTGTTGAGGTTGTGGACAAAGCCTTCCATGGCTTGCATGGTTTGGCGTTCGGTGTCTTTGACGGAAGCCGCGATAACTGATTTTGGCACTTTGGCCTTGATTAATTTTTTATCGTCGCCAAGTTCGATGTCATCAGCGATTTTGGCAGTGATTTTTTTATCGGTAAACTCATTGTATTTTTCTAGGTTGGATTTGAGGGCTTTGCGGAAAGTTTTGTTGACGCCTGGAGCCATGGCGTAGTCGAAGTTAGGGATGGATTGACCACCGTGTTGTTCGTTTTGGTTAGCTTGGAGCATGATAGCTGCAAGTGCCGCATAAGAACCAATGGAATTTGGGGTGCGAAGATGGCCGTGACCAGTATTGAAGCCGCCGTTTTCGAATAGAACAAATGGATCGGATTGGCAACAAGTCAAAGTGCCGGTGGCATAGAAATCGAGGTCGTGGATGTGGATGTCACCGTTGTCATGAGCATAGGCAATGTCTGGGCGAAGCAGGACTTCTTTAGCGAAGACTTTAGAGCCTTCGGCGCCGAATTGGAGCATTTTACCCATGGCAGAGTTGCCATCGACGTTAGCGTTGCCGCGTTTGACATCTGAATCTTCGGAAGCGTCAGAAATGGAAATGGTACGATAAATCTTCATGAGATCGCTTTTAGCTTCGCGGGCTTGGTTGCGTTCTTGACGATAGGTGATGTAGGCTTTGGCAGTCTTCTTGAAAGCCGATTCCATTAAGACTTGTTCGACGACATCTTGGATTTGCTCGACGGATGGAGTGCGCTTGGTTACGGTTTCGTTTAAGCGTTTAACAACTTTGTCTGCGAGCGATTTTGCGCGTTCTGCTTTAAATTCGCCAGTGGCGACGCCGGCTTTTTCAATCGCATCAGCAATTTTTTCAGGTTTAAAATCTACTATTTTTCCGTCGCGTTTGACGATTTTTTTGAACATAAAAAATGACCTCCTTTAATTTGCACCTTATATTTTTTGTTTTATTGATTTTCTATGACTCTATATGTAGTGTCTGGGACTATTTTATGACACTAAATATGTGGTGTCAATAGGATTTTGCTTATTTTTATTGTAATATTTACAACGATTTTACAGAGGTGGTATCTGAATAATAAAATGCTAGTGTTTGAACTTTTTATGTAGTTCTACTGTGACAAATGGAATGATGAATGAGATTAATATGACTATAACAAGTGGTAATACGGGAACGCTTGTAACATGAAGCAATAATCCGAGTGGGCCAAAAACTGCCAAGCTTTGAAGAATGATTGCTAAAATGAGAGATATGATAAAGCTAGGGTTTCTGACTTTCAGTCTTGAGATAGCGGATTCGTGGATACCACGGACTGTGAAAGCATTGGTCCATTGCATAACCACAAGCGCTACGAACGCGAGCGTATTAGATTGTTCGTGGGTTAGGAACTGACTAGAAATGTAGTATGTGCTAAGCGTGATAGTAGCCATAGTGATGGCAATGATTACCATGCGTCTAATGAGGTAGCCGGATAGAATTGGGGCATCTTTTGGTTCTGGCTTACGTTTTAAATAATGCTTTTCGGATGGCTCGAGTCCGATCGGTATAACCATTAGTGAATCTGTGACTAGGTTGATCCAAAGAATCTGTACTGGATAGAGGAGTTGTTCTCCGCCAAAGATCAGCGCGCCAACCATGGTCAGGATTTCTCCGGCATTGGTAGCAAGTAAATATACGAGCATGCGTCGAATGTTGGCTAAAATGATACGTCCTTCATGCATGGCCTCGATGATGTTTTTGAAGTTGTTATCTAGAAGCACAATATCGCCGGCGTCTTGGACAATGGCTGGGCCATCACCCATAGCGATACCGACGTGGGCATTAGTGAGAGCTGGAACGTCATTGACGCCGTCGCCAGTCATGGCAACGATTTCGTTTTTCTTGATTGCGGTTAAAATTCTAAACTTATCTTCTGGTGTGACTCTTGCAAAAACCATAGTTTTTTTAACAATCTCCTCGAGGTCTTCATCTGGCATATTACCCATTCTTGAACAGTCAAATACTTGAGAAAAGTTGTTGGCCAGCCCTAGCTTTTTGCCGATAGCAAAGGCGGTTTGGGCATGATCGCCCGTTACCATTTTAACTTTAATACCGGCAGTGGCGGCTTGTTTGATTGCAGGGATGGCTTCGGTGCGGACCGAATCTGCAATGCCGATCAGGCCTCTGAAAGAAAAAACATCACTTTTATTTAGGCGGTTCAATTCATTAATTTCATGTTCGAGTTTGGTAGTGGCGATAGCGATGACTTTATAGCCAGCATCACTCAATTCCTCTAGTTTAGCTTCAGCTGCTTCTCTATTCTTATCACTAAGTTTACACTTTGCAAAAACCGTTTCTGGAGCGCCCTTGATTACTAAATGCAGTACACCAGTTTTTGTCTCATATAGATTGCCGGAAATTTTCAAGGATTGATCGAACGCGTATGTGTGAACTGGACCGGTATCCGCAAGATAGGATTTGTGTTTTTTGACGTAGTCTCTAATGGCAGTGTCTAGAGGATCGGTAGTTTCGGTTGCTGGTAAAGCGGATTCGGCGATAGTTTTAACAAAGTCTTTATCTTCGTCTTTGATTGACCAGATTTCTTGTAAGGATAATTTGTTTTCTGTGAGCGTGCCGGTTTTGTCGGATGCAATCGTGGTGACGATGCCAATAGACTGAATGGCGCGCATCTCTTTAATGAGAGCGTGTTTTTTAGCCATGCGACGTGCGCCAAATGCTAGAACGATAGAGATGGCAACTGGCAAGCCTTCTGGTACTGCAGATACGATCATCGCGAGCGTAAATTCGGTTGCGAGGAAAAAGTTGATGCCGTTTACGAGCTGAACTATTAGAATAATTACGGCTAGCGATACTACAGCGATGGCGATTTTAACGATAAACTTATTGATTTTATCTTGAATTGGGCTAGATGATTCGGCAGACGAAGCAAGTGAGGCGATTTGGCCATATTCGGTGTTATTGCCGGTGGCGGTGACCAGCATTTTGCCGTTGCCAGTGAGGATGAATGAGCCAGAAAAAAGGATATTCCTTTGCTCATATACTTTTTTGCTGCCAGAAATGGCTTTGGCGTCTTTAGCTATGGCGTCAGATTCGCCGGTGAGCATGGATTCGTTGGTGAGAAGGCCGGATTCTTCAATGATGCGACCATCGGCTGGGACACGGTCGCCTTCTTTGAAGATGACAATGTCTCCTGGGACAAGTTCTTCGGTGCTGATTTCGACCTCTTCTTTATTTCTAAGTACGGTGATTTGATGCACGGTCTTTGCATGTAAACTTCTTAAAACGCGTTCGGTAGAAAAATCTTGAATGTAGTAGATGGTAGCGTTTACGGCGATGATAATTGCGATAATGATAACCTCGGCCCAGTCTTGTTGGATGGCTGACAGAATCATGGCCGAAATTAGAATAATCATGAAAACATCAATGAATGGTTCGAGGATTTTTTTCCAGAGTGGAGTACTCTTAATATCAAGGATGTTTTTACCGTATTTTTTTTGGCGTCTTTTGACCTCGGCGTCTAGTAGGCCGGTGTCAGGGTTAGTTCTGAGACGCTCCAAGCTCTCTTTAACGGTTTGGTTATAGAAATTAAGCATATACATTTAGTATAGCTGATTTTTTGGATAATTTAAAGGGGCGAAAAGAGTAAAATATTTGATTTTTTATATTTTATGTTGTATAATAGAATTATAAATCTATTTTGTACTTTAGGAGTGATACGGGTGAAGCATTTTATTCGATTTTTGATGTTGCTGGTAATACTACTTGCGATCTTTGTTGCTTTTCAAGATAGGATAGTTTTTAACTCAGAAGAACTATATTATTCTTGGAAAGAAAACAAAACATTGCAAGTTGGTAATCGAAATTATGAAGATGATTTACAGAACGATAAGTATTGGAATGGCAGAACATTTCTACTCGATGTTTATGCTACAGATCTTGGTTATATTCCGGCAGTCAAAAGATTCGAACCTCAACTTATGAATGGCGAGAAATTAACTATTTGGCGTTGCGGAAAAAGAAAGTTTTCGGTCGATAACAAGAAAAACACATTTATTGACGTAGTTGGAGATGAGTGGGAAGAGCTTATAACCACAACTGAATATGTTGATGATGGTTTTTCAATCAGGCTTGGCGATGTAGTGCTTAATGATGTTGATGAAGAAACTGTTATATATGCCGTTTCGACAATTTTAAACCTCAGAAAAAATGATTCTTTGCGCAGCGCTTCCGATGGTGTTCGCTGTGACCTTGAAGATTATCACACCAGCAGAAAGGGCGTCTTAGGCTAGACGCTCTTTTTTCATGCTTTTACACGGTTGTAGTGCGATTTCTAATATCGTTGTAGATGATGGCGTACTCTGTTATGACGGTTTCTGAATCAACCGCGACGTTATTACCAGAATCTATATAGGTTTTCTTAGTATAGTCATTGTCGTCTGTGAAATCATATCTGGTAGATGGGTCATATTCGGCGATGTAGTTTAGATACTTCATTGTTTCTAGAGCAATAATAACATTCTCCTTTGTTAAACCAGATTGTCGTGCAAGAACCCCTTCATAGGAATTATCTAGAGGGTGATTACTATAATATTCTTCTAGATATGCAACTTCGGATGAAGTATACTCTGGGTCGATAGACTCCATTAGGCGCTGGTCTTCAAGGAAGCGTTGATAATATTCGCCTTCTTCTGACCAGCTTGGAGTAGCAGAAGTGACTCCATTCCCATAATCGGCTCCCCCTGATGTATTACCCGCTACGCACGTTTCTCCCGTGATCCAGCCAATATTCCTTGCTACGTTAGTGTTTTGGATTACATCTAATGCATCGCCTATGATAGGGATTGCACCAATACCGGAATTAGCTATCGTATTTGCGGCTTCAGAATCTGTTTCTACTGTGCCAACTTGGAAGTCATTTGAGATGTTCTGATCGGCAAAGCCAAAAGTTGATGAACGTTCGCTACAGTATTTAACGTATTTTGATAAATTAGACCCTTCTTTTATTTTTGGCGCTCCACTTGAGGTTTGGCCATCAAAGTTTTCGCCACCATCAAGATTTGCTACTCGGTCGATGATGTCGATAGGGTTTTCTTCTATGGTTTTACTTTTTACATCTGTTACAATATACGGGTTGCAGTATGCGTCGCCTACAGCTCCGATAGATTCTAGGTATGGGCAATTGCCAGTTCCTTCGATCATTTTCGCAGCTGTAACTGCAGATGCAGAAGGAAGTATAGAATTTAGAGAACTCTTTGTAATATTTCCGAGAGTCGTTAATAAGCCGGAGGCTGTGTAGCTAGTGGTATAGAATGAAGCAAATTTTGTGAGTAGCGAACCTAAGAAAGTGTATTGAGATGTCGCATCAAAAGGACTACGGTTGGCGCGTTCGTATTCGGCATTATCAGCGATTACTTTTTCATGTTCAATTGAATAAGCTAAGAGCCCGCTTTTATTTGTTAATGAACCTCCTCCAGATCTATGATTGCTCCCCATATACATATTTGCGCCAGAAACAAGTGCATTGCCAAGATCCTCTCCAGCTAGGTTGCTAATCAAATCCCTGGTTAGCATAGCAGCTAGCTTTGGCACGATTAGCTTTATTGCAACTGTTACAGCGGCTCCTATTGCTATACTTGTAGCAATACTTACACCAACATCCTTGATTAAAGAAGTTCCCATTGACAATATAGCTTCCACGACTGATATTACGGCGCTTGCTGCTGCGGTTGCGATTTTAGCGATAGTACAAGTCACAAATGATACTGCTCCAACTCCAAGTTTTTTTAGTATTCCATCGAAACTTCCTGAAATATTGAACGATTGGACACTCGGGTCGTTTTGGTTTACTGCCGTATTGCCATATAAAGCAGCAATTCCCGCAGATTGCATAGCCGATACATTTTCTCTTGTAGTATATTCTTCTATATCATGACTTTCATCATCTTCTCTAACACTATCTACGGTGATTCCGTCTTCGTCGGTGACTCTCCAGCTTTTTGTATCAGCGGTAGTCACTAGAGATTCCGATAAGACGTGGATTGGAGAATCAACACCTTCTCCGTATTGTGTTTTTTGAATGGCTTCAGTAAAACTCGATATTAATTTGACAACTTGTAAACCTTCAGCCGCTGCAGCTAGGATGCTAATTGAACCAATAACACCTGCGACTGCGCATACGACGTTTGCTGTCATTTGTGCTACATTAGCTGCGCCAGAGGCTTTGGCTGCCTTGGCTGATTTTGCTACTTTATTAGCCTCTGCTTTAACGTCATCAACGTCCATCCCAGCCTTTACCTTTGACTCTTCGCCTGGGACCTCGCTAATTTCTCCGGTTTTTGTCCCGTCATCGTTCGTTTTCGATTCGATATCCCCTACTTTCGCCCTCCCAGATACTTCGTCTGCACCTTTACTCATATCTGATTTTGCGACATCTAGCTCTGCCGCTTTCGCAGACTTAGTATTTCCTGCCTCCTCTGCTTCCACCCTTTCTCGGAAGTTTTTGAAGTGGTTTCGCGAGGTGTCTATTCTATTTATGAACCGAAGTGTAAGGTTATCAAACCAGGCTCCAACAGAACCTTTCCAGGTACGAGATGCTTTATTGTAAGCATTTCTAAAATCGGCCAGTTTTGAATATGCCTCATCAAAACTTATGGATTTACCAAATTTTTCGCCATCCAGTTCAAACCCATCACCAATTTTTGAGGCTAAACTGTCGTCTGGAGCTATAAGCGTTCTTGTTGGTGAACCATCATCTAATGCTAAATATGTTTTGCCGCCTATCTCGACTTCTTCTATTCCTTGGGCTTTTAACTTAGCACTTTGTTTAGACGTTATTTTAAATTTATGTTTTCCAAAGAATGTCGTATGTATACAATCTTTTGTTAAACCGCCGTTTGTTTGATACCTAAAGAAACTTCTTGATCTTAAGGAAGTACTAACCCCCATTGAGTCGAAGTTACCAATGAACTGCGAAACTAAGCTAAATGGCATGAGACTTTGGCCACCAAGCATAAGGCCGCCAACGCCCATAAACAGTGCGATAATGGCACCAATTGGGCCACCTTTTTTAAGTTTGCCTTTAAGACCGCCTTTTTTGCCTCCGGCTTTGGCTCCACGCACATTATTTATGAAACTTCCGCCAGCTTCGGCGCCTAGAACACTTGCTGCTCCCGCGCCAGTTTTAGCAATTGGACTAGCTACAGCGCTTTTTTCGGCATCGCCTAGGTTTCTGCTTGCGTCCTCTGCTTTTTCGGCTTTTTTTGATCTTTTTGGTTTTGATGTTTTATAAAAATCAGAATCGCCATAGGCGTTATCTTCTTCTGACCCAAAAAGGCCATAAGAGCGTTCATCTTCTGGCTGAAATAAGCCATACCTCTCTTCTTCGGAATCTCCCTTATTACGACCAAATGCCATATTGGTCTTATTTTATATCATGTGGCCAAAAAACACAAGCATATTGACTTTTCTGGATATTTGTGCTCATAATGAGATTATGAGTCGCCAAAACAAACATTCTAAAAATCAGATCTATGAACCAAAAAGGTGTTGGGTTGGTGAGATTCAAAAGATCTGCTATGCCTCAAAAGAAGAAGCTGAAGTGGCGGCTAAAGTTACTGAATATGATCATGGTGCTAAAAATCTTGGCGTTTATAAATGCGAGTATGGTGATCATTGGCATTTGAGTTCGAAGTAGTTTTTTTCATGATGCCACTATCGGGAGCCTTTACAGGCAATTTTTTATTGTATTTGGTTTTATTTTTGATAAGTATTGTTTGTGGTTCTCCACGTTCTCCTGTGTTTGAAAATGGTATTAATGAAATTGTATTATCGATATTTTTGTTTAAATCTGTGATGGTAAAATGATTTTCGGTTAACTTGCCAAGGAACGCATCATTTAGGATTAGATATACATTCTCTTCTTCCGATTTTGAAAAATCAATTGTGATTGAGTTTTCGTTTTCAGCATAATTGATTATTTTTGTTTCTGTTTCTACTTCATCTATTTTACTTAAGACATCGAGTTTGGCAGACATGGTGCCAATTAAACCATTTTTGTCTGTAATTCTAACTTGGATATATCCTGAAACTGGTTCGAAGTAAACTTTGTTGATGGTGGGGTTAACTGTGGTTGTTTCAAAAACACCGTCACAGTCTAAATCCCATTCGTATTTCGTAATATTCGACGAGGCAATTGAGCTGCTTGCATCAAAGAGCAGTTCTTCCCCTACGAGAGCACTGTATTCCGGATTGGAAAGAATTGCAGTCGGTCTTTCGATAATGCTATCTGTAGATAAACTGAGCTCTCCAGTAACATCGTATACTTTGCCTCCAGTAGATTCGGCTAGACTATGATATTCTTCGGCTGTTTCTGGTGTTGTGATGATATAGAAATTTACTGGATCAATTTCTAGACTACGTCTTACGACTTGGTGAAAACTAACTTTATCTATGTCGATTGGATGATAACCAGCATCTGTTAGAAGTACAACAGTTTTTACGGCCCCAAGCTTCCATTTTTCGGTGTCTAATACTTTTAGTGATGCCGACATTGCCGATTCTAATTCGTCGCCACCGCCAGAAACGGTGATGGAATCCAGTTCTTCTTTGAATGTGTCTAAGGTGCACGTTTCAAATCCGCAATGCCTAATTGGATCGAACGGATCGGAAAGATCCCGATATTCGTATAATGCGATGCGGCCGTCCATATCTATGGCTTCCTTAGCTAGTCTTAGAGCCTCAGATTTGTATTTTTCGATTAAGCCAGACATTGAGCCAGTTGAATCTATCAAGATTGCTACATCGTGCGTTGATAGATTGACCTCGACTTTTGGTATTTTATCTGGAAAATGATCAGAAAGCTTATTATTAATTACTTTTGCTAATTTGTCATATATACCGTCTGATACGTAAGAGACGTGGCTTTTTAATGGCTGGAGGATTGAAATATATTTGCTACAAATTATGTCGTGATAATTACACCAAGCACCTAGTTTGTCGATATAGTTATTTGGTTGATACGGATCATTTTTCCCCAATATTCCTTCATATGCTTTGCAGTCTGGCACGTAAGCACGGTAATTAGATAAGTTTTTACCGCGGCAAGCGTCTGGATTTGATCCAGAACCTTCTGGTAAGTACAGTTTTGGGTCCCCTAAAGTGGCGGCGTAAATTATTTTGGAAGAATCTATTGTCTTGATGGCGTTAGACACTACAAGGCCGCCCTGTGAATATCCAGAAATTACATATTTAGTTGATTTGCAGTTAGAACTTGTAGCATTGATATAAGAAGTCAACTCTTCCGTTCCTGTTTTTACACTATCGCCAAACGCATAAGATTCTCCTGCGCTCACATAAGCACCTATACTGTTGATAACTTCAGACAACGAATTAAACCCGATTGCCGTAGCGGGATACTGGTGACCATTCTGTGGCGAGCTGCCTAGTTCGTAAAAACTGTATTTTATACTTTTACCGCTGATGTTCTCTTCGATTTTGTTTTTAAATTCTTGATAATTTTTATCATTTAATGATTCGCCTGAACCTCTTGCGAATACAAAAGCCACGTCTTTACATTCATCCTTTGAAATAGTTTGGCTGTTTTGAACGTTTAGTAATAGCAGCGGCAAAAGTAGCAAGCTGTATTTGATTTTATTAAGATATTCCATATTTTCCCTTAATTAGTTTTGGTGGCAGTTTAGAAAAAGCCTTTAAAAACTACAACCTTAAGCGTAATTAACTTGTGATTTGATTTTTGATTTGTTTTAAGGTAGGATATAAAAAAGAGGCGAAAAAGATGACAAAACAGCTTGAATGGGATCAATATTTTATGGACATTGCCGATGAAGTGGCAAAAAAATCTAAGGACCCCTCCTCACAAAATGGGTGTGTGATTGTAGATTCTAGGCATCGTCCGGTATCTTTTGGTTATAATGGTACGATTCAAGGTGCGGATGAAACTAAGCTGACACTGTCTGAACGTCCAATGAAATATTATTTTGCTATTCATTCCGAGATGAATGCGGTGTTGTTTGCACAGCGAGATTTGACCGGTTGTACTTTATATAATCGTATTGCAACATGTGAAAACTGTTTGAAATATTGTTTGCAAGCAGGAATTAAAAGGTTCGTATATAAGGAACTTCGTGTTGCTTCTTATAATAAAACTACTAAAACTATGACAAATGTCGACACCGATGAGGCTGTAATCAGGCTTCTTGCTGCAATGCCTGAAGTTGAAACTTTAAATATTACTAACGGGAAAACTTATACCCAGGATATACTGGATTCTTATGATAAGAATTCTGAAGAGTACAATCGCTTAGCCAAGTGGATTTAGTTTATTGATTTTGCGCTTCATTTTGTGATTGATGCAAATATAGGAAGATAGGTAAGGTACCAACTCTGGTATCTTTGGCGGTTTCACTCCACTGACTATCGCCAGTATACATACCACCTTTATATAGATTTGTCCCTGTATAAACATATGAAGAATTTGTGTCGTGATAATCCCTGGCGCCTGTTCCGTTGAAAGTTTCGGTGAACATAGCGATGCTAGATAATGTTGATAAATCGTTTTTAAGATTAAATCTCTTAGTATTATATTTAAACTGTGAAATTTCCCTCTTAATTGCATCGATAGCTGCCGGTGCAAAGTCTTCGAAATAGATTCCTTTTGGCACAAGTGTGGTGGTTTGCCCTAGTTTTTGGCCATTATGAAGATAGGTGCTGAAATTGCAACCCGACTCTCTGTAGTGGATAGCACAGATCGTTTCTGGAAGAATATTTAATCCAGTTTCTTCTTTGACTGTATTGGCAATTTCTTTGTAGGTTTCGATATGCTTTTCGTAGATGTTTTTAACTTCTTCAAGTTGTTTTTTCATGGAATCGGTAAGCTCTAGTTTTACGTTCATGTCCATTTCTACTGTATCGTCTGGGTTTTGGATGTTTTCAGCTGTTGTTCCACTTGCTTCTGTTCCATTTTCGGTAGTGGTTTCGGTTTTTGTACTTTCTTCTTTTGTCGTTTCTTCTTTTGTGGTGCTTGTCTCAGGTATAGTAACTTCGTTTGTTTCTTCATTGAATGAGAAAGGCGTTTCTTGTTTTGGTTCGTCTACGATGTTTTCTATACTGTTGCCGTTGGTTGGTTCGGCAGCATACGTTTTTTTATTGCCTTTTTTGGCGCTAGCAACTGTCGTGACTGTAGCTGCAACGAGTAGTGCCGCAATGACCTTTTGTCCTATTCGCTTGCGTCTATTCTTAATTTCGCGTGCTTTTTCTGAAAGATTATCCGTTTCTTTTTTAGCTTCCTGTTGTTGATGATGGTGAACTTTAGTTTTTTCTATTGGAGAAAAACTTTTTTCGGATTTCGTGAAATCTTCATCTGTAAAATGCAGTGTTGAAGGTTGAATTTTTGGGATTTCGAGATTTGTAGTTGAGCTAGAATGCTTAGAGTTTGGAATTGATGGCGGAGAGAATCGTTTAGTTGGTTGGTCGATTTTTTCGTCTGGTGAATTTTTTTCTGATTTAAAGTGTGGAATTTCAATGGAACCTTGAGTTTTGGGTTGACTATTTGGTAGTGGCCCAAGTGTCAGATTTTTGTTGTTTGCGGGAGAATCGTAACGCGGGTCTATTTTATCAAATTCTCGTTCTATCTCTCTCGTTATTCTTTTGATTTCTGCTTCTACGTCAATAGATTCCCATTCATTGGGAGATTGTTCATTATTTGTAGAACCGATTTTTTCTGGTAAACCCATAATACTTATTGTAAATTTTTTTTGCTATTTTTACCAGACGATTTTTGCTTTTCCCCATTTTTCGAGCTGTTCATTGGTTTTAGAAAAGTGTTTACAACCAAAAAATCCACTGTAGGCGGAGAGTGGTGATGGATGGGCAGCTTCTAGAACAAGATGTTTAGATTGGTCTATGAGTGATTTTTTACTTCTAGCGTCTCTGCCCCAAAGCAGAAATACTAAGTGATCTTTAGTTTCGTTAAGATACTTAATAGTTGCTTCGGTAAAGGTTTCCCAACCGTGGTTTCGGTGTGAACCGGCTTTGTGGGCTTCTACTGTGAGGACATTGTTCAAAAGTAAAACTCCTTGATCTTGCCAGTTTTTGAGATAACCAGTTTTATTGGTGTGATGACCTATATCACTATCGATTTCTTTATAAATGTTAACTAAAGATGGAGGGATGGGCTCGGAATTTGGCACAGAGAATGCTAAGCCGTGAGCGGCGCCAGGTGTGTGATATGGATCTTGGCCGAGAATTACGACTTTTACATCATCTAGATTAGTTGTAAAAGCAGAAAAAACCTGAGTTTTCTTTGGGAAAATAGTTTTATTTGCGTATTCTTCAGATAAAAATTTAGATAATTCCTGAAAATAAGGTTTTCCAAATTCTGATTCTAAAAAAGGTTTCCAACTTTCGTGCATAGAATTATTATAGCATTGAAAAAAGAGTCGACCTTAATCGACTCTGGTGTTTTTGAGGATCTTGATTGAATTTTTGAATAATCTGTTTCTGCTCGGGCTTAAATCATTTGCTATGAGCGTCTCAAACATTTTGATTCTTTTTTGCCGGTAGACTTCGCGGTATTCTACGGGCATTTGTTCCATCAGCATGATATCGATTGCGCCGCAGCGATCCTCTTCGTTTTTTACCTTAGGTGCAAGGTTTTTATAACATCCCATACAAATGCATTCATGAGCTCCAGCATAATATGCATAAAGCTCATCTGCTTTTTTATCTACTGTGGCTATTCCTTTACTATTGAATCTAACGAGTGTATCAGTGTTGCATGGTGCCACTTTAGAGAAATCTTCTCTTTTGATACGGAATGGTATTAATGTCCCTTTGACAGAGATATAGTATTTTCTCAAAGTAATCCCCCCTTATATAAGATTTAACTATATCTTTATCATTATAGCACAAAAGAGTAAAAAAGTCAATATCTGTCTAGTTTTTGAGTTTTTGACGAAGAATTTCCTGGGCAGATGATGGGTTGGCTTTTCCTTGTGATGCTTTCATAACTTGGCCTACGAGGAAACCAATTACTTTCTCTTGTCCGGCCTTGAAATCTTCTTGAGCCTGTTTGGTGGCTGGATTGGCTAAGACCCCATCGACGATTTTCTCGAGCGCGCTAAGATCGTTTTCTTGAAGGAGATTTAGCTCTTTAGCGATGTCACGAGCGGTTTTTTGTTTCATGTCTGGATCGAAGAATCGTAAGAAAACTTCTTTTGATGCGGTTGATGATAGCTCTTTCTTCTCGGTCATTTCGCAGAGTTCGGAAAGTTGAGTTGCAGTTGGTAAACTATTTAACATTTCAACGGATTTTTCTTCGGCAAGTAGGACTGAAGTGAATAAATTAGATACGCGAGCGACACTTTTTTCTTTAAGTTCAGCCAACTTTTCCATCAACGGTTTGTAGTCAAGGAGGATTTCGAGGGTGTCGTTTGCGATGATATTTTTGAATTTTTCACGGTATTGTTTTGGAGTGGTTGGGAGCTTGGCGGCTTCTTCTTCGATAAACTTTTTAGATAAACGAATCGGTGGAAGATCTGGTTCTGGCATATAGCGATAGTCTTGAGCCTCTTCCTTGCTACGTTGTGGAGTGGTTTTGCCAGTGGCATCGCTCCAGCCACGAGTTTCTTGTTTGATTTTTTCTCCTTTATCGAGGAGTTTTGACTGACGTTCGTATTCGTATTCTACGGCATGTTCGACAGAGCGGAAAGAGTTTAGATTTTTGATTTCGGCGCGAGTACCGAGTTTGTCGGAGCCTTCTGGTGCGAGTGAAATGTTAACATCGAATCGCATATTGCCGTTGTAAAGATCGCCGTTAGTGACTCCAGCATAAACCATAGCACGCCAGAGTTCTTTGCAATAATCGTGAGCTTGTTTAGCTGAATGAATGTCTGGCATAGAAACGATTTCGATGAGTGGCGTATCGACGCGGTTTAAATCAACTAACGAATAATTGCTAAAATGCGTGAGTTTACCGGCGTCACCTTCTAGATGGGCGTGCTCAATGCGAATTTTAGTACCATCTGGAAGTTCGATATAACCGGCGCCAATAATTGGGTGATAGAACTGAGTAATTTGATATCCTTTTGGTGAATCTGGATAGAAATAATGCTTACGATCGAAGCGAGAATTTGGATTTATTTCGCAGTTCATGGCTTTGCCGGCACGGATAGCAAACTTAATTGCCTCGCCATTCAATCTTGGTAGCATGCCAGGGAGAGCGTAATCAACGGGAGACACACAAGAGTTTGGTTCTTTACCGCGAGCGTCATTATCGACTTCGGAGAAGAGTTTAGTTTTGGTGGAAAGTTGAACGTGACATTCAATGCCTACTGTAATTTCGTATCTGCTCATTAGATTGCTCCTAGATCTTTTAATGCCTGTTTATAGACTAAAAGTGCATGTCTGGCTTGATTATAATCTAGTTGAAAATTGTGCTCATGTGCAATTTGGTTGCGGAGTTTGTGCGCGTGCCAAACGGCGTTGGTTTGTGTAAATCTCGTGTTGCCGAGTTTTTTCATGCGTTCCCCCATGGTTTTGCCAGGAACGCCCATTTCACAAAGAGCTTTATCTAGCAGCTTGTCGGCGTTTACTACGGTCATGTTATAGGATGCCTTATTATCTTTTATAAGATTGTTTTCTATTTCCAGAAAATTAGTTTGATATTCGACAGTATCAAATGAATGACTACGTTTACTGGTGAGTAAAATGGCGACGAATATTAATACGCCTACTACAAGGACAGCAACGAGAAAAACTATAGTTGAAGATTGCATTATTTTAGCTCCTTTGCAAAGTTAATTAGAGTTTTGTCGCTGCGACGTGGGCCGATGAGCTGAAGTCCGGTTGGTAGGCCTTTTTCGCTAGTGCCTGCTGGGATAGTAAGGCCTGGTAGACCGGCTAGGTTAATTGGGACAGACATAACATCTTCTAGATACATTGAAACTGGATCGTTGACCTTTTCTCCGAGTTTAAAGGCTTGGTTTGGTGAAACTGGGGTAAGAATAACATCGCATTTTTTGAATGCTTCTTCATATTCTTTGATGATGAGCGTGCGGGCTTTTTGGGCTTTGAGATAATAAGCATCGTAAAACCCAGACGAGAGTACGAAGTTACCAATCATGATGCGGCGCTTGTTTTCATCCATAAAGCCTTCGTTTCTGGAGGAAGTATAAATACTCTCTAGGTCTGTGATGTTGTCACTGCGGAAGCCGTAGCGGATGCCATCATAGCGAGATAGGTTGCTGGCGATTTCGGCTGGGACAATAATGTAATAAACGGCAAGAGCATATTTTAGGCTTGGCATGCTTAGCTCTACGATCTCGTACCCCTGTTTTTTGAGCTTTTCTACCTTTATCTTAAGCGCGTGAGATAGTTCCGGTGAAACGGCATCGTTGTCGAAGTCTTTAATGATGCCAACTTTTTTAACTTCTTTAGCCTCTGACTTGTCGTAATAGTCTGGCAAGGTGGTGAGATCGTTTTTATCTTGGCCAGCAGTGATAGACATTAAAAGATCCATATCTTCTGGGGTTTTAGTGAAGAAACCAATACAGTCGGTGCTAGAAGCCATAGCGATGACGCCATAGCGAGAAATGGTGCCATAGGTTGGTTTAAGACCGTAGATACCGTTGAAGGAGGCTGGTTGTCTGATTGACCCGCCAGTATCGGTGCCGGTGGCAAATTCGACGATATCTAGAGCAACAGCAACAGCAGAGCCACCGGAAGAACCTCCGGCAACGCGAGCTTTATCGGCGGAGTTTAAAGTTGGACCAAAATAGGAGTTTTCGGTGGAAGAACCGTGGGCAAAAGAGTCCATGTTGGTGCGGCCAATCATGATAGCGTCTTCGTCTTCTAGTTTTTTGACGGCGGTAGCAGTAATAGGACTTTTAAATGGCTCTAAGATTTTGCTGGATGCAGTGGTATTCCCTTCTTTACTGAGGAAGTTATCTTTTAAAGCATATGGGACACCGGCGAGTTTGCCGACTTTTTCGCCATTTGCGATTCTTTTGTCGATTTCGGCGGCTTTTTTAAGGGCGCCTTCTTCGTTTAGAAAGGTGAAAATATTGTAATCTTCAAAATGTTTGGCCTTGGCCAAAGCATCTTTTACGAGTTGAGTTGCAGTAACGGTTTTATTGGCGATTTTCATTATAGTACCTTTGGAATTTTTATTTGATTATCTTCTTGTTCTTTAGAGAGAGCTAGAAGTTCTTCTCTGGTGGCTTCTTGAGGGATGATTTCGTCGTCTCGCCAAACGTTTTCCATTTCGAAAACTTGATAGGTTGGCTCGACATCTTTAGTGTCTAGCTCGTCTAATTGAGAAATATAATTGATGATGCTTTCTAAATCTTTACCAAGACTTTTAGAATCTTTTTCAGACAATGAAAAATCTGACAATTTTGCCAAATGTTCGATTTGTTTGTCGCTTGTATCCATAGTCAAAATTATACCACGAAAATCGATAATATACAGGGGAATTTTACTTTTTCATTTCGCTTTTGATGGAGTCGATTTGATCGCGAAGGAGTGCGGCTTGTTCGAACTCTAAATTGGCCGCAGCGAGTTGCATTTGGGATGTGAGTTCTTTGATAAGTGTCGGGTATTCTTCTTTTGGCACTTTTCTTAGATCTAGTTTGCTGGTCTTTTCTTTTTCTGGAATGATAGCGCGTAGCCCTTCTCCGACAGCTTTTTTAATAGATTTAGGAGTAATATGGTGTTCTTCGTTGTATTTCTGTTGAATTTCGCGACGGCGGTTGGTCTCCGAGATGGCTTTTTCCATGCTTTCAGTGATGTTGTCGGCGTACATGATGACTTTGCCTTCGACGTGCCTGGCGGCGCGACCGATGGTTTGGATAAGCGCTGATTCGGATCTTAAGAACCCTTCTTTATCGGCATCTAAGATGGCAACAAGTGAGACTTCGGGAAGATCAAGCCCCTCGCGCAATAAATTAATACCGACTAATACATCATAAACTCCAGCTCGTAAATCTCTTAAAATATCGCCACGCTCTAATGTGTCGATATCGGAATGTACGTAGGCGGTCTTTATGCCACGCTCTTTGAGATGTTCGGTTAAATCTTCAGCCATACGCTTTGTGAGAGTAGTAACTAAAGTGCGTTGTTTTTTAGCAATGCGTTGATCGATTTCTTCGAGAAGATTATCGATTTGGCCGTTTGAGCCTCTTACCTCAACCTCTGGGTCTAGGAGTCCGGTTGGGCGAATGACTTGTTCGGCTGGTTTTGGTGAGTTATTTAATTCATAATCTCCTGGAGTGGCGGAAATATAAACTACTTGGTTGATGTGCTGGTTGAATTCGTCAAACGTGAGCGGACGATTATCAAGGGCGGATGGTAGCCTAAATCCATATTCTACAAGAGTTTCCTTACGAGAATGATCGCCGTTGTACATGCCACGGACTTGAGGCAATGTCATATGCGACTCATCGACAAGCAATAGAAAATCTTTTGGGAAGAAATCAAGAAGCGTAGAAGGCGGTTCGCCTGGTTTTCTGCCATCTAGATGTCTAGAGTAATTTTCGATTCCCTTTACAAAGCCAGTTTCGGCTAACATTTCGAGATCATATTTTGTACGCTGTGAGAGACGTTGTTCTTCAAGATATTTTTGATTTTTCTCAAAGTAGGCCACTCTTTCATCAAATTCTTGTTTAATGGTGATTAGGGCGTGTTCTAGTTGGTCTCTAGGTGTAACATAATGAGTGTTTGGGAAAATATGAACATGTTCTGGTTTTTCGCGGACTTCAATAGTGAGCGGGTCGATGATTTTGACAGATTCGAGATTATCAAAACCAAATTCAAAGCGATAAGCATATTCACCGTTGGCCGGGAATAGATCAATAGTGTCTCCCATGACGCGGAAATTACCGCGTTCAAAAGCGATATCGTTGCGGTGGTATTGCATAGTAACAAGGTGCTTGATGAACGATTGTTGATCTAAAGCAAGAATTCCATTTTCATTTTGTGGTGTTTCCCAAGAGCCATTCTTTTTGGTGAGTGGCAAAGACATGGCTGTGTAATGACTTGGCGAACCGATGCCGTAGATACACGAAACTGATGCAATTACGATAACGTCATCCCGAGTTAATAATGCTTCAGTAGCGCCGTGACGTAAACGATCAATTTCGTCGTTTATTGCGGAGTCTTTTTCGATGTAAGTATCGGTAGAAGAAATGTAAGCTTCTGGTTGATAATAATCAAAATAACTAACAAAATAGTGAACTTCGTTTTCTGGGAAAAAGTCGCGAAATTCTGAGTAGAGCTGTGCCGCGAGGGTTTTGTTGTGAGCTAGGATAAGGGTTGGTTTTTGTACATTTTGAATAATGTTGGCCATGGTGAAAGTCTTACCAGAACCCGTTACGCCGAGCAAAGTTTGTTCCCTAATTCCCTTTTTAATGCCTGCAGTTAAATCGGCGATAGCTTTAGGCTGGTCGCCGGTAGGCTTGAATTTACTAACTAACTTGAACTTTGGCATATTCTAATTATATATTAACCATTACTGGCGCTAAAGCCATCGTAATAGTTGGTTTTGATTTTTGGATGGCCGATTTTATTTGCGGCCGCAACGATTTCTTTAACGTTGTCTGTGAGTCTATAAATTTTGAGATCGCTTGATTTGATTAATTTATTCGTGAGCAATTTTGAGCTATAAAACTTGTCTAACGGTTTCCAAAAAGATTTGCCAAATAAGAATACTGGCATTTTTGGCATCTTGCCTTCTTGCATTAGAATTGTTATTTCGGAAAATTCATCCATGGTACCATATCCGCCCGGGAAAAAGACGTAAACTTTGGCTGACATAGCGAGCATGACTTTGCGCGCAAAGAAATATTTGAACTGAAGCATATCGGTAAGATAAGGATTCGGATGTTGTTCATGCGATAATGTGATATTTAAACCAATTGAACGACCTCCGTATTCGTAGGCTCCTTGATTGGCTGCCTCCATGATACCTGGACCACCACCAGTAATGACAGTATGGCCGTTTTGGGCAAGTAGCTGTCCGAGCTCTCGGGCTTTTTGACAGTATTTGCTTTCTTGTGGAAGTCTGGCGGAGCCAAAAATTGTGACGCCTTGCGGGAAGGTGCGAACAATCTTTAAGCCATCACTTAGGTCTTTAGCATAGGCAGAAGCTCGCTCAAGATCGGCAAGGTTTAATTGTTCAATCGTATCGTGGTCAGCGAACATTATTTTACCTCCTGTATTGGCATTGGATGGAGTTTTTCTTCTCCAGTTAAAATACCTTTTTTAGCACCGAGATTTTTGACTACTGATGTAGAATTGGCTGCACCAAAAATCAGAGATTCTTTAAACGAAAAACCATAAGCTAGATGAGCTAGGAAACCAGAGCCCATAGCATCTCCTGCTCCAGTGGAATCTTTTACTTTAACGTCTTCGTAGATCCCGAGACGATATGTCTCGATACCGTTGGTAGCGATGGCGCCCATGGAGGCGTCGGTAATAATCACAGTTTGGACATAATTAGACAGCTTAGACAAGAGCTCAGTTAGAAGTTGACCAGGAACAATTTCGGCCGCCTCTTGTTTATTCACAATTAAAACATCTACCTCGTCAAGTAGCCCGATAAGCTTTTTTTGTTGTTTTAATTCTGAGAGGCCAGGATTGAACATAACCTTACAGTTGATGGAATGAGCTTTTTCAAAGAAGCGAAGCAATGTATCCATATCTCCGCCTATGGTGGTAGCATAGAGCCAGTCTGGTTGTATGAGATCTAGGTCTGATTCGTCGAAGTTATTAAATTTAGAAGAAGAGCCACGGTGGGTTAGAATGGTTCGTTCACCGCTTTTTGCATCTAGGAGGATGACTGAACATCCGGTGTTTAGTTTAGTAGAAAAGCCAACATAACTACTATCTATCCCCTCATCATCAAGAGTTTGCAAAATCGCTTCTCCTGCTGGGTCTCTTGATATGTTACCTATAAATATTGCTTCGTGACCGTGTCTGGCAAATGATGTGGCGGAATTAGTGCCACCACCACCAACTTCAAATGAAATTTTGTCAATGTCGACCTTGCTGCCGATTTCAAGTTGGCCGAAAATTGATTGACCTTTGTAGTTTGAAGAAACGAAGTCGTCTCGATCAATGAGATAGATATCCTGTAGTGCCGACCCTAAACTGACGATTCTTGCCATTAGATAACTACTCCATTTTTATCTAATTCTTCGGTAAGTTGATTAAAAACTTCAGGAGCATTTTGGGCGTGGCTAATAGCACTTCCAACGTTGATTACGTCAATCCCACTATGAGCTAATGCGCGAACATTTGACATATTAGCACCTCCATCCCAGCCAATTTCAATATTTGGTTTAATAGAGCGAATGATATCGACTTTTTCCGTTTGAAGAAGATCGGCTTCTCCACCCTGCATCCCTAGTTTGCCAGAAAAGATAAGCGCATGATCTGCAGCTTCGAGGTATTGTTTGGCTTTTGAACTACCAGGATAGGTTTGTTTTAAGAAAGCTACGCCTGTTTTGATTCCAGCGTTTTTTAATTGGTCAAAAATTGGTAGAAGATCTTCGCTAGCTTCACAGTGAAAGATTACCAGAGATGGATTTATTTTGATGAGAGTTTGGATATGTTGAGATGGATTTGTCACCATCATGTGGACATCACAAACGGTCTTGTCTTTATTCCACCAGATGTTGGATTCGTCGATGGTCTGGTTTTGAGCAAATTCGCCGTCAGTGATGTCTACCTGGATGCGTTTAGCGAAGTTGTTATAAACCTCTATGTAACGACGATATTGGCTAATATCTGTAGCAAGTACTGCCGGTACAATTACTGCCATTATTGACCCTCCTCATCTAGGCGATTATTTCGACGCACTAGGCGCTCTTCGTTTAAAAACTCCGTGTTTAAAAAAGTTTTTGCTATATTTTTCATTTCTTCAAGTTCTTGAAAATCAGCTGATAAGCAAAGAATGTTAGCATCGTTGTGTTCTCGTCCAATCTTGGCAAGTCTAGTATTGAAACCGACTATAGCTCTGATACCTTTAAAACGATTGGCTTGGATAGAAATGCCATGAGCTGAGCCGCAGAGCAAAATGCCGTAGCTTCCTAGGCTTTCTCGGACTGACTTTGAGACTTTCGTTGCGAAATCATTATAATCATCGGTTTCTTGGTAGCTATCAGCGCCAAGATCGACTACCTCAAAGCCGTTCTGTATAAGATATTCGGCTAGTCGGTTCTTTTTTTCGAACCCGCGGTGGTCTGCTCCGATGAAAATTTTTGTCATTCAGGCAGCCTTTCCAAAGTCAGCGGTTAATTCGACTAAGCGATTAGAATAGCCCCATTCGTTATCATACCAGGCGACAACTTTGATAAGGTTGCCAGCGACGACATCGGTAAGTGGAAGATCCACGATGCAAGAGTGGGAGTTGCCGCGAAAATCACATGAGACAAGTTCTTCTTCAGTGACGTCAAGAATACCCTCATAGTAAGCTTCGTGAGCGGCTTTTTTGAAGACGTCGTTGATTTCTTCTTTGGTGACGTCGCGTTTAACAACTGCGGTGATATCGGAGAGTGATACAACTGGAGTTGGAACACGAACTGAAAGACCGTTGAATTTGTCTTTTAGAGATGGGATTGCGAGTGCAGCGGCTTTTGAAGCTCCAGTAGTGGTTGGGACAATATTTTCAGCGGCGGCACGTGCTTCGCGGAGATCTTTGGCTGGCGCATCTTGAAGTTTTTGCGATGCAGTATAGGAGTGAACTGTAGTCATCATGGCTTTTTCAATGCCGAAGTTATCTTCTAGGACTTTCATTACCGGGGCAATACAGTTAGTAGTACAAGATGCGTTAGAAATGATAGTGTCGGATTCTTCGAGGACGTCTTCGTTAACACCCAGTACGATGGTTTTTGCACCCTCGCCTTTGGCTGGCGCGGAGATGACGACTTTTTTAGCACCTGCATCGAGGTGAGCTTTGGCTTTGGCTGGGTCAGTAAATAGGCCAGTCGATTCAATGACTACGTCTACGCCGAGCTCTTTCCATGGTAAAGCGGCTGGGTCTTTTTCTGATAAAGCACGAATTTTTTTGCCGTCTACGATGAGGTTTTCTTCATCGCTCGTAACTTTTTTGCTATATGTGCCATAAGATGAATCATACTGCAAAAGATGAGCTAAAGTTTTGTTGTCTGTTAAATCGTTGATAGCTACAATTTCGATATCGTTGCGGTCGAAAGCGATTTTGAAAGCACAGCGGCCAATTCTACCGAAACCATTGATTGCTAGTTTTACCATTTTTCCTCCTGGGTATATTTTTTTATATTATAGCACGAGCAGGATGAAAATAGCTAGTGTTTTTTCGGAACTTTTGAACGCGTTTTCATCAGAAAATAACAGGGTGGTCGGAAGTTTCGAGCGCGCTTCTATAAAACAAAAAAAAGACCCCGAAGGGTCTTTTTTCGAAACCAATTAAGCGCGAGCGAAGTGTGCGAAAGCACGGTTTGCTTCGGCCATGCGGTGGCAGTCTTCTTTTTTCTTGAAGGCGGCACCAGTTTCGTTGTAAGCATCGATAATTTCGAGCTCGAGGCGTTTGCTGTATGGCATGCCTTGGCGGGCGCGAGCGGATTGAACGAGCCAAGAAAAGGCAAAGTGTAGCTGACGGTGACCAGAGATTGGGAATGGAATTTGGTAGTTAGCACCGCCTACACGACGAGACTTAACTTCAAAGTCTGGTGAAACGTTAGCGAGAGCCTTTTCGAAAACTTCGACAGGATTTTCGCTACCTAGTTTTTTGGCGGCACCTTCTAATGCAGCGTAAACTGCGCGTTCGGCAGCTTGTTTTTTGCCATCGAGCATTGATTTATTGATAAGGCGTTGAACTAAAATTGATTGATATTTGCGATCTGGGAGGACTTTGCGTTCCAGAGATTTAGTAGTTTTGCGTGGCATAATTACTTATCCTCCTTTTTGGCACCATATTTAGAACGACCTTGTTTGCGGCCTTGGACGCCTTGAAGATCGAGGGTACCACGAACAATATGATAACGAACACCTGGAAGATCTGGCACACGACCACCGCGGACAAGCACAACAGCGTGCTCCTGGAGGTTATGACCTTCACCACCAATGTAAGCCCAAACTTCTTGACCGTTAGTAAGACGGACACGAGCAACTTTACGAAGAGCTGAGTTCGGTTTCTTTGGTGTTTTGGTAGTTACTTTGATGCAGACACCACGTTTGAGTGGAGCAGCTTGATCATAGTAACGGGTTTTAAGCGTGTTTACGATTGAACCTAGTGCTGGAGCCTTGGATTTTTTGGCTGAGCTTTTTCTAGGTTTACGAATCAACTGATTAATAGTTGGCACAGTTAAAATATCCTTAATTATAAGTTAATAATTGATTTGCTTGGTTGTTTACAGCAATAACAATCAAGCGTGAAACTCTTATCCTGTATTATACAGGTATAGTGTTAAAAAGTCAAGCTTATCCTTGGGCTTTAACGAGAAATTCGAGAGTTTTTTCGATGGTGAGGCGATTTTTGACTTCCATGCGAACTTGAGGATCTTTGAGGTTGTTAATAGCCTCTGGGGATTTTTGATAAACGTCTCTTAGCTCGGCGATTTTGGCGTCGACTGTGCTATCGTCTACAGTGATTTTTTGCTCTTTAGCGAGTACTTGGAGTGCAAGCGATGCTCTAACTCTTGCTTCGGCAATCTTTTTGGCTTCTTTTTCCCATTCTTCTTCAGTTTGGCCAACTTGCTTGAGATAGTCATCGAAGCTCATACCACGAGAGGCAGCGTTGCGGCTGATGTCATCTTTGATGTAATGGAGTTGGTCAGAGATTAGGATTTCTGGTACTGGGATTTTGGATTTAGCAACGAGAGCGTCGACGAGATCGTTTTTGTATTTCTCGTTGGCTTTGTGCTCGTTTTGGATTTCGAGATTTTTCTTGATATCGGCTTTAAGTTCAGCCATGGTTTTGAACGGGCCACACTTTTTGGCTAGTCCATCATCTTCGGCTGGTTTTTTGAGTTCGTTGACTTGTTTTAGCAATACTTCAAAAACTGTCTTTTTACCGGCAAGATCTTTGCTGTGATAATCTTTCGGGAAGGTGAGGTCAAGATTGAACTTGTCGCCTGGTTCATGGCCAACGATTCCTTCTTCAAAGCCTGGAATAAATTGTTTTGAGCCGAGGCCTAGAGCGAAATCTTTAGCGGTGCCACCATCAAAGGCTTTGCCGTCTTTTTTACCAACGAAATCGATGATAACTTCGTCGCCCATGGCTGCTTTTTTCTTGACAGCTTTCTTTTCGGCATACGCATTCTTGATGTTTTCGATAACTTCGTCAATATCTTTTTGGCTAGCTTTAGTCTCAACTTTTTTGACTTTCAAGTTTTTGAAGGCGCCTAATTTGATATCTGGTAAAATGTCGGCTGTAGCAAGATATTCGGCGGTTTCGTTTGGAACGTATTTTATTACGTTTACTTCTGGCATCATAAGAGGAGACTCTTTAGCTTCTTCAAATGCGGCCGGAATAGTGGAGCGGATGGCAATTTCTAATGCAGCATTGTTGATTTCGTTTGGATCAAGGTTTTTTTCGGCAACGGATGCTGGCACTTTGCCTTTTCTAAAACCTTGAACTTTAATTTCTTTTGCAAGATGCTCGATTGCTTTTTTGCGAGCGGTTGATAGATCTTTTTCGTCAAGGACGACTTTAAGCTCCACCCTAGTGTCGGATATTTTCTTTGTTGTAGTTTTCATGGGGTGATTATATCACAATATGGTCGTCGTAAGAAGTGCGGAGGTTTTTTATAATCTGTTTTTGCTCGATACCTAGTTTGATATCTGGATTTAAAATACTATTCGGGTCAAAAATTTCTTTGATTTTTTCGTAAAGATTTTTGCGCTCTTCGCTCATGGCTGGGGTTGTGACGAACGCTTTGCTGCGACCTTCTGGTGCGCCACCAGTGAAGGAACCCTTGTGTATTAAAATAGCTTCGTGGAATACTCTTATTAGACTTATAATTGGAGGCTCTATGGTTTTGTCGTTCTCATCTTTTTTTGGCTCCAGCATTTCTAGTTTAATATCTGGTCTTACATAGTAGTTTTCTGTGGCAAAGGATCCATAGATTGGTAAATCTATTTTGAATTTCTTTTCAATTTTAACTAAATCCTCTATAAATGCACCGAGCTCTAATGATGGAATGTAAAAATCATCCAAGAAACCGAATCTTTCGCCACGCGCATCACTGTTGAGATAGTTATTTAGCGCACCGATCAACTCCTTTAAATAAATTTGGTTTTCTTTATCTTCAACGAAGTAATTTGATCTTCTTGGAAGATGTTCTAAACATTTGCTAAAATGTTTAGAATTCTTTTTGTTACTTTCGTTGAAATTTAATACAACGAGAAAACTGTCATCCCCTGTTTTCTTTGTGATAAATTTTAACTTTTTGCCGTATTCTTCTGATTTTTCGAAAATCCGCATGTCATAAATGTTCGCTTCGGCTGGATTCAGTGGTAGGGCGAAATTAAGAAATTCTAACGCTTTTTGAATTGAGTTGAATGTAACGAGCAAGTGCCTTGAAGGTGATGGTGAGACGTCGCAACGTAGTATTATTTCAGAGATAATGCCAAGTGTGCCTTGTGAAGCCAAGAATATTGGAGCAAGGTCGAATGATTTGTCTGTTTTTACGCAAGTTACTGCTGGATAACCACTAGAATCGTAGCTACTATTTGCTAGATTATTTATCGTTTGTTTTTGATTCGATAATAGTTCGTCAATGTTTTTGTAAATCCTATTTTCGAATGATTTGCCATCTTTAAGTTGTTCCATCTTTTTATGGCTCATTTTTGTAGTCTGTAAGCGATCTCCGTTTGATAACACTGCTTCGATTCTTTCAATATGCTTGATGACGCCTCCATATTTTGATGCGAAAGAATCAACTTGGCAATTAGCAATTATCCCGCCAATAGTGTGCCCCGGATGTGCGTTGATTGCGATTGTCAACCCATGTAATGATAATGCCGAGTTTAATTGCCCTAATGTGACCCCGGCTTCTACGCGTACGAGTCTGCTACGAGGATCTATTTCTTTGATATGGTTCATCTTTTCCATAGAGATAACCATTCCGTTTGTGAGGTCTGCACCAGTTTTATCTAAGCCACTGCCTCTTACTGCAATTGGGATTTTGTAGTTTTTAATTGCTAGTTGATTTATAAAGGTTAGAATTTTGCTGAGATCTTGCGTATTCTCCGGTAGAGCAACGAATCGTGGTTTTATTTTCAATATAGATCTATCTGTAGAATAAGCTTCAAGAATTGCGTCTTTGTCAAAGACGTTGCCTGAGATGTATTGGTTGAGATAACTTGCTACTTTATTCAAAAAACCACCCTTTAATTCTTTTTAATTATAGCATAAGAAATTTAAATTGAAAAAAGTTTTTTAAGCTCTTCTTGAATTTCGTTTGGAGTCGGAGAAGCATCAAGTGTTGATATACCGAATTTTTTCGCAATTTTTAGATATGCGGAATCTACTGCATGTTGGAAATCCATCGATTTTGACTCGAAAGTGTCTTTTTTTGAATTATCATCGCGTGTTGTTTCTCTTGTTAGACGTGTGTCATCATCTAATGTCAAGATAACTGAGTGAGTTGGCTTTATATATGCTTTTGGCATGAAATCATTAGTAATTTCTATTATTTTATCAATTGAGACACCTTGACCATAGCCTTGATATGCTAGCGTTGACCACCAGTTTCGAGCTGAAATTACAATTCCACCAGTTCTTAGAGTTGGTTCGGCAATTTTGCGCCATAATTCTAGCCTAGCAACTGTAAATAGTAATAAATGGCTTTCTGGTTCTAAGTTGTATTTTTTGTTTTTAATAATCTCGCGAAGAGCATGAGCTGATTCTAAATCTCCATCTGGCTCGTGAAATGTAACAACTTTTTTGCCTTGTTTTTTAAAGCTATTAGCTAACATTTCTACTTGCGTAGATTTACCTGTGGCGTCTTGTCCTTCGATCACAATATACATTATTTTTCTCCTTCACGATATTTTTCGATACAGGCTGGGCATAAGGCACGATATTCGACTTTAGATTTCCCATCGTCGATTAAAATATCTGGGCCGTCGAAGACTATTTTATTGTCTATGAATCGACAATTCGCTGTGGCTTTGCGGCCGCACTCGCAGATTGTTTTTAATTCTTCAATGTCATGCGCAATTTGTAAAAGTCGTGTAGCACCCTCGAAGCCACTATCGGTTTGTTTAAAGTTTAATCTTAAACCATAGGCCATTACTGGTATATCTAATTTTATAGTTATTTGCATGAGCTGATCTGCTTGTTTTGGCGTCATAAATTGGGCTTCGTCTACAAGTATGCATGAAACATCAGAAAAATTTGATTTAACTTTTTCGTAAATATCATCTTCTTTTGTGAAACAAAAATTTGTTTCTCTTTCTGGACCAATACGCGTTAAAAGCTTAGTTCCATTTTTGGAATCTGTTGCCGGTTTTATGACGCAGACTTTATGACCGCGTTCTTCATAGTTAAAGGCGACTTGGAGAAGTTGCATAGTTTTACCACATCCCATAGCGCCATATCTAAAATATAACTTTGCCATAGCTAAATTATTGCACGGTTTCAGAAAATTGTGAATTATAAAGTTCGGCGTAAAAACCGTTTTTTGCTATTAAAGTTTTATGATCGCCCTGTTCGATGATGTTACCATCTTTTACTACTAGAATTAGATCAGAATTGCGAATCGTGGATAACCTATGCGCTATGACAAATGATGTTTTATTTTTCGTAAGTTTTTCAAAAGCGTCTTGAATTATTTGTTCTGTACGGGTGTCAACATTAGAAGTTGCTTCGTCTAATATCATCATTGGTGGGTTGGCTAGCATGGCGCGCGTGATCGTTAGAAGCTGTTTCTCTCCAGCTGATATGTTATCTGAATCTTCTGAGATTATTGTGCTATAGCCATGCGGTAGTGATTCTATGTAGTGATGCATGTTAGTAATTTTTGCGATTTTGACTATTTCGGAAAGTGTAGCATTTTTGTTGCCATAGCGAAGGTTTTCTTCGATAGTTCCATTAAACAGCCACGTGTCTTGAAGCACCATACCAAATAGTTTACGCACGTTTTGACGACTGAGAGTGTTGATTGACGTTCCATCGATTAAAATTTCGCCTGAATTTGGTTCATAAAAACGCATTAATAGATTGATAATTGTTGTTTTGCCTGCTCCTGTAGGACCGACGATGGCAATTTTTTGTCCAGGTTTGATTTTGGCAGAAAAATCATGAATGACTAATTTGTTCTTTTTATAACCAAAATTTACATTCTTAAATTCTACAGATCCCTTAAAGTTTTCAATTTCAATGGTTTTTGTGGTTTCGGATTCCTCTTCTTCATCTAGAAATTCAAATATTCGTTCAGATGCCGCAAGCGTTAATTGTATAGTTGCGGCGATGTCGGATAGGTTGGTGATTGGACGATTAAATTGATTGACGTATTGAATAAAAGCTTGGATATTTCCTATAGGAACTTTTCCACTAATAACTAACTCTCCACCAATTATACAAATGATTACATAACTAATGTTTGTAAATATGTGAGTGATTGGGAATGCTAATGAGGAGAGAAATTGGCTTTTCCATGTTTCCTTATATAGTTTGTTATTTACTTTATTGAACTCTAATATACTTTGTTCTTCGTGGGAATTTGTTCTTATAATATTTAGGCCAGAATAGTCTTCTTCGATATCGCTGTTTAGTTCTCCTAGCGTCGTTTGTCTCGATACAAAATGTTTCTGGGCTTTTCCTGCTATTTTACCTACGGCTAGGAATGATATAGGTACTGTAATAATAGCAATGGCGGATAAGGTTAACGATATGATAACCATCATGACGAGAATACCGATGATAGTTGTTACGCAGTTTGCTATTTCTGCAATTTCATTAGAAAGAGAGTTAGCCATGATATCGATATCGTTGCTCATTCTCGACAATGTGTCGCCATATTGGTGATGATCAAAATATGAGGTTGGTAAACGATGAATTTTATTAAGTATTTTTTTACGAAGGGTTTTAGTGTATCTTGCGGTCATTACTCCAAATACTATTTCTTTGAGATATCCGAAACCAGAAGCAAGTAGAAATAGTATTATTAATAGCAATGCTGAACTAGAGACACTTTGCCAGTTTATAGCTCCGTTTTCTGATAGACTGCTTACCGCATTTGTGGTCATGTCGCCAAGGATTTTTGGTCCGAAAATTGATAGTATGGAAGATAGAATAGTAAGTATTGTCCCTGTGATAATATATGGTAGCCATGGTTTTAGCGATATGATTAGTTTTTTTGCGGAATACCTGATATTTTTTGGCTTTTGAATACTTTTAGGCTTTGGCATTTTTTAGCTCCTTTTGGTATTCTTTTTCTGAATATTGTGATTTGACGATTTCGCGATAAATCTTACATTTCTTCAATAGTTCGTGATGGTTTCCTTGCCCTACGATTCGTCCTTGGTCTAGAACGATGATATTTTCTGAATCTTTTATAGTGTTGATCCGTTGAGCGACAATAATAGTAACTATATCTTTCGCGTATTGTTTAAGTTCTGATCTTAATTTTTTGTCCGTTTTCATATCTAATGCCGAGAAGGAATCGTCAAATGCGAGTATTTCGGGTTGTTTTGCAATTGCGCGTGCAATAGACAAACGTTGTTTTTGACCGCCTGATACGTTGTCGCCATTTCTGGCAATACGAGATTTGTAACCATCTTCGAGTTTATCGATAAACTCTTTTGATTGTGAAATTTTTGCCGCTAGTTCGGTATTTTTATCGTCTGTTTCATGATTTCCGAAATTGATGTTCGATTCTACTGTGCCCGAGAAAAGAAAACCACGTTGTGGGATATATCCAATTTTTGACATTAGATCTTTTTTGGAGTAATTTTTTATGTTTAGATTATTTACTAGGACTTCTCCTTCGGTTGGGTCATAAAAACGCATGAGCAGACTTAATATGGTTGATTTTCCGGAGCCTGTTGGGCCAATGATGGCTGTTGTTTCTCCTTTCTTTGCTGTAAATGTGATATTTTCTAGCACATTTTCTTCTGATGATGGTCCGTATGAAAAACTTACATTTTTAAATTCAACTGATAGATTTCGTGATGGAGTTCCTTCAGTTTTATTTTTCCAATGAATTTTTGATTTGTTGTGTAATACTTCATTAATGCGTTTGGCTGAAACATTAGCTCGTGGAATGCTGAGAAATAGAAAAGTTAAAATGAAGAAAGACATTGCTACTTGCAGAGCATATTGCATGAATGCCATCATGTTCCCGAGATATGACATGTCTGTAGATAAGTAATGAATTCCTACCCACACGGATAGTAGACATACCCCATTGAAAATAAATGTGATAAGTGGGCTTGCTAAACCGATGAGCTTGGTAATAGAAATAATGGTGCGCGTAAGTTCGGTGTTAGCTTCTTCGAATTTTTTCTTTTCTAGTTCTTCATTGTTGAATGCTCTGATTACGCGAAAACCAGTTAGATTTTCGCGGGTTAGTAATGTGATTTTATCTAGCAGTTTTTGGAATATTTTAAACTTTGGAAGAAGTGCTGAAAGAATGAGAATTGCAAAAAATATAATTAAAGCTACTGCTAATGCAATTATCCAAGTCATTTTTGGCGCCGTATTGAATGCTTGGATAATTGCGACAATACACATCATCGGAGCCCTTAACATCATTGACAATATTAAGATGTTTGCTTGTTGAACCTGATTGATATCGTTGGTTGTACGAGTAATGAGGGATGCTGCGCTGAATTTGTCTAAATCTGATGAGCTAAACGTGAGAATTTTTACGAAAATTTCTTTTCTTAAATCACGCGAAAAGCCTGCTCCGATTTTTGCACTAAAAAATGAGGATATAATTGCTCCGATTATGATAAAGATAACATATAACAACATTTTGCCACCTGTTTGCCAAATGTAACTTGAATCGGATTTTGAGATGCCGTTATTAACTATATCCGCCATCATGGCTGGCAGTTGTAGTGTGTACCAAGTCTGCAATGCAATTGCTGCGAGCAGAATAATAATTTGCCACCAATATGGCTTTAAAAATTTTGCCAATTTAAACATTATAGGATTATTCTAATGAGTTTAATTTAATATTTCAAGGGATTTTTTCTTTGCGAATAATTGTTATGGTATAATTGTAAAAAAGGAGGTTAATGTCTAGAAAAATTGAAGTCGATACTAAAACATTTGTACGCTTTTGGCTGGTTATCTTAGCTTTTGCATTGGTCGGATTGTTTATTTATAAGGCTTTGACTGGATTGATTATTGTTGGTATTTCTATCTTTTTAGCAATAGCTATCAAACCTCTTGTAGATAAAATTGATTCACTTGATAAAAAGAGGAAACGCCCTGCTCTATCAGCGACTTTGGCTTATTTGATCGTGGTTTTAATAATTGGAATAATAATTGCCGTTATTGGGCCAGTCGTGGTGCAAGAAACTACTAAATTTGTTAATAATCAACTTCCCGACACGATAAATAGTATTGATGAGTTTGGAAAAGGCATTGGTATTAATATAAAAGATTCTGTTTTTGACAAATTTGACGTCAACAACTGGGGAGATGTGCTAGGGAAAATAGGCGATACTCTGTTCAGTGGAATTGGGACTATTGCCGGTATTGTTACTTCTACTATTTTGGTGCTAGTACTTACTTTATTGTTTTTGCTTGAGGGGCCAGCAATGATGAATGAATTCTGGAATTTGCTTTCTGGTAAACATCGAAATGAGTCTGTCGATGAAGCGAGAAGGGTTACTTCTAGGATGGCGCGTGTGATTTCGTCTTATGTTTCAAAGCAAATTTCTATCGGACTTCTTGATGGGGCGATGACTGTTTTTGTCGTTTTTCTACTTTCTATTATTTTTAACTTTTCGCCTGGTCTTGCACTCCCGATGGGTATGATTACAGCTGTATTGTATTTGATACCAATGTTTGGCCAAGTCATTGGCTGTGTTTTGGTTGCAATTCTATTGTTCTTCAATAGTCCAATTGCTGCTTTGATATTTGCTATTTTCTATATTATTTATGCACAAGTCGAAAATAATGTTATAGCTCCAAAAATTCAGGGTGATTCTTTACACCTTCCTCCTGTGCTTATCTTGGTCGCTATCACCATTGGTATTTATATGTTTGGCCTAATCGGTGCCATTATTGCAGTCCCAATTGCGGGATGCCTTAGAGTGTTACTTGAAGAATACCCTAGAATTAGAGAATTGCAAGAAGGAAAATAAATAGTTTTTAGTTTAGATACTGCCAGATTTGACCGTCTGGCGTATCTTTTATTGCGATGTTTTGTTCTTCCAGTTTTGTTCTAATTTCATCTGATTTTGTGTAATCTTTGTTTTCTTTAGCTTCTTTGCGAGCCGCTATAATGGCTTTGATGTTTTCGTTAATATTTGGCGCGTCATTAATTAGATTTAAACCAAAAAGTTCATCTATTTTTTGCCAATCAGACATAGATAATTCTGAATTATCAATTACCGAAAAGGCGGCGGCAGAGTTGAGATTATCGTTTATAGCGTTTGAAATTTCGGCCATTGCTTCTTTGTTGTCTTTAATGTCGTCTTTCTGATAGGTTATAGCGATACGGTTTCGCCAATTGAGGCGGCGTTTTTTTGCTGCAGCTAAATCATCGAAAGTGAAATTGCGGTCGCCTTTATAGTGGCCTTGTAATACCCAAAGTTTGAAATCCATTGGTGAGAAACCGCGATTGGCTAGATCCTGAAGCGAGTAGACGTTGCCAAGAGATTTAGATACTTTTTGACCATCGATTTTGATAAAATCACAGTGCAGCCAAAAATATGACATTTGTTTTTCATAGGCCGCTTCGGACTGAGCTATTTCGTTTGTGTGATGGATTGGAATATGGTCAATGCCGCCAGTGTGGATATCGATAGTTTCGCCGAGTTCTTTGTGAATAATCGCGGAGCATTCTAGATGCCAGCCTGGATACCCTGCTTTATTTTGGTAGTTCCATTGCATCGTATGGTTTTCGCCTGGTTTGACGTATTTCCATACCGCAAAATCTGAAACGTTTCGTTTTTCGGAACTGAAGTCTACACGTGCGCCGGCTTTGAGGTTTTCGAGATCGAGTTTGGCAAAATTAGCATAGGTAGGAAATTTTGCGGTGTCATAATAAATACCATCTGCGGTTTCGTAGGTGTAACCTTTTTCCGTGAGCGTGTCTACTAAGGACTCTTCTTCTTCAATGTAATTTGTGGCGCGGGCAAATTTATATGGTTCAACTAGATTCAGCGTGTGGTAACTTTTTATGAAATCTTCTATATAAAAATCTGCGATTTCCCAAACGGTTTTATTTTCGCGCTTGGCGCCTTTTTCGAGTTTGTCTTCACCTTCGTCAGCATCTGATACTAGGTGACCAACATCGGTAAGATTAATAACACGCTTAATTTTGTATCCATCAAACATTAATGCGCGTACGAGAAAATCCCAGTAGATATATGATGCAAAATTGCCTATGTGGGGATAGCTATAAACTGTTGGGCCACAGGAATAAATTTTGACTTCATCTTTGTTTTTTGGATTAAAATCCTCTACTTTTTTGGTGAGTTGATTATATAGTTTCATTGTCTTCCTTTTTCGCTTCGGATGATAATTGATCGGTGATATTAATTAGTTCCCTGACAGTTTCTTCATAAGTGGTATCGTAGGTTCTGAAACCGGCAGCATATTGATGTCCTCCTCCGCCGAAATAGCCCGCTATTTGATCTGCAATCGGGAGTGATGTGCGAATCTTTCCGGTGACTTTGCCGTCTGGATAGGTTTTGATTGCAACTGCGACCTCGACATTTTCTACTAGGCGTAATTCTTCTAGGATTAAGACATTTGGATTGTATTCGTCGGAAAATTCACGGATGTCATCCCATGGAATATGAACTGTGGCGAGCTTACCATCTAGTGAATACTCGATTCTCTTGATAAGGTCGGCTTTGTAATCCAGGATACGAGGTGATTTCTTCATGAATTCTCTACGACGTTCTTCGAGTTCAGATATATTTACACCAAGATCGACGAGTTCTGCTGCAATGCGTAAAGTTTCGGAATTCATGGATGCGCTAGTAAAGCCTAATGTGTCAGACATAATTCCGGACATAATTGCTTCGGCGGCTGATTTTTCAATTTCAATGTTATTATTATTCGCAAGCTCATAGATAAGCTCGCAACAGGCTGGGCGAGTTTCGATAATTGAAGTGTGTTCAAAATCTAGGTCGTCTGGTGTTTCGTGATGGTCTATTACTAAAACTGGGGTGCTATATAGCCTGTTATTGATAGCAGAATCATCTAAAAGTTTGGACAATAAAACTGTTGCGGCCGTGTCGACAATAATATAGCCATCGGCTTTAAAATCGAATTCATTAGTGATTCTGGACCAATCTGTAAAATAACGGAGATACTTAGGGATATCTACTGGACAATATAAAGATATCTCTTTGTCTTTCAAAAGATAATCAAGTGCGATGGCAGATCCTAGCGAATCTCCATCTGGGTTTTCGGCTTGAATAATGCAAATCTTATTCTTGCCATCTAGAAATGTTTTGAATTCATTGTCCATAACTGTATTATAACATATCTGATGATTCTCCTTGTGTTATAATAATTTCATGGAAATAGTAATGGTTATTATTGGGGCGATTTGTATTCTGCTGCTGATTGTTCTGATTTTCAAAAAACCTAAAGCAGAAGTTGATATGTCTAAAATCGAAGAGCGTATGATCCGAATTGAAAGTGAGCTCGATAAGATTACGCCTAAGATTTCAAACGAATTTCGTGAAAATCGTAAAGAGATTTCGAGCAATTTTGAGACAATTCAAAAAACTGTCGATAATCGCGTAAAGAGTTTGCAGGATGATAATGCTAAAAAATTGGAAGAGATGCGCCAAACTGTTGATGAGAAACTGAAAGAGTCTGTTGAGAAGAGATTTAATGAGAGCTTTAAGACGATTTCTACACAGCTTACCCAAGTCTACGAAGGTCTTGGTGAAATGAAAAATCTTGCAACTGGCGTTGGTGATCTTAAAAAAGTAATGGAAGGCGTTAAAACTCGTGGAATTTATGGTGAAGTGCAACTCGGTGCGATTATCGCCGAAATGCTTGCTCCTGGCCAATACGAAGAAAATATTGCGACCAAGAAAGGTTCGCAAGACCGAGTAGAGTTTGCAATTAAAATGCCGGGTAAAGATAGCAATGTATTTTTGCCGATCGACTCCAAATTCCCAGTTGAGAATTATTCAAGATTAATTGCGGCTTATGATAAGGGTGATAAGACTGAGATTGAAAAATATCGTAAAGCTTTGTCTGATGATGTTAAGACTCAGGCTAAGAAGATTTCAACAAAATATCTTGACGTGCCTGCAACGACTGAGTTCGCGATGATGTTTGTGCCAACTGAAAGTTTATATGCCGAGATCTTGCGTATTCCTGGTCTTTCGGACGAGGTTAGAACTAAGTTTAGCGTGTCGATTGCTTCTCCTTCGACTTTGCCTGTAATGTTGAACGGGCTTCTCATGGGCTTTCGTTCAGTGGCTATTGAGAAGCGTTCGGCTGAAGTTTGGCAAACGCTTGGTGCAGTTAAAACTCAATTTGGTAAATTTGGAGATCTTCTTGATGGCGTCCAAAAGAAACTAACCGAATCTGCAAATAAAATTGAATCCGCGAAAACCACATCTCGTCAGATTGAGAAGAAGCTTTCTGGTGTTGAGGTCCTGTCTGAATCAGAATCTGTAAAGATGATTGGCAATATTTCTGTAGAAGACTAAAGGTTAGTGCGGTTTTCTAGAGCTGCACTCAAGGTGATTTGGTCGGCATAGGCTAGGTCTACGCCTAGTGGCAAGCCGCGAGCTAGGCGCGTGATTTTAAGTTCTGGGTATTTTTCAATAATCATTTTTTGCAAAAGCAGGGCGGTGGATTCGCCTTCTACAGATGGGTTTGTGGCAATAATTATTTCCTTAACGTCATCTTTTTCGATACGGTCAATGAGTTCTTTGATATGGAGTTGGTCGATGGTAATTCCGTCGATCGGAGAAAGTGCTCCGCCAAGAACATGATAAGTGCCTTGATACTGTTTGGTTTGCTCTATGGCATAAATATCTAGTGGCTCTTCCACAACGAGCACTGTAGATTTGTCTTTTTTCGGATCGGAGTATAGAGGCGAAACGTCATCGTTTGCGTCAATTAACGCGAATGTAATTGGGCAAGACTTAATGTTGGTATGGAGATTTAGGAGCGATTCCGAGATATTTTTAGATATCTGAGGGCTACTCTTGAATAAGAAGTATGCATATCTTTCAGCCGTGCGGGGGCCTACCCCTGGTAAATGACCAAGAGCTTCAATTACTTCCTCTAAAGTTTTTGGCAACACAATAACCTCTCTTACCTCTTATGCTTGACAAAAATAACAAAGTGTGCTATAATGGAAAGATAGACTTAAAATCCTAGATTCCCGAGACCGCCCATGAGTGGTTTCATTTTTTCCGTGGCAATCTCTTGTGCTTTGGCGTAGCCATCACGCATGCAGTTTTCGATCCAGCGTTCGAGTTCATGAATATCATCTAGATCAACTTTCTCTGGATCGATGGTGACTTTCTTGATTTTTAGTTCTCCGTTGATTTGTACTACAACAGCGCCGTCGCCAGCTTCAACTTCAACGATTTCGTTCTTAAGCTCTTTTTGTGCTTTACGTAATTGATTGACCATCTTCATTTGGTCCATAGTCGCGCCCATAGTTATTAACTCCTAATTATTATTGACTGTATATACGTATATTCTATCAGAATTTTCGGTTTTTGGGGAGGTGATGATACGAGATAATTTGACATTCTCTGGTAGATTGTCGATTTTTTGGAGGGAGTAAATATCGTTATCTAACGTGTTCGGCATAGAATTTAATATAGTCATATTTCTCTTCTCTTCTAAAATTTGATAGAATGCGAGATTTGGGTTGCTTTGTTCTACTAACAGACTAGATCCATCATCGATTTTAGCGTTGATAATTGATAAATCGTTACTATAGAAGCTAGCAACGGATGGGTTGTAGCGATACCCTTCCATGTAATGTGAGAGGTCAGATATAATGATAACTCCTAGGAAAATAGAAATTGGTAGAATACCGAACACTCTAGCATATGGGTTTTCTGGGAAGAGACCATACCATTTTTCAAGGATATAGCGAAGACCATGTGCAACTAAAATTGCGAGCGGTATGATGATTAGCATGGCTGAACTTGGATTTAGTCCAGATAGAAATACGGTGAAGAGGGTGAAGTAGAAAGCGATTGAGTTTCTGGATGCGAAAAAGCCTCTGGACGTTGATAAAACACCGATAATTGCAATTGCAACGGTTGCAAGATTGATAAGTGGTGAAAGATATACGCTTTCTAAGTGGCCGTTCCAGGAGAAATAAGGCACAAATGCTTCTTTGAGATTGTGCCAGAAATCGCCAAGATTGAAGTTTTTAGCAAATAATAATTCCATAACGACATCGGATCGATTGATAATATTCATAACAATTAAGCTGACGCCACCTAATATGATTATAGACGTAATAATCAGTGGGATTTTTGGCAGCTGCTTAATGGTGAAGCGGAGATGTGGATTGAATAGGGTAAATAATATAATGAAGAAAATCAGGTATGGTAAGTGTGGGGTGAATAAAGAGAATAATAATGCAAAGGCAAACACAAAGCAGTAAAGTGGACGCGGTCTTTTTACTCCTTGAATCTTAGAGCCAAGCCAGAGTAGAAGTGTTGGCCAAAAGACAAGCATAATTAGAGGTGTGCCTGAGCCGGATAGCCATAAGAATGGGACAGACAGAACTGTTAAGATAGATGCAAGAAGTGCGACGTTACTCTTAAACCATCGGTTTAGAAGAAGTATCAATAGAAAACCAAGGATTATACCCATAAGTATGCTTGGTAGTTTAATGGCATATTCAGTGAATCCTATGAATTTAATCGAGATTTTTTGCAGTATATGATAAGGAAGATCTACGAGGCTTCCTGTGGTAATAGTTTCTGCGTGAAGATTATAAGATGTAGCTGCTGATTGCATTTCGGCTTCAGATAAGCCGTTTGGTGCAATTCTTGGCATTATGAGAAGTAGCGCGATAAAAGCAATGCCTAAGAGAATATATCCAATATGGAACCTATAACGATACAAAAAAAGTTTGGAAATTGGTTTTTTCACATAAACATTATAGCATGGATTTTGGTTTTAGTCTTCGTCTTTCCTAGTTTCGTCGAGTGACATGAATCGCAGTAGTTCTGGGTGGAAATAGAGTTTGATTTTGCCAAGAGAACCGTTGCGGTGTTTGGCAATAATGAGCTCTGTTATATTGGTCGGTTCGTAATCATCCTCGTTTTGGTGATAATAATCGACACGGTGTAAGAATGTGACAATGTCGGCATCTTGCTCGATAGAACCTGATTCGCGAATATCAGACAGAACAGGTCTTGGATCGTCACGGCCAGTGACGCCACGGTTTAGCTGAGCTAATGCAACTACGGTGACGTTTAACTCACGGGCTAGGTTTTTGAGGCCTTGGGATATCTCGGTAACTTCTTGTACGCGGTTCCCTGCGTAGCGATCTGAACCGACGATAAGCTGAAGATAATCAACAATAATGAGCCCAATGTTGTGATCGTGAACTGCGCGGCGGGCTTTGTTGCGTATTTCTAGGATATTCATGCCGGCGCTATCGTCGATATATAGTGGGACATCGCTCATTTCACCTAGGGCATCGCTAATTTTTGGAAAATCCTCGTCAGAAATATTTCCAGTGCGGAGATTCCAGTTGTTGATGCCAGAGACATCCGACACGATTCTATCTACGATTTGGTTTTTAGGCATTTCTAGAGAGAAGAATAGTACTCCGACTTTGTTGATTGATGCAACATTGTAGGCAAGGTTTTGCGCGAATGTAGTTTTACCCATGGCTGGACGGGCACCTATGATGAATAGATCGCCTTTTTGCAGACCTGCGGTTTTTTTGTCTAGATCAGGAAAACCAGTTTTTAGTCCACGGATTGCGCCTTTGGTTTTACGGAGCATTTCGATACGGTCGAAAGCGTCGACAAGAAGGTCATTTAGGGCTACGTAGTCGCTTTTGATGTCTTTGTCGGACACCTCAAATAAATCTTTCTCGGCTTGGCCAATAAGTTCATCAATTTCAGCATCTTCGCTAAAGGCTTTTTCGGCAATAACGGTGCCTGCTCTGATTAACTGCCTCCTGATTGACATTTTTTTGACAATGTCGGCATAGGCTTTAGCGTGTGATGATGTAGGCACGAAATTTGTGAGTTCTGTAATATATGCGGCACCGCCGATGCTTTTTAAGGCTTTTAGGGCACGTAGCTCTGCAGTAAGAGTGAGCAAATCGATAGGTTTTCGGTGGTCGTAAAGTGATACCATGGCCTGAAAGATTTTGCCATGTTTTTCTTCGTAGAAATCTGATGGGTGAACGATTTCTAGAATCTCTGGGAATATGTTGTCAGAAATAAGAATTGCACCTAGCAGGGATTTTTCTGCATCTAGATCTTGGGGCGGAATGCGCCCGTCGGTTTTAGAATAAGTCTTCTCCGCCATTTTCTTTGATTTCCTCCACTTCTCCACCCATTATATCAGAGATTTTGGAATTAACAGGTGTTTTTTTGAAATCATTTTGGTCGTGAATTTTAAGCGTTCCGTTCCCGAGCGCTTTTATTAGAGATTGTTCATTTTCTTTTTTCTTTAACATATCATGAATGAATTTGTTTTTAGGATAGAGGTGGAGTGTTTCGTCTTTAAACTCATATTCAACGTCTCTTGCTAGTGTCTGAGCTAATAGTTTAGGACTGACTTTACTAACGTAATGATTAAAATTGAATTCACCTGGTGTTATGTTTTCTACTATTGGTTCTGGTGTTGTCTCTTCTTTTGCTTCTGCAATAACTTTTTCTTTTCTTATTACCATTGAGCTATTTTCGGTGGCTTTAATTGCTGTAGTTTTTTCGGCTGAAACTTGAACAATCCCAGTTTTAACCAGTTTTAAGAATGCGAGAAGGAGTTTTGCTTCTGGGAAGGGATTTGTAACGTTTGGTAGTTTTTCAAGAAGTGGAAATAGCTGCGGATCTGGGTGATTGATAATGTGCTTAATAATTTCTTCGGCTAAGACTTCCGGTTTGATACCGTTTGCAATAGTCTCTTTGATGAGGCTCGCGATTTTTGTTTGATCTTGAGTTGTGTAAGAGCTAAGTAATTCTTCTATAATTTGATCTTCCGGGAGGCCGATAGCGTTAATGATCTTTTCTTTAGTGAGCTTTTCGTTTATTGACATAGTGGCTAGTTGGTCTAGGAGAGATAATGAATCACGAAAAGAACCGCCACCTCGTTTAGCAATTAATTCAATTGCTTCATCGTCAATATCAATTTTTTCTTTTTTTGCTACATTTCTCAGATACTCTGCCATTGTGTCTATGTCGGCGAGTTTGAAATTGTAGGTTTGTGCACGAGATGTAATGGTGATTGGAACTTTGTGAGCGTCGGTTGTGGCCATAATAAATACAACGTGCTTAGGTGGTTCTTCTAATGTTTTTAAGAGCGCATTAAAGGCCGATTTACTGAGCATGTGAACTTCATCGATGATATATACTTTGTATTTACCGGTTGATGGGGCGATGGTGGCTTTTTCTCGGAGTTCACGAATATTGTCGACACCTGTGTTTGAAGCTGCGTCGATTTCGATGATATCGAGGTAATTATCTTCGATTTCGTAGTTAAAACCATTAATGGCGTGAGCAAAAATACGTGCAACCGATGTTTTGCCTGTGCCGCGCGGGCCAGTAAATAGATAAGCGTGTGAAATCTGGTTGTTTTTGATGGCGTTTTCTAAAGTTTTGGTAATCTTAGACTGACCGATAATATCGGACAGCTTAGTAGGACGGTATTTTCTATACAAAGCCTTCTTCATTGACTTTATTATATCAGAGACTAATTAAAAATTATAGATCACAAAGCGGCTTCAACGGCAGCCCAAACGGCATTGTCGTTGTCTGCTGGAACAACTACTGATACTTGCGAACCTTCTTTGAGGTGGAAATAAGTAACTGAAGCATAGAGGATTTCGTATTCACGGCCGGAAACTTCTACATAATATTTGTCGTCGTGATGAATAAGAGTACCAATAACGGTTTTTCTTTCGACTGGACCAATTTGTTTGTAAAGGAATTTGCCTTCTGGAGTGATGGTGAGTTTCAAAATATCACCTTCTACGAGTTTGGACTTGCTGGCATAGTTGGCTGGAACTGGGAAATTCTTACCGTCAGGGCCAATCATGACCTGACCATCAAAGACACCTTCGATGATTTTGCCATCTGGATCGGAAATGACAGTTTCTCTAGGAGCGGTGATGGTTTCTCCGTCGCCAAGAATTGATATCAAAAGTTCCTTGGCTGCGGCCAAGTTGGTTTCTGCTTCGCTGATTAAACTACGGAGTCTTTTTATTTGTTTTTCTGGTAACTCAGACATCACCTCGCATCCTGTCTGTTAAAAATTATATTACTGTTATTATGATATATTTTTAGTTGTAAAATGTCAACAAAATTTTATGAAACTTTTCCACCAAAATAACACGGGTGACGTGCAAAATGTTGTAAAAAATACTAGATATGATGGTATTTGCCACCATTTGTAATTTCGTAGGCACGATAGATTTGTTCGATCAACATTACACGCATCAACATGTGTGGGAAAACCAAGTTGGAAAAACTCCATACAAAATCTGCTTTTTTTCGTACCTCCTCGGTTACTCCGAATGCTCCGCCGATAATAATGACTATGTTTTTCCCTTCAATGAATTTTTTATCCAGTTTTTGCGATAATTCAATTGAGCTAATATTCACGCCTCTTTCATCAGTTAATATCACATATTCGTCACTTTTAAAGTTCCAATCGGCTAAGATTTTATTTAGTTTATCTTCCTCGTAAAACTCCCACTTTACGTCGTATGGTTTACGAAGCCTCTTTTCGTATTCTGTGATTCCCTCTGCTACCCAGCTTGGACTCTTTTTGCCGCCGGCGATTATTCTTATCATGTTGCAATTTTCCTTTACTTTTGATATAATTATACCAGTTACCAAAGACAGCGACGGGGTTTTCCTTAATAATGTCGCCGAGGCATTTCTTGAATTTAATTGGTAACGCTGTTTAAAAACTTAGCTAATCGTTTACCAAAGGAACTTTTTATGGCAATTTCAAAAGATAAAAAGACTACATTGGTTGCTGATTTAACGAAACTTCTTTCCGACGCAAAAATGACTGCTT
>JAEEKR010000015.1 GCA_016282495.1 Candidatus Saccharimonadota bacterium
AGATAAATCAATATTTCTGACATAACCTTTTAGATGATTTTTATAGATTTCAACCGCTTCATCATGAAGATCTTCTCGAATTGTCGTTGCGGCCATTTCTAAGGATGAAATACTTTGGAGAGATTTTTCAATCGCTTCACAGCCCTTATCGCAAAGTTTTTGCCCGCTTTTAGTTCCGCGCTCAAAAATCTTTATTCCATTATCCATGTATAAATTGTGTGATGCGGTAACGTCAATAGCAAAATCAAATCCCATTTCATAAAAACAATAATTTATGGCCGGCGTAGAAAGGATGCCGACACTCGCATGCTCAATACCAAAAGTTTCGAGCGCACGCTCAAGATCAGAAAGAATCCATTCAGAAGACTCACGTGTATCACCACCAATTAAAACTTTTATAGTGTCTCCAGCATAATTTACTAAACCTTTTACGATCGCAGCTATAAATTCTGGCGTAAATTGTTCGGCTGCACCACGAATACCATCAGTACCGAAATATTTCATTATCTATTCCTCGTATAATTTTTTGATAACTTCAATGGTTAAAGCTATATCCTTTGCAGAGCTCCCTCGGGAGAGGTCGGCTAGCGGCATCTTAAATCCTTGAACAATTGGTCCAGCACAAGTAAATCCGCCAAATCGCTCAAGCGACTTATATAATATATTGCCAGAGTTCAGGTCTGGAGTGATTAATATGTTAGCCCTGCCTTTAAGTGGTGAACCTGGAGTTTTTTTGCTGGCTACATCAGAATCGACTGCAGCATCGAGCTGCATTTCACCATCAATCAACCATTCCGGATGGCTAACCTGAATCTGCTCAATAACATAATAGATTTTTTCTAAATCTGGGTTTTTACCACCGCTGCCTTTTGTAGAATAGGAAAGCATAGCAATTTTTGGTTGCTCACCAAAGTATTTTTCATGAGTTTTAGCAGTATCTTCCACAATAGCGTAAAGCTGCTCAGCATTAGGTAATTTATTTATCCCGCCATCAGCAAGAGTCAAATGTTTTTCGCCGTTTTTACAGATAAAGCAACTAGAAAAATACTTAGATTCAAGCGGAAGGTGATTTTTAAAAGCGAGAATTACATCGCGCGAAGAATAATCTAAGCCAGAAATCATAGAATCTGCCCTTCCGTCGGCTAACATCTCGGCAGCGGCATCAAGATCCGAGGCTTCTATAAATTCAATATCTAAGAAGTTTTTTACGGTTTCTTCTACTATAGGGTTTTGAAGTTCTGGAAAGATAATTTTCATAATCCAATTATAGCATGGTGCTCTTTATGCTAAAATAAACATATGTCAAAAGTCTATTTTGCAAAACAAATTACCCCAGAAAGTTTAATTGAGATTTATCACAAGCTCGGCGTGGAGCTAAAAGGTAAAGTCGGCGTCAAAGTTTCTACCGGCGAAGCTGGAGCCAAAGGTTATCTTAAAGCAGATCTAATCGGCCCATTTGTCAAAAGTTTAAACGGTACAATTTTGGAATGTAATACCGCATATCCAGGCGAACGCAACAACGCCAAGGACCACATGAAAGTTGCAGAAGACCACGGTTTCACTAGTTTTGCGGATGTTGATATTATGGATGCTAAGGGTGAATTTAGAATCCCAGTGCACAAAGGTAAACACTTAAAATACGACATCATTGGCGAGAATTTCAAAAACTATGATTCTATAGTCAACCTTGCGCATGGTAAAGGCCACATGATGGGCGGATTTGGCGCAAATCTCAAAAATCAATCCATCGGCATTGCCTCAAGAAACGGTAAGGCTTATATCCACTCGTGTGGCAAAACCAAAAGCCCAAAACTGTGTTGGGTGACTAAACACGAGCAGATTGATTTTATTGAGTCTATGGCCGAGGCCGCTACTGCCGTAGCAGATTATCTCAAGGAAAATAATAAACAAATTATATATATCACAGTCATGAACGCGCTATCCACTTCTTGTGACTGCGATTCAAATCAAGATGATCCAGTGATGGAAGATCTTGGCATTGTCGCAAGTCTAGATCCAGTCGCAAACGACCAAGCATTCATTGACCTAATTTGGGCATCCAAAGATCCAGGTGCCGCCAAATTAAAGGAGCGCATCGATACAAGACTCGGTCGCGAAATCTTGCCATACGCTGAATCACTAGGCCTCGGTAGCAGAAAATATGAATTGATCGAGTTCTAATAAACACCATAATAAAAAAACTGCCCGTTTGTCGGGCAGTTTTTCTTGACCTACTAATTATTTTTTGAGGTGCTCGGTATTCTTCCAAATGCGGACAAACATCATCACGATTTCGAAAGCGAAACGTACGACTATTGGCCCGAGGAATAGTTGAGTAAAGAAGGCGAATAGGCCTTGACCAACTTGCTTGGCGCTACAATATGAAACTAGAGTACTGACAGAGTTCAAAACTACGAAGATAGTACCAGCATAATAGAACATCTTTGCAAGAGCTTCGATATGAATAAGGTTGCAGTTTAGATAGTCCCTAAGGGTTTTAGTGGTACCTTTAAACTCGGTTTTTGATTTGATAAATAGGAAATAAATTAGAACACTGCAAAGAATAGCAAAAATAAAGACAATAATTGTCCAAATTACGCTAAACTCAATACCAGTAGACGCACCCGAGATGGTATTTTGAACCTCATTAAGAGCACTGTCCCAATATGAAGTGTCTAGATAATCCATTTTTTGTAACTCCTTTTATTATTAATATAATTCAATTTTATCATAAATAATTTAAAAATGTGCAACATCTTTTATGTTATTATTAAATACAAGCGTAATAGGATAATTTCATGGACAGCAACAATAATCAAGACAATAATTATCAATCTAATAATTCCTTCGATCAGCAACCGACAGAACAACCTCAATACAACGGAATTAGCCTTATGCGTCCCGATATGAGTAAGGAAAAATCAGATAAAGTCGTAAAAATAGCAGTCATTGTTGGTATAATTTTGGCAGTTAGTATATTAATCTTCACCTTTATAAATGGTGGGAAGTTCCTAAATAATTCCAAAGAAGATAAAAAAGAAGAAAGCAGTCAAGATAGCTCGGACGAATTTAAAAATCTCACTAAAGAAGAGGCTATTGCATTTTTAAGATCTCAGGATGGAGTAAGGGGAATATTACCAGAAAATTATATTGGTAACGAAATAACAGATGCAGTAATCATGAATGGGAATACAATCGTCAGTGATCTGAATTGGGTCTATTCATACGATAATCTGGAAGAATTAGAACAAGCGGCACGTAATGATTACGAGTACTCGTATCATGGTGGTCATTATGAAGGCGATCTTGAGATTAAAGAATATGACTATTATGCGATAATTACTCCAGTAAGAGTTAAAGGAGCAACCTCATGTGACCATGGTTATAATTGTGATTGCGACTCACTATTATCGTTTAAACGTGAATATCTTGACTATCATAGAGAAGAAGAGATACTCGATGGTGGTGGCATATCTTGGAACGATGTAGTATATATAAAAACTCGTGATCCAAAAATAGTTAGCTACCTGCTCCGCGTCGTTACATTTTTCTCCTCGGTCGGATGGAGTGGTGGCTATGGGAATATATATAGCTACGATTTCGAAGAGCAAGATGACAAATTCGTACTAACCGTGAACAATGTTGGTGCCGGGATTAACATGGAGATGCTAGATCATCCAAATGCTGGTCAAAGTAGCACATCAAACATGTGGGCTATTAATCTGTATCGTAGGAGATTCGTTGCAGAAAAATCTGACGGGCTTGTCCATGTAATAACTATCAACGATGATGGCGATACTATGGAGACTGTAAAATCTATTCCAATAACCCGATCTGAGTTCGAGTCTTTTCCTGGCTACGGGCCAGACTATAGCACAATGACACCTATGGGTTAGAGCAATTCGACTCGCAGGTAAATTATATTGACAACTGGTGCACCTCGGATATTTTTTTGCTCAGAGCTCCGCAAGACCATCAAGAAACATGAAGAAGAGTTTTTAAAAATTAAGGTTAAAAAACTACTTGCATCTAACCAAGAGTTCACTACGCGCGTAGGTCTAGTAATTTTGAAGTGTGCTTATGTCGACGCCAGTCATCTTAATTTAATTTTTGATCGAGTAGAAAAACTAGCGAGCAGAGAAGAATACTATGCAAAAATGGCCATCGCATGGCTAATCTCTGAATGTTTTATCAAGTTCCCAGACGAAACTTTAGAATATTTAAAGAAATCAACTTTAAATAAGTGGACGTTTAATAAGACTATTTCCAAGATTTGTGATTCGTATCGCGTAAAACCAGAAACCAAAACTTATCTCAAAAACTTCGCAAATAAAAAACCGCCCAGATTCGGGCGGTTTTAGAACGAGCTTTATATTTCGGAGTAATTTTCTACATCTCCAAAATGACTTTTTAGAGTATCAGACACGCCACGGAACTGTATTTTTAGATTAATATCATCACTGACCTTGACACAAACGATATCGTCTAATTCGGTACAATCATCTGAATTAGTTATTAAAATATCATTTGCAGCATTTGTGTCAGGAGAGTAACTCTCTATAATATTAAAACTACCGCCATGATCTACGTTATAAAAACTATACTCATTGAATAAGCTTTCCCAGTTTTTTGGTTCCTTAATCTTCACGCCCCACTCACCAACATAAATATAATCCTCAGACGAAACTTCTTCTTCCTCTTCTTCCTCTTTGCAATCACACTCTGTTTGTTCACATTTTGGACAATCACAAGACGCATTTTGCGCAGTAAAGTATTCAAAAATCGCAAACCCAACTGCCGCTAGCACCAAAAGCGACAAGATGATAATAATTGCTACGTGATTGTGTTTTTTACCCATCATTGGTTGTGGCTCTGGAGTTGGCGAAGCAGCAACTTCGTCGTTAAGTAATTTTTCCATTTCTGCGGCCACATCCTTTTTCTCCTCTGCAGGGGCCTCTTCGACGGCTGGCTCGGCTGGAGTTTCTGCCGGCGCAGCTGGAGCAGCCTCTGTTTTAGGCATCTCTGGTTCTGCTTTAGGCTCCTCTACTTTAGGCGCTTCAGGCTCTGCTTTAGGTTCCTCTGCCTTTGGTTCTTCGGCCTCAGCTTTTGGTTCAGCTGTTATTTTAACGTCTGATTCAGCAGCTTCTGCTGGCTCAGCTTTTTCCACCTCTGGAGTTTCTGGTGGCGTGCTTGGTGCTTGTTCGTCTTTGTCCATAAAAATCCTTTTAAATAATGCTAATGCTTATATTAGCACAGAAACAGAATAAAAACAAATTAAATGTCGAAATGCTCTGCTTTACTTTTCCCTAAAACAGTGGTATAATAGACAAATATGGATTCTCAAAAAATCAGAAATGTTGCGATTATTGCGCACGTCGACCACGGCAAAACCACCCTTGTTGACGGGCTTCTTAAACAGTCCCACACTTTCCGTGATAACCAAGCCGAAATGTCCCAAACTTTGATTATGGACTCAATGGATCAGGAACATGAACGCGGTATTACCATCACTGCAAAACAAACTGCGGTTTTCTATGATGGCTATAAAATCAATATTATTGACACTCCAGGCCACGCTGATTTTTCTGGTGAAGTTGAACGAACTTTGAATATGGCTGACGGTGTTCTTCTGATTGTTGATGCCCAAGAAGGCCCAATGCCACAGACGAAATTCGTCCTTCAAAAAGCTCTCGGGCTAAAGTTAAAACCAGTTGTTATTATCAATAAAATTGATAAACCAGCCGCCAGAATCGAAGAAGTCGAATCCGAAATCGCTGATCTCTTTCTTGAACTCGCAACCGACGAATCCCAACTAAATTACCCAATTTACTATGCTATCGCTAGAGACGGTAAAGCCGGCAAGACCACTGATCTTGACAATGATTTGCATGTTATTTTTGAATCTATCATTAATGATATTCCAGCTCCAAAAATCGATGATAATGATGGCAAAGGCGCTCAACTTCTCGTCGCTGCCCTCGCTGCCGATAATTACCTCGGTAAATACTGTATCGGTAAAGTTTTCCGTGGCAAATTTAAAAAAGGCACTACGGTTAAAATCCTTTCAAATGGAACTGCAAAAACAGGTAAAATCGACCAGATTTTCACCTATAAAGGTCTCGGCAAAGAAGAAGCGCTTGAAGTTTCCGCCGGCGACATTGTTTCTCTTACGGGTGTTTCAAGCGCCAACATCGGCGACACTATCGCTACTGGCGACAATCCAGAAGCTCTCCCAACCATCGAGCTAGAACCGCCAACTCTTTCTATCTACATCGGCCCAAATACTAGCCCACTAAAGGGCAAAGAAGGCGAATTTACTACTTCTCGCCAAATCGCCGAACGTCTCGAAAAAGAACTCGAAACTAACATTGCATTAAAAATCGTTCCAGATGGTCTCGGGTATAAAGTTTCTGGTCGTGGCGAGCTTCATCTCTCTGTTTTGATCGAAACTATGCGTCGTGAAGGATATGAGCTCGAAGCCGGCCGCCCAGAGGTAGTTTATAAAGACATTGACGGCGTAAAATGCGAGCCTATTGAACACCTGACTATAGAGGTAGATTCCGAATTTGTCGGCGCCGTTTCCCAAGAACTCGGTATCAGAAAAGCCGATTTGATTTCTCAGGACCTCACTTCTACCGGCTCCACTCGCTTTACTTACGAAATCACCACCGCCGCTTTGATTGGCCTCAGAAACAACCTTCTCACTGCTACTAGAGGTACGGCTATCATGTCCTCTATTCCGTCAGGCTATAAGCCAGTTGAATCAAAATACAAACCAGAGCGAAATGGCGCCCTGATCGCCTTTGAGCCAGGGGTTTCTACTGCCTATGCTCTTGATGCTGCTCAGGCTCGCGGAATTCTCTTTATTCCGCCAGGTGTTCCTGTTTATCAGGGTATGATCGTTGGTCTTTCTAACAAAAAAGACGACCTCGATATCAACATTTGTCGCGAAAAACAACTCACGAATATGCGTACGCACGCCTCTGATGGCGCAATTCAGCTCACCCCTCATACCCAATATTCCCTCGAACAATGTCTTGATTTTCTCCTTGATGATGAACTCCTAGAGGTAACTCCAAAGTCTCTTCGTCTCAGAAAACGCCAACTCGACCCAATTAAGAGAAAAAGAGAAAACCGAGCTTAAACCCGACAAAGGCTAGTAAGATTACTACCCCTGTTATATCCGTGGCGCTTATTGACTTTTTGAAAAAAGTGTGATATAATAGTATAGATGTCCTGTTTGGGCATTGAATAATTTAATAAGGGGGTAAAACTTCATGAAGAAAAAGAAGTTTTACATTGCAGAAATTGTAACATCAGTCCTGCTCATTGGAGTTTTCATTTTCGGACTATTTATGCCGCTCACCTATAGGCCCGGTACCACACCAGGAGATGAACTGTTTACCTCTATTTGCATAAGAGTCATCTTTGCAATCAGTATCTTTATTATGGGCTACGTAATATATGACCGGTCACGAAGAATCAAGAACCCAAGGTATGACCATGTGTTCGAGAATAAAAGCAAATGAAACCCCCAAAGCCACCCCGTAACAATAGTTGCGGGGTTTAATTATTTCGATTGACTATATCTATAGAGTATGCTATAACTGAGAAGTACCCCTTGGGTACAAATATTTTTTTTGGAGGGCTCGACCATGAAGTGGTTCGTTATTATTGGTAGTTTGTTCTTTATCGCTGTTCCGATAGTAGTTATTCTTCTCGAGCGAAGGGATAGGAAAAGGAATCAAATTTACCACGTCACTATAGAGAACGGTAAAGTTGAGCCGTTCAAAAACCATTTCTAACTCCGCACCCGCCGGCATTGCCGACGGGTTATTTCTATGTTAAAATATCAAACATTATCTCAAAGATTGTACTTTAAAGGTGGTGAATTTATGAAAAAGGCCTATCAAGTTCCAACGCTTCTGTTGACGACCATAACACTTTTTGGTTTTTCTTATAGTGTGGTTTCGACACTGAAAGACCCAGCCGTTGATTTAAAGGGGAAAATAATCATTACGCTGATTTGCCTGCTCGGGCTTTTTGCATCGTTTGTCGCAATAGGACACATAGTCAAAAGCAACTTCAGTGAGGAGGAAATTGACGAAGCGGAAAAAGACAAAAGACGTGAAGAAGCCTACATGGAATGGCAAAAAACTTTGGCCGAGGCCGAAGCAAAATGCGAGGAAGCCCGCGAAAAATGGGAAGAATACCAAAAAACCTTCTCTAACCCATCTGAAGAATCAGATGATTACAAAGCAGAAATCGAGATAGAAACCTAATAACCCACCGCACAACCCTAGCTAGAAAATAGCTGGGGTTTTTCATGCTATAATTTTTGCATGAGTTACTTAGTCGATTCGCACTGTCATCTTCATGATCGAGAGTTTTTCACCGAAGAACAAGCCGAAGAAATGTTAAAAAATGCCAAGAAAAATGGCGTAGAAAAGATTGTTTGCATTGGTACCAATGCTAAGGACTCACTCGAAGCGCAAAAGTTCGCCAACGCCCACGATAATGTCTATTGGACCTTCGGCATCCACCCAGAGTACTCAAAATCCTTTTCGAAAGATTTTTTCTGCGACCGCTCCTCGCTCCCGTCGTTACGGGGCTCGTCGCTTCGTCCTCGTCGTGACTGCGGATGCTCGCAGAAAAAACATTCTGAAAAGGATTTAAACAAGCTGGTTGCCATTGGTGAAGTTGGCCTAGATTATCATTACGAAGGCTTTAACCGCGATGCGGAGATTAAGCTCTTCGAAGAAATGCTTCAGCTAGCTAAGGACAATAATCTTCCATTATCGTTTCATATTCGCGAGGCCTTTGATGATTTCTTTGCCGTAATACAAAATTTTCCTAAAGTAAGAGGCGTGGTCCATTCGTTCACGGATAGCAAAAAAACGTTAAAAAAGATTTTAGAAACAACAGATTTTTATGTCGGCGTCAACGGCCTTGCGACCTATTCTACTCTCCCTGTACCACCTCTAGAAAGAATATTGCTTGAAACCGACGCTCCCTTCTTGACTCCAATCCCAAATCGTGGTAAAATAAACGAGCCAGCGTATGTCAAAGACATCGCTAATTGGTTATCTACTAAATTGGGAGTTTCTTGCGACGAAGTCGCCGAAAAAACAACAG
>JAEEKR010000016.1 GCA_016282495.1 Candidatus Saccharimonadota bacterium
AGAAATTTCACCATTCATCATATTGAAAAAAGTGGAAAAAAGAATAGCGATGCAAATGGCAGCAGTAGCCCATAGCGTATAGCGCATCCAGTTGCCTTTTTTGTAGGCGACGTTGCTTAACTTTTCAATATCGGTCAAAACTCAATCTCCTTTAATATTTCATCTACGCGATTATTAACATCTTCGATGGTGCCGTTATTTAGAATGTAATAATCTGAGGCGACAATCGGGCCGCCTTTTTCGAGGTTTTCGATTTCGCTGCGGTCGCGCTCGCGAATGGCTTTAGCGTCAAAGGAGCGCCCTGGACGTTTGGCAACTCGCTCGTAACGGAGGTGTTTGTCAACAACTACGGCAATAAACGTAAGACACTTTGGGAATTCGTGCTTAAGAGTTAAATATTCGGTCCAAGAGTAGACACCGTCTAAGACGATGCGTTTTTGGCCAGCAGAGATTAAATCTTTAGTCTCAGCGATAACCTGACGAACGACCCAATCCTTTCCCTCTTGTTCGCGGATTTGCTCACGGAACTGTTTTTCTGACTCACCGTCTTCGGTGCGTTCGATGCCACGTTTTTCCATTTCCTTATAAATCATGCCACCAAAATATACTTTGGGGTAGCCTTTACTGGTAAGATAATCTACGACGACAGATTTGCCACTGCCGCTCATACCTACAATTGCAAGAATTTTTACATTTTCCATGAGTTAATTATAGCATGAAGCTTTGGGACTAACTAATATGATATAATATATACATATGAATAAATTTTTTACTGTCTCTGACCCCTTAAATGATATTATTGCCGATACGATGCCAGAAAGACAGATCAAGAAGACTGAGCATATTTTAACTGGTTGGACAAATATTGTGATCGAAGTGACGACGGATAACGGAGCCTATTTTTTTAGATTCCCACGCAATCCGTTTTGGTCAAAGATGATTGTAAAAGATGCTGCGGTATGTAATTTTGTTGATGGAAAAACAAGCTATTACACTCCTCAGATGAAGCTTTGCTATGATAAAAATGGCAGGCCATTTTCGGTACATAAGAAAATTGAAGGGTATACATTAGGCGATAGAATCTATCATCTGTCACACACGGCACTACTTGGTGTTGCATATGATACGGCTAAATTTATCAAGGAACTATCCGGAATTGACCTCAGGGGTGCGCCGGAAGAAGTAAAATACCCATTGTCCGAATTTCTGTATGAACTTGATTATGAACATTATAAAAAGCATATCGATGAAGATCATAAATATATCAAGGCGACTGAAACAGATAAATTAGTCCATGGTGATTTGAATCTTGGTAATATTTTACTTGATGAAAATGATAAAGTGATAGGGGTGATTGATTTCTGCTTTGCCGGAACTGGTAACCCACAAATGGATGAAGCAAGAATCTTGTCTCGTCCGGTGCCAAAAGAGTTTGAAGAGGCATTCTTGGCGCAGTTTACTGATACATCAAATATCCCGAGGATGAAAAAAGCATGGAAACACATTGATGCCGGGTATGCCGAACATATTCGCACTAATTTCCCGGAAATTAATCTTAATCAATTATAGATTTGATAAATACTCTATCTTTGCGTCGCGACGAGCGTCGTCGTCTTTTTTAGGTAGCTTGTCACGTGAAGAATAATCTGTAAATACTGGTAGGCAGTTTTTAACTTTACCATCATAGACCGGCTCTTTATCATAAACGCTCCAGATAATAATGCGCATATTTGGCATGGTTTTTGCATAATGGCTGAGGGCATCTTCGGTAGCGCGAATAAACTCCTGCTCGGTTTCTTTGGAATGACGCCAGGCACGACCACTTAAATAGTGCTCGGTGACGGTAGGAGAAACGGCTATCATTAAAAGCAGTGTTTCGTATTCAGTATCTTGTAGTAATTTTATTAAGATTTGCTCAATTTCTGCATCGAGAAGAGTAACATCGAGCACAATGTCATAACCACCTTTTATTAATGCAGAGATTGTCATAAAAAGCATAATAGTGGCAAACTCGTCGGTCATTTTGCGGAGATTCTCTTCGCCATAGAACTCTTTGATTTCTTCATAGTGAGGATGATATTTAACAAAGCGGCGAGCGGCGAGAAGAATTGGCTCGAAATTATTCTTTTTACAGTAAGCTTCTACGGCCGGAAGAATTTGAGTTGTCTTACCAGAGCCAGAGAGGCCAGCAATACGAATAAAATGATGGTTTTTAGTGGCTGCTAAGGTAAAATCTTCAATTGCTTTGGCGACAATCCCTGGGTACTCCTTAAGACCAACTTGCCATTCAGGCTTTACCTCGCTCGGCCAATGTGCACGCATGTAACTGATGGTTTTTTCTAAATCTTGGTCTATTGGCATATTCTTCCCTTCTATTTTTGAATAACTTTAATATAAGATTCAGGTTTTGTAATCTCAATTTTGTTAATGTCTTTAAACATTTTATACTCACCTTCGGCTTGAAGTTCGACAGATGATGGTTTTACAAATTCGAGCGTGTCAGCTTTAGTGACGGAGCCAGGCACGCGATGAAAAATGCTTTTTGTCATTAAGATAAACAAGCGCGGGAAACTGATGGTGCGTTCGGTTTCGCTTCGGAATTCCGTAGGGTGTAAGTAATCTTCCCCGCCCTTCATGACCCGAGCCATAGAACGGCCATTCATAGCAGCGTAATCAGATATTTTTTTATGCATAAGTTTGCCGTTTAGCTTAAACTCTGGAATATAGTCTTTTTTATGTCGGTTTTTAAAATACCATCTTGAAAGTTGGATATAGGAGCGCCATGAGCTTTTGTGCCCTTTTTGCAGACCTTTTCTGATTTTTGGTTGATCAAATATTTCAACGGCCTCGGCGGTCATGCCAATAGTAACGTAGCAAGTGGCGTAGCGCCATAATTTGCCATCTATTTTAATTGAAAGTGGGTAAAGTTTTTTAACAGTTTTTGTATTTAATGCATCAGATAGGGTTTTGGTTCTGAGGGTTCTTGCGAGATCATTATAATTGCCATATGGGAGAACAGAGAGCGTAACGTCTTTTTTAGATTTAATGATAGCATTAGCAGTGATAGCGGCCGTAGCATCACCGCCGGTAGCAATCACAAAATCACCGTCTTTTAATATTTTTACGATGCGTTCTACGTTTTCTTCAAAAGAAGTCTTTTCGATTTCATATTTACCAACCAAGTAGCCCTTAATTTTAGTGAGCTGACTTAGTATTTCACTTTTAACGTGAATATACTGAGAAGAATTAGGATTATATATTACAAATAAACGTTTCATAGAGATTAATTATTTTACGCCGTTAAAGCCAGGGAGGATGAATTTGAGAAGTGCATAGATAACAACATAAACAGCTAAACCGATAACGATTTCAAAAATACGGCGTTTGGATTTTTTGAGTTGTTCTTCATTGCCACTGGCAGTGAGGTATTGTATACCACAGATAGTGATGCCAATAACAGCGACAAAGACAATTAATCCTGACATGATATCTATGACCGTGGTGAGTACAGTTTTTATTCCTTCCTCGCCACATTGCTTGCCAAAGAAGACCGTATCAACGCAGTTGTCACCATCTGCAAAAACCGGAGCAGAAGCAATAAGAGGAGCGCCAGCGATAAAACCACCTAAGATTAGTGCGATGATACTGGTGAAAAGTTTTTTCATGTTCCTCCTATTTTAAATATTCGTGAAGTTTCTTGGTTTCTTTGTTCTTACGAAGCTTAGAGAGTGCCTTAGCTTCAATCTGGCGGATGCGTTCGCGAGTAACGTCAAATTCGTTACCGACTTCTTCGAGAGTGTGCGGACGACCGCCGCCGATGCCAAATCTTAAGCGAATGATTTTTTGTTCCCTATCGGTGAGGGTAGAAATAATTTCGGAGAGTTGTTCTTTTAGTATTTGGTTAGCAGCGGAATCTTCTGGGGAGATGCGTTCTTCGTCTTCAACAAAGTCGCCTAAAACAGAATCTTCATCGTCACCTTCGCGGCCAACTGATGCATCGAGAGAAGCAATATCCTGTTTAATACGCATCACATAGTCAACCTTTTCAGGCTCCATGCCAAGTTCTTCGGCAATTTCCTCATTGGTAGGTTCACGGTTTAGTTCAGCAGTAAGTTTGCGAGTGGTACGAAGAACTTTATTGATGGTTTCAACCATGTGAACAGGAATACGAATAGTGCGTGCTTGGTCGGCGATAGCACGAGTAATGGCCTGACGCACCCACCAAGTAGCATAGGTTGAAAATTTGAAACCTTTTTCTGGATCGAATTTATCAACGGCCCTCAAAAGACCGGTGTTGCCTTCCTGGATAAGGTCGAGAAAATCAAGGCCTCTACCACCATAACGCTTGGCGATAGAAACCACG
>JAEEKR010000017.1 GCA_016282495.1 Candidatus Saccharimonadota bacterium
AAACTACATATAGGTCTAGACTGTGCTAATGGAGCAACTAGCGCATTGAATAAAACCGCGTTTGAAGAGCTAGGTGCAAATGTCGTCTTAATTAATTCTAACAGTGACTATGGTACTGGCATTAATAGAGATTGTGGTAGCACCCATCTAGATTCTTTGCAAAAATTAGTGCTCGAGAACAAATTGGATTTTGGCATAGCTTTTGATGGTGATGGGGACCGTTGTCTCCTTGTTGATAATAAGGGCGAGATAGTTGATGGAGACCAAATTATAGCAATTCTTCTAAATTATCTTGAATTAAAAACTGCTGTGGTAACAGTTATGGCAAACCAAGGTCTAATTAACTGGGCAAAAGAAAATGACATTTCTTTGGAAATAACATCTGTTGGCGATTCTAATGTGGCTACTGCTATGCGAGAAAAAAATATTGAACTTGGCGGAGAGCAATCTGGGCACATCATTTTACCTGGCGAAGCTACAGGCGATGGAATGTTGACTGCGCTTCTAATTTGTGAGGTTGTTTCCTCTACTAAACAAACGTTGAGTGAATTAGCTGGAATAATAAAAAAGCTTCCTCAAATTATGATAAATATGAATGCGACATCGAAGCAGAAAGAGTCACTGAGGAATAACGATTCTGTAAAGAAGCTTTTACTGGAATATAACGAAAAAATGAGTACTGTTAGTGGAAGACTGCTTGTTCGTCCTTCTGGCACAGAGAATTTAATCCGCATTACTATGTGGGGAAACGACGATAAAGAGATTAAAGTTCTTGCAAATGAACTCAAAAATAAACTGGAGGAACTATTATGATTATTAAAAGATTAGACAAATACACACTAGAAACCGCCGATGCAATACGGAAGCTTTTAGTCCAACTTTCACGTAGCGGTAAGGATCGCGGCGAAATTCCAAAAGAATGGTTTGATGAATTAATTGATTCACCGTATCACGATATGATTTTAGCCCTCGAGGATGATAAGATTATTGGCATTGCAACAGTTTCTATTCATATGGGGCCAATTGTTCGCAAAAATGTTTATCTTGAAGATTTCGTCACCGATGCATCCGTGCGTGGCAGGGGTGTTGGTTCGGCAATTTGGAACGAAATCATAAAATGGGGACAAGAAAAAGGATGTAATAATTTGGAGTTTACTTGCGGCAACGGGCGTGAGGTGGCTCAAGAATTCTACAAAAATCACGGCGCAGAAATCTACGACACAAACTTCTTCCGAAAAAAACTTTAATTATTCTACAGTAACAGATTTTGCAAGGTTGCGTGGTTGATCCACGTTTAAGCCTCTTGCGGTTGTCATGTAATAGGCAAAAAGTTGAGAGACTAAATTCATCAGAATTGGTGCAAATAGTTCTATTGATGTTGTAATTTTTACAACGTTTTCCACAGGCATGTCAAATTTTTTCTCGTTGGTAACAACAATCACATGCCCACCACGTGCTAGCACTTCTTGGACATTAGAAATCGCTTTATCAAACAGAGTGCCTTTTGGCAGAAATGCAACTTCAAAGAATCTATCATCAACTAGCGCGAGTGGACCGTGTTTTAGTTCCCCGAACGCATAAGCATTTGCATCAATATATGAGATTTCTTTAAGCTTTAAAGCGCCCTCCATTGAAGCCGGATAAGCAGTGTCGCGACCAAGATAGATTGCGTGCTCGTATTTTGCATATTTCTTTGCAATCGTCTTGATTTGCTCATTGGTAGAGCTTAATACATTTTCAACTTCTTTTGGCAGCTTTGCAATTTCCTCGATGTATGGTTTCAAAACTCCAGATTTTACGCCCTTAGCCTGAGCGATGGTTATACCAAACATAGTCATTGCAATAACTTGAGACGTAAACGCCTTAGTTGAAGCCACAGATATTTCTGGGCCCACGTGGACGTAGGTTCCACCATCAACTTCGCGTGCGATAGTCGAACCAATAGCATTTACAATACCGATTGTTTTGATTCCTTGTTTTTTAATCTCGCGAAGACAAGCCAAAGTGTCAGCAGTTTCACCTGATTGCGAAACAATCAAAGCAACAGAATCCTTCGGAATATATGCCGAACGATAACGATATTCACTCGCAATTACAGTTTCAACAGTGATTTCAGGTGTAAATTGTTCGATGTAATATCCAGCAAGAAGCCCAGCGTGATACGCAGTACCACAACCAACAATCACAAGATGCTTAATTTTTCGAAGCTCCGCTTCTGATAAGCCTGGACCACCAAGATGTACGGTGCTTGTTTTTGTATTAATGCGCCCGCGCAAAGTTTCTGCGAGCGATTTCGGCTGCTCCATAATTTCCTTCAAAAGAAAATGTTCGTAGCCACCTTTTTGAATGGCTGCAAGATTAGTTTCGATTTCTTCAACTTTAGCCGAAACCGGCTCAGAATTGAGCGTGCGAATCTCGATACTGTTTTTAGTAACTAGCGCAACTTCGCCATCATTTAGATAAATTGCGCGTTTTGTGTGGCCGACGAGTGCCGATGCATCTGACGCAATTAAAGTTTCGTCGTGACCAACGCCCACAACGAGCGGGGAGCCGCTTCTTGCTACGACAATTTCGTCTGGGTTTTTGCGGGATACAACTGCTATACCATAAGTTCCTTGAACGAGTTTTAACGCTTGAACGACGGCATTTGCTAAAGGATATTTTCCGTCTTTATAGAACGAATTAATTAAGGCTGCGAGAACCTCAGTATCTGTTTCGGATTTGAATCTGTGATCTTTTAAGGATTCTTTAAGCTCCTTGTAATTTTCAATAATTCCGTTGTGAACTAGATAAATATTGCCGGCTTGATGTGGGTGGGCGTTCTTTTCGCTTGGCTCACCGTGAGTAGCCCAACGCGTGTGACCAATGCCAATTTTATCTGTCTTAGCATTTTTAGCTAGCTTTTCTTCCAGGTTGGCGATTTTTCCTTTTGCGCGAAGCAAAGTTGCTGCGCCACTCTCATCGAGCGTGACAATTCCAGCTGAATCATATCCGCGATACTCTAATCTCTTCAGACCGGAAATTAAAAAGCTTTGTGCTTTTTTATTACCGACATATCCGACAATTCCGCACATAAAACCTCCTTATTTGTTTATTAATTATAGCATAGGTTTTTGAAGAGAAAGCATGTGACTTGGTATAATAAGAGTAGAAAGATTTTAGAAAGGATTTTTATGAAAAAGATCGAAAAAGGCAGTATCAAACAATTGGTTTTTCAGGTCTTAACAATTGCGATTGCCGGGATGGTTCTTTGGCCACTTTTTGATTTAATTGTTTGCAAAGTTTTTACACACACAGAATTTGTTTATTCCGTTTCAGAACACATTACTGAGCCTATTATATTCGGTTGTATTATAGGCACCGTGTTTTGGGCTTTAGATAAAAAGGGCAAAAAGAAATAAAAAAATAAAGACCGAAAGGTCTTATTTTTTGGTGAGGACGCTCGCACTTCGTGCTTGCTAACTCACCAATTTTCGAAGAAAATTGGTGAGTCGGGAGGGGCATGAATCTCGCTACGCTCGGTTCGAACCCTATAGATCAAGCCCAATTTTATCAAGAAATAAAACAAGACCCAAAGGGTCTTCTTTTATTTCTTGGTGAGTCGGGAGGGGCTCGAACCCTCGACACCGGGCTTAAAAGGCCCGTGCTCTAACCAGCTGAGCTACCGACCCAAGTTGGACTTTGGTAAGTTTCCTTGCGCGCATTCGCGCACAAGTTTGCCTTTCCATTTTAAGCCCCTCTCTTACAATTGTGGGCGCTACACGAGTCGGACGTGTGACCGCGTCTACGTCAAAAACGC
>JAEEKR010000018.1 GCA_016282495.1 Candidatus Saccharimonadota bacterium
AGGCAAGAAAAAGGACGCAGTCCGCGTTAACACCGCGGCAGACATACCCGAGTTCCTTCGCGGATCGATTGACATCGCTAATGGCAAGCTCTACCTCACATGCGTTGAGGGTAATGAAACCTGTCCAATCGGCAGCGTCATCGGCTACGAAGAATCAAGCAAAACAAAGACCGGCTGGAACTGCTGGTGCATCGGCAACGCTTCCACAAATCTCGTTGAGATTGACGGGGTCTTTTACAAGAAGGCTACCGTCATGGTGGCAGCCCCGGTAACCGACGAGTTCCCCGAGTTCCTTGAAGGCGCCGATATCACCCATAACCCTGACGGGTCTTGGTCTATTAAGACCGACTGGGGCGTAAGCACCGGTTTGCCTGGTCAGGCATACTGGATCAGATATGGCACCAAAGATGACGGTAAGCCGGATGCCAACATTCTTACGAAGACTGAGAAGTCATACCAGGACTACATCGTCTGCGATGAGAATGGAAACGACATCGGCTGGCTGGCCGAAATCGACCCTGCTTAATTAACACGCGCGTCGAAGCGAGCATCTTCGACTTTAAAATAAAAACTGCCAGGGAGGCCTAAAAAGCCTCCCTTAAATTTTTTATGCACCAAAAAATCACCCCTGTCTCCAGGGGGATTTTTAAACTAACTAAGCAGCCGTGGCGTGCCACGAAAGATCAACCGAGTTGAACTCAAGCTGATATTTTTTCTGCCCAACCAGTACATCAAAGATGTGATACGTGACCGAGCCCGCAAATTTAATGCGAGATCTAAGAAGTTCGGTCACCTCGACTTCATTCCCATAGCGCCTTCTAAAAGTCAGCGGCTGACACGGGGTCATTTTGTAGCCGAAAAGTGCAATCACTTCTACTGGTTCTTTGTTAAGTTTATTATTATTTAACATATCTAACTCCTTATTTAACATTTGGAGTCATTTATGCGAGCCTGATTTATTGGCTCCTGGTTACAGATATAAATGACAATATCCATAACTGTAAAATTTTCTCATAGCCAGTGACCGAAGTATGACTAGACGTAACTATTATAACACTAACGTTATTTCAAAACAACGCAAATAGTATCTTCGTTCCTATAAATCGTATGGAAAGAAGAATCAACTAATTTATCCATTTGGCTACAATCATAACGCCCAACTAAAGCTACGTATGCCTCTTCAAAATTCAACCCGTAGTCATAATACAAGCGGCGAATGCCCCACACATGTTCTGAAAGCCCAATTGACTCATCCCTAATTAGCTCATTGAGAATAGGATATTGCCCTGCTATATTAGAAACAATTTTCGGATAATCTATGATGCCTTGGATTTGAAGCTCAGTCTCTGCCTGTTTTTGAGGATCTGAGATAATTTTAGTAAGATCGTCAACTAATGTTTCGATGCGGAAAGATGAATAATTCCATTGATCGGCAAGAGCATTGCCAAACGCAATCTCAAACACGAAAAACTGATAAAGCAAAAGTATCATAGGAAAAATAAGGAATACTTTTCCAAAATTCTTTTCTTCTTTGCTCTCTAAATTGTATGCTATGAACAAACCAAATACAGCAAAAATCATCGAGACTCCGCAGAAAAATCGTGGCGGATATAAAGCCTCTTTCAATAATATTGAAGCACCGACAGCAAGCGCAAAAGAAAAAGCCATAAACAACAAACTAAACGCAAAATTTCTAAACCCTTGCTTTAGGGTAGTTTTTTGCAAAAAGAAAGAAAGGATATAGGTTGCGAAAAAGAGAATCGAAAGACTTCTCCAAAAATCATTAAAAGAATACCAGATCTTACCAACAATTTCAGAAAAATTTTTACACAAACCAGGGATTAGCTCTGCGATTGAGTATGTTTCGAGAGAACGATAGCTAATAATTTCTGGCAAACAAAACTTGTAAATAGCAGTAGCGAGCAAAAATTGCAAAGCACAGAAAAGAGCATTCTTTAAAACCCTGCTCAACTTTTCATTTTCTATAATAGATTTTAAAGCCATAGCTAAGGCTAAAATTACGAAAACACCAGAATATGATTGATATGAGGTCCACATTACAAATAAACAGACTGTAGAGACAATAAAGAATAACGTGCGTTTCGAGTTATAAAACAAAAACGGTAAAATAGAAACAAAAAGCGCCAGCGCCATACATGGTGCATCAAATTTATAAACAAAGCAAGCAATAGTATAAGGACAAAGACCAAGGAAGGCCGAAGCTACAACAGCAAGGAGGGATGGTTTTTTATCGCGTTTTGCAAAAAGATAAATCAACATCATGCTTGAAAGTGCAGTCAAGAAAAGCGCAAGAACCTGCGTATAAGGCGAAAGGTCAACTAACTTCAAATTCATATTAACCAAAAAGAATTGCAAGGCCGAAGAGCTATAGCGATTGAAATCTGAAGTCCAGCCATAGCCAATTACGGCTCTTCCCATGTCGTCAGCATAATAATAATTGGCTCGCCAAATCGCAATGAAAGCGAAACAATAAACCGCGAATAGTCCTAAAAATATTTTTTTATTTTGTTTTAAAAAAGTCCAGAAAGACCCTAAGCTTAATTTAAAATCTTTTATCATAAAACTATGTTAACATACTTCAAAACATAGCCCATAAAAAAATTCCCTCACAAGGAGGGAATTTTAGTTGTCTATCTATTTTTCAGCTTTTTCGGCTTTTTTGGCAGCTTCTTTTTCGGCTTTTTTCACCTTATTACCAAGAGTCTTTTTAAGAGCTTCTGCCTTTTTGGCACGAGCTTTGAAGCGATCCACACGACCTTCGGTATCGATAATCTTCTCTTCACCAGTGAAGAATGGATGGGAAGCGGAAGAAATCTGAACTTTAACTAATGGGTATTCTTTGCCATCAGTCCATTTGATGGTCTCGTCGCTTTTAGCAGTAGAACGTGTCAAAAACGAAAATTTTGCTGCTTCATCAGAAAAAACGACAAAGCGATAATCTTTAGGATGTAATTCTTTTTTACTCATAATTAAACTCATTATATCAGATAATTTTAAAAAGTAAAGAAAAAGGGAGGACATAGCCTCCCGTCGGAAAGGAAAAGAGATGGAAATTACTTAAACGCTTTTGAAATATCAAATTTTTGTACTTCGGTAATCTTAGTGCAAACATCGTCAAAGCTATTTACTACTTGGTCAACAATTCCGAGTTCCAAAGCCTCTGGCACCAACATATACCACTCACGCCGCACATTCCTTTCATATTCTTTCTCAGAAATTTTAGTCCTGCTTACGATGTTATCAATCATGATTTTTTCCAAATCATCATTAAACTTCAAACGGTCACGAAACTTACTTGAGGAATCATAGCCGCCCTCAGAACCATCATGGAGCAAGAAACTCGAATTTTTAAATGCGAACCGTTTATGACCGCTAATCATGATTTGAAACGCCATCGAATATGCTTTGCTAATATTAATCGTCCAAACCGGAGTCTTTGAAGCATTGATAACATCAATGACCGACAATCCTGCCACCGCTGCACCGCCATTAGAATTGATGAACAGTTTGATTGGTATGCGCTCCGGAATCGGAGTTAGATAATCTTGACGATTATACTCCCGAATATCGGAAATTATACGGTGTATAGACCAATCAGTTATCTCTCCTACAAGCCACAGCTCACGGTTTTTGACATTTCTCAAATACAACAGATCGTCCAGCGTTATACTGGTCTCATCCGCGAGACCAAGATCATCGAGATCATCAAAATCAATGTCCACATCTTTGCTAAAGAGTTTTCTCATTTCAACTCACCTCTCTAAAATGTACTAAAAAAACGGGGTGATGCCCGCCTTTCCACCCTTATTTGTATCATATCTTGTCTTTTCTCGCAACTTATGATAGAATTAACCTGTTAATAACTTTAATGAATCAACTGTGGGAATTTTCCTGAATAAACCCACAGCGAAGGAAAGGAAAATATGACCGTAAAGGTTGATATGAAAGCCTTGCTTGAAGCTGGTGCCCATTTTGGTCACAAAACCAGCCGCTGGCATCCAAAAATGGCGCCATACAT
>JAEEKR010000019.1 GCA_016282495.1 Candidatus Saccharimonadota bacterium
GACGAAGTTAAAGAAAAATTAACGGAGTTAAATATTTAAAATGCATCGTCACGGATATAAAGGCCGCAAATTTGGCCGCGAAACCGATCAAAGACGAGCACTACTTCGTGGGCTAACGTGCTCTTTGATCAAAGAACAATCTATCACTACGACCGTCGCACGAGCAAAAGAAATGCGCCGTGGTACTGAAAAGTTGATCACCCTTGCTAAAAAAGGTGATCTAGCTAGCCGCCGTCTCATCATCGCTCGTCTAGACGACATCGAAACTGCAGATCTCTTAGTAGACGTTATTGCGCCACAAATAAAACGCAATTCTGGCTATCTAAGTATCAAATCTGCTGGTTTCCGCAAAGGTGATCACGCCGAAATGGCTACCATCTCCTTTGTTGATGAAATCAAACCAAAGGAGGCTAAATAATGAAAACTTATAGCCAAAAATCCTCAGAAATCAAACGTGAGTGGTATCTCATTGACGCATCTACCATGCCACTTGGCAAACTCGCTGTAGTTATTGCCGACAAACTCATGGGTAAGTCAAAAGTTACCTTCACTCCACATATCGACAATGGCGACTATGTCGTAGTTATCAACGCCAAAAACATCGTTGTTACTGGCGAAAAAATGACCGACAAAAAATACTATCGCCACAGTGGCTTCCCAGGCGGAATCAAAGAATTAAAACTCGAGGAAGTTATCGAGAAAGATCCTGCCTATGCCATTAGAGAAGCCGTCAAAGGCATGATGCCAAAGAACAAATTGGCAGCTGATCGCCTTGCCAGACTACGTATTTTTAACGGAGCCGAGCACGACCACACCGCTCAAACTCCAAAGGAGATCAAATAATGACAGCTACGAAAACTAGTTACGCCTACGGTCTTGGTCGTCGCAAAGCCGCCACTGCGCGCGCTCGCCTCTACAAAGGCAAAGGCGAAATCACTATCAATGATAAACCAGCTCTAGAATATCTTTCTGGCAACAAAACTTATCTCGCCGAGATCACTGATCCTTTAGCTCTTACCCAAAAGCAAAAAGAGTTCAATATCACGATCAAAGTTTCTGGCGGTGGTCTTGCCGGGCAAGTTGATGCTATTAAATTAGCTATTTCTAAAGCCCTTACCATTGAATTCCCAGACCTACGTCCAGTGCTCAAAAAAGCTGGCTTCGTCAAACGCGATCCACGCGAAAAAGAGCGCAAAAAATACGGTCTACGTTCTGCTCGCAAGAAAGAACAGTTCTCCAAGCGTTAATTTTTACGCCTCAAGACAAAAAATAACCCCATTACGGGGTTATTTTTTATGCTTATGATATAATAAATCTTATGGACAAAGCAAAAAATAAAGAAAACCATCCTAAAAACAATGATGCAAAAACTTCGAAACATGCTACGCGTTATATATTAGTTGGTATTACTATTACAGTATTCAATTTCACTCTCTATACGGTTCTTGCTCGCCTTATTATTAAAGACAATAACTACCTCTGGCTAGCCACCCTTATTTCAACCACGATTTCTACATTCTTAGCCTTTGCACTACATTCAAAGATCACCTGGAAGGAACGCGACCCAGGCAAAACTGGTATTTACAAATTTTTCGCTTGGAATCTAACTATGGCTATTCTAATTGGGCCATTTTTGACTTGGATTTTTAGTTCAATCGGACCAATCTACGACTTTGTCTACGGCATCACTTCTGCAATACATTTACCATTTGATCATAATTTTGTTCAAAGCACTGGCACTTTTGTGTTCGCTTCAATCATAACTATGATTCTCAATTTTCTATTCTATGATCGACTTGTATTTGGCAAGAAAAAATAACTAAGCAATTTCCATATCATCTTCCATCGCCGTAAGATATAGGGCGGGGAAAGCAGATTTTTTCTCTTCGAAACTAAACTCTTCGCCAGGTTCAATAAAATCAAAGATTGTTACCCCAAGTTCAACGCGGAGTAAACTCTCCGCCATATCGAGCGACATGTTAGATTCGCAAATATCAAATCTGCGCTTCTCCGGCTTTAAAAGATCATTCATGCATTCTTTTACGCTTGTCGCCTGCTCATGTGCATACACTTTAATCCTCTCAACCTGATCTTGGTTTAACTGTAACTTATCATCAGTATATTCTACATATGGAATAGATGGTTTCATGCTAGAAGCAAGCGCTATCATATCCATCTTCAGTTTTTCAAAATTATTGTGCTCCCAGTCAAGAAGTAGCTCCGCTAAGCGTGAAATAACATCGCGTTTTTGTTCGCGTTCATAGAATTCAATCTGTTTTAGACCATATTCGGATAAATTAAGATCGCCAAGACCTTTACGTGCGTTCTCCCATCTAATATTCCAATTCCAATACAAAATCGCCAATCTCTGCACAATCTCACCACGCTGCTCAGACAAAATCTTTCCTATTTCATCGTTGTCATTCAAAAAGATGGCTTTAATCCTTTTCGCGTAAAAAGGTCTCTTAATTTTTGCCAATCCAGAATGAAAATTAAAACGAATAATTTCTTCATCTATCTCTGTTTTTTTAGCTAATTCCTCAAAAGAGAAAGGTCTACCATAGGCCCCACAAAAAGCTCTCACTACCACAAATTCTAGGTCGGTTAATGCCTCTTCGAGCACGCCATCCACCAATTTAACCTGCTCTTTGTGAATTTTATTAGTAGCGTTTATCCCGAAAATCTGCTGATATAATCGCTGCGCAAACTTTTTCGACATAACAAAATCTTTTTATATTTTCATCAACAATTATATCATATTTATTGAAAAAATACAATAAAATGGCCTCTATTGAGAGCTAGCCTTCAATTCTATCAATGTATTTCTTAAAGCTCTTTTCGATTTTTTCCAGATTGGATCTTAAAACCACCATATCAACAATGCTCGAAATTGAATAAAGAATCATCATGACACCAGTAAAGATCATCATGCTAATTTGTCCACCCCAAGGGTTAAGAATTAAAAGAATACCACAAACTAACGTAAGAAAAGTAGTTAGCATTGCTGCAGAAAACGAACTTTGCCCCTTCATTGCAAGATTAAAGCGCAACGAGCTAACGGAATTCACCACAAACCAAGCCCCTAAAATTACTGGAAAAATTGACATCACATCTGGATAAATTGCAAAGACCAAACCAATAATCACCAAAATAGCGCCGATGGCCGATGCGCTGAAGAATGGAATATAACTTTTGCGCGAAAAATCAGAAATAATCATGAAAAGTCCTATTGCAAGAGTCAAAATACAAAAAATCCATCTAATCACATCGAGGGATTTTTCTGGAAATATCAAAAACACAATGCCAAGCAATGTAAAACAAAGCGACATCATGATAGACATGTTAATAAAACTTTTAACTTTTTTCTGTAGATTCTCCATAAACTTGCCCTCTTCTTATTATTGGTGGAGTAGAGGAGACTCGAACTCCTCACCTCAGCAATGCGAATGCTGCGCTCTACCAGATGAGCTACTACCCCAAAAATGAGTGTTGGCAAAAACCAACACTCAAATTATAGCACCAAACTTTCCAAAATTAAACAGGGAAGGAAAGCGACAAATCTTTAACTTCTTGTCTAATTTGGTCGAGTTCGTCTTTAGCATTATCAAGCAGTTCTTCTTTACCAACACCAAGACAAATATTGAGCACTCTCTTCATCCATGCGGCAATTTGTTTCATTTCTTTTACACCCATACCGCGCGTAGTAATCGCCGGAGTACCAAGACGCACACCGCTTGGTCTAAACGCACCGCCTTTATCACCAGGCACCGCATTAGCGTTAAGTGTTAGCCCCACCATATCAAGTGCTTTCTCAAAGAACTTGCCGTCAATGCCAAAACTTTTTTCAACATTCACGAGTACCAAATGATTTTCTGTACCGCCACCTTGTAGCACAAAACCTTCTTCCATTAAACCATCAGCCAAAGCCTTCGCATTTTTCACAATATTCTTCGCATAGGTCTTAAACTCTGGTTTTAAAGCTTCACCAAACGCCACCGCTTTAGCTGCAATAATATGCTCTAGCGGACCACCCTGTGTACCAGGAAAGACTGCACGATCGATCAAAATTGGAATATTTTCGATAGTTTTTTCCGGTTTCTTAAGTGGAGAAGCAATATTACCATTCGACAAAATCAACCCGCCGCGTGGCCCGCGCAAAGTTTTATGTGTGGTAGTAGTCATCACATTAAAACCAAAATCAAGTGGATTAGGATGCACGCCACCAGCAATTAACCCTGCCACGTGTGCCATATCAGCCATCAACAAACATCCAGGAATCTCCTTAGCAATTTTTGCTACTCGTTTAAAATCTGGGATTTTCATAAAGGCCGAGTAACCAATCAAAATTATTTTTGGTTTTTCGGCTAGAGCTAATTTCTCGAGTTCGGCATAATCAATGTCGCCAGTTTCATCCGTACCGTAGGCAATAAAATTATAGATTTTAGCACTTCTTGTAACCGGAGAACCATGAGTAAGATGCCCACCATGACCCAAATTCATCGCCAAGATTTTATCGCCTGGCTCACACCAAGCAAAATATACTGCCTCGTTAGCATTGGCGCCAGAATGTGGCTGCACGTTTGCGTGATCAGCATGGAAGAGTTTACAAGCACGATCAATTGCAAGACGCTCAATGCGGTCAATATTATCTTGCCCACCATAATAGCGATAGTTTGGCAGAATCTCATCCGCAATTTGTTCTTCTTTCCAGGTCCCGACACCTTCAAAACTCGGGTATCCTTCACTGTACTTATTGGTTAAAACCGAGCCCATCGCTTCTAATACGTCTTTTGATACATAGTTCTCACTTGGAATAAGTTCCAAACCTTCCGCCTGACGTTTTTTCTCATTTTTGATTAAGTCAAAGACTACATCTTTTGCCATTTTTTTCCTTTCTTTTATTTACGTATATACAAAACGTGGGTATATTTTAGACCATCGTCCGCTCCTTCTCCTACCACTTTTTTATCCCATGCTGTTTTATCAAATTCTGGGAAAAACACATCGGCGTCTTTATCCTCACCATCAACTTCCGTAAGATACATTTCGTTGCAATAAGGAAGCGCCTGTTTATAAACCGAAGCTCCGCCAATTACAAATAGTTTATCCTCAGATTTTTGCCATTTTGAAAGAAACGACTCTAAATCGTTCACAAGCTCAACATCCTCCGGCAAATCTTCGTCTTTTTTAAACGAAAGCACATAATGCTTCCTACCCGGCAACTTACCTGGCAGGCTTTTCCAAGTATTAAGCCCCATAAAAACCGGAAAACCCATCGTAGTATTCTTAAAAAACTTCAAATCACCTGGGATCTTAAAACAAAGCCCGCCCTTTTTTCCAAGCTCTCGATTTTTTCCTACTGCCGCAATTATCGAAATCATAATTACTCCGTCACCGGCATCGCGATTTTACCTTGATGCTCATAATTTTCTAGTTTAATATCAAGCAGTTCTTTCGAATTATCAAACTTAAAGAAATCTTTAATCTTTGGATTAATCCAAAGTTTTGGCGCATCAAACAACTTGCCATCTTTTTTTAGTTTTTCATCTCTGCGACGAATCTGTTCTTTGATGCCATCAATTTGGTTTTCGTAAATGTGCGCATTGTTAATAACATACGTCATTTCGCCCGGCTTTAATCCAGTACACTGCGCAATCAAATAGCAAAGCACTGCATATTGCGCCACATTAAACGGCATACCAAGCGGCACATCGTTAGAGCGCACCGTGACCATCATATTTAGCCTACCGTTTGTCACATTCCATTGTGAATTCCAAACACAAGACGGAAGCGCCGCCGTTGGTAGCCACTCGTTTTGCCACAAGCTCATAATCATTCTGCGATTCGCCGGGTCAGTTTTGATAGTCTCGATCAAAGATTGTGTCAACTTATAACGATTAACAATCCAGCCATAAGCCGTGCCAATCGTATGCGCAAATTCCTTACCAAACTCCTTGCCCATATACGTGCCATCTTCGCCAATCTCCCATTCATCCCAAATCTTAATACCACGTTCATGCAACCAGCGCACATCATTACTCTGCGCCTGATAGATCCAAAACATTTCAAGCACTGCCGTTTTAAAAGCCACGAATTTAGTGGTAAGAATTGGAAATTCTTCTTCAAGATCAAATTTTAAAACTTGATGAGGCAGGGAATAAGTAGTGGTTGGCTTAATCGTTTGCGCATAGTGATTTGGCATATTCGTGCCAGTTTTCTTATCGACTTTTTTCTTCAAAACTGCCGGATTTGTCGTAATTTTTTCACCATTTTTCAAAATGCGCTCGCATAAATCCAAGTACATTTCATCAAATTTACTCATAAAACCTCCACTTTCTTAAAATTATAGCATAAAAAAATCCCTACCAAGATAATCTCGGTAGGGGGTAGAGGGATATTAATTTTCTTCCAGGAGTGGCTTTAGCCACGGGAATGGGTCATCAACTTTTCTGACCATTCGCGCCGCACATACGATCAGCGCAATGAAAAAGTCGAAATACTCATATTTCTTTGCGTTTTTGACGAACGAATATAGCCACACATCAACCAGCCTGTCGGTGTTGGCAACTCTGGCTCCTTCAATTTCGAGCGGCGCAGCATTGGCGTAGAGCAAATGTCCACCGCGCTTCTGTCTCTCATAAAGCAGCCCCTGAAGCAAAGCTTCGGCTTTATCGCAGCAATACATTGTTTGGCCAAATCGCGTTGAGCGATTTTGAAACTGGCAAAACAGTTCAAACAAATGCTCTGCTGTCGGTTTTGAGTATCCTACGAGATACGTCTCGCGGATAAACTGCCTCTCGACAAGATCGAGTGTTGCGTTGTCTCGTTCGCCATCGTCGCAAATATCTCCGGTAATCTTTTCGCCGATCTCATGAATATCCGCAATCTCAAGAGCATCCTGAAGTTCCCAGTATTTGAAAACCTGCTCCGGAAAATTCTGCTGGATAAGCTTCACCAGCTTCCACAATCCTGACGTATGTTCAAGATCGGATTCCCATCTGCTATAGTCAAGCGGATCAGGATCGGGGTATATGCCGTATTTTGCATAACCAGATCTCGGAGTTAAAGTAAGCTCCTTAAACTCCATCCAGTTATTTATGAGTCTTGTAATGATTTTGCCGTTTTCTGCTAAGATCTTTTCGTACAAAACACTCATCTCCTTTTCATTATCATCATTTTAAAGTGCGAAAAAAATAAATCCCTCTTTTATCATTATAGCACACTTTGGCAAAAAAAGTCAATGATAACAGAGGGCGGGCGAACCCTTGGGACGATTCCAATCACCAGATAAAAACAAGTCCCAAAGGGACTTCTTTTTATCTGGTGGGCGGGAAGGGAATCGAACCCTTACTCCATTGCTGGAACCAGATTTTGAGTCTAGCGCGTCTACCAGTTCCGCCACTCGCCCATGCCTAAATTCTACCACAGAGAGCACTTTTTTTCAATTTATGATACAATAGTCCCATGGATTCTAACGACGGTGGGCTATCTTCTTCTGAGAGACAACGCCAAACTGCTGCAGAAATCGCTCGCTCAAAAGTTATCGCGAGCTATTCTTCAAGCAACTCCGAAAACGCCAAAGAGCGCACTGTTTCACATGTCAAACAAAAGACCGTCACCGACGAAGAATGGAAAAAGTATCACTCTGCCTGGCAGAACTATTACCAAAAATACTACAGTGAATACTATGCTAACGCCGCCAAGCAATACGTTGCTACCGAAAAACTCAAAGCCGAACGCCGCAAAAATGAGGGCATTGAAGAAGAAAAAACGCCTCAACCATCAAGCATAATCAGCACAGCTGCAACTGAGGCCGAAGAGGAAAGTATTAGAGAAACATTACGTAAAAAAATCAGCAAAAAAGCTCACGAAAATGCCAAAAAGTCACGTCGTCATCGCCGTCTAATACCGATTTTTGCTGGCATCGCCGTAGTTTTAACCATATTATTTTTGCAATATAATCGCCTTATTTTTGCACCAATTATGGCCTATGTTTCACCAGGAAATTCTGAAGATAATGGTATCACTGCCATCGATCCAACTATTTCGCAACCAGTCGGCCCAGAGCCAAAACTTATCATCCCAAAGCTCAATGTTGACGTACCAGTTCATTTTGGTATAAGTACCGGCGATGTTATGAATGCTATGAATAATGGCGTTGCACATTACGTCATTCCAGGAGCTAATGCCTTCCCAGGGCAAATCGGTAACGTAGTTATTACCGGTCATTCAGCTGGAGATATTTATAGCAATAATCAATACAAATTCATTTTCTCTGGTTTGGAAAGGCTAGAAAACGGCGATCTAATTTATATCAACTACGAATCAACTCGTTATACCTACTCCGTAGTTAATAAAGAAGTCGTTGAGCCGTCAAACGTTGCAGCAGTGACACCAGAAACTGATAAACCTCAACTTATCCTCGTCACTTGTACACCACTTGGCACGTCTAGATATCGCCTACTTGTTACTGCCGAACAAATAAACCCATCTTATGAAAATAGTTCGTCGCAAGAACCAGTTATAGACATCCCGACCGAAAACAATGACCTCCCATCCAATGAACCATCCTTCTTTGAAAGAATCTGGAACTGGTTGACTGGTCAATAAATTATTCTATCGCTCTTTGTCTCATTAAGTTATTTTTTGAGCTAATGTAATAAATCCATTTATCCGATGTAAGCGACACTTCAAATCCGCTCGCAACACTCTTGGCAAACTCTCTTCGATTTCCCTTATCAAAATCTTCAATAACTAGATTACCTTCACTATCAACAAAAGAAAACATGTAATCATTGATCCATTCAATTTCGCCATTCTCTAATTCATACTTAGTAAACTTATTTGTTTCAACATCATACACCGAGTATTGTTTTCCGTTTTTCACGGCAATAAGCTCTCCTTCGCCGTGCACGGTCACTTCGTTTGGAATAAACTCTAAGTTCTCATCTACTAGCACTACATTCTTATCCTTTTTTGCGCTCACATTTCCTCGGTAAATTTTAATAGTGTCATTTACAATGATAGCGGTATACTTATCTCCAAAGTATTCACCCGTAGCACTTTTAACGGTCGCCCCATCCTCGAGAGGCATAATCACCGTACTATCTCTATCTCCTTCTCGATAAAATCCAACATGTCTTTCTCCATCTTTATCACGACCAACATAAATAACATCTGGACCAAAATTGTTAAAGCTTTCCACTTTATTATGTAAAATTCGAGAGACTTCAGCCGCAGTAATATCTAATTTTCGAAGATTACCATTTTCCAGAACTAGCAGCTGTTCGCCAGTGGTGTTTTCCATTTTAATATCAGAAAATTGCATACCAAATTCGGTAGTCAAATTCTTACTATATTCAAAATTTTCAATATCGATAATCGCCCATTCTCGTTTTGTCACCCACTCCGCCGTTACCAAGACTTTATTCTTTTCTTTACTCCACTCAACAACTTTAACTCTGCCAAAATCACCTTTTGAAATATCAGGAAGAACTCCACTAAGATCAATACTTTTTACCGTTGGCTGATCGTCATCCAGATTAATTATCTGCCATTTTTTTGTTTGATCAGTTGCCGCAATCATTAAATCACGCTTCGGCGAAATACTAACAAAATCAAGATTATCAAATTCCACAATCTTTTCTTCTTTACGCTCATTCAAAAACATTCTTGGATAGTTTAACCTGTATGTTAGACCAGAGGTAATAAGGACAGTCTTTGTCCACGTATCATAACCATCTTTAGAAAAACTAACTTCATGTTCGCCAGACGAAAGTGCTCTGCTAAGGTTGGTTCTAGTCATTAAGGTATCGCCATCAATTGTGACCGATGCACCAGTTGGTGAAGTCCTAATCTGCAAAAATCCGTCTTGCTCTAACATTCCATCACTAGTGATTTTGTATCCCATCACCACCAATGTAAGCGTGACAATCAATGCAATAACAGTCAGAACCATAAAAAATTCGGTCAAGATAACCTTAATAGCACGAGCTTTGCGCCGCTTCTGGGCTTCATTCATAATCTTATTATAACATATTTTTCACAGAAATTCGCTCTTGCTTTTTCAAACTGCTTAATGCTACTATAGAAGTAGCTTAAAGCGAGGTAAAAAATGAATCAGAGTAGTGCCAACCAGCACCATCCAAGTTCTGTAGATCATAACAAGACGCAGCATTCATCGACGTTAAATCGTAAATTTGTTAAACGTCCAAATTCAAAAGTAATTCAATCCATTGCTAAACGCCGCGCCGAAGATCTTAAACGTCGCCAAGCAATTGCCGACAGAATTAATCGAGAAAGACTCGCCGCTGTTAAGAAAAAAGAATCTAATGCCGTTGTTAAAAAGGTTCAAAAAATTGATAACGAACCAGTTTCGCCAGCCCAAATCCACCCATATCAAAAAATCGCCAAAGCTCGTGCTACAAAAAACACCGCTGTAAAAAGTCAAATCTCGGCCAGAGAATTGAAAGATCAAGCTATCAAAAAAGCCTTGCGCTCAGTTGCAACCGCCGAACAAAAAGAATCAAAGAACCCTATCGAAAACATCACTACCAAACACAAATTCACCGCAAAAAACATTATTTTTGCCCTTTCCGCTACCGCAGTTATAGTCTTTGCTATTGGCTATTTCATTAAAATTAATATGCCAAATATCTCAGTCCAGGTTGCCGCCATGCAAGCCGGAATCGAAGGGAAATACCCAACTTACATGCCTAAAGGATACACACTAAAAGAAACTCGCTCCGAGACGGGCAAAATTATTCTTGCTTTCACATCCAATAATCAATCCTTTGAGCTATCCGAAGAAAAATCCTTCTGGGACAGCGCCGCACTCTTTAATAACTACGTCAAACAATCCTGGGATGATTACACTATTATTCGCGAACAAGGTCTTACTATCTACGTGTCTCATTCCAACGCTGCTTGGATCAATAATGGCATTCTGTATAAAATCAATGCCGAAAAAGACATCCTCACCAAACAACAAATCCGCTCAATTGCAACCTCACTCTAAAGAGAGTATAATAATCTTATGACAAAAATCGTTACTCGTTTTGCGCCTAGCCCTACCGGTTATATTCACATTGGCAACGTACGCAGCGCAATTTATCCTTATCTTCTCGCCGCCAAAAATAATGGTACTTTCATTTTGCGCATCGAAGATACTGATCAAAATCGCTATGTAGAAGGTGCCACCGAGCTTATTATGGACACCTTAAAATGGCTCGGCCTCGACTGGAATGAAGGCCCAGAAAAGGGAGGCGATCACGGTCCGTATTTCCAAACCGAAAGAAAAACATCCTACATCGAGTACGCTAAAAAACTTATCGCCGAAGGCCGCGCCTACGCTGACCCAACCGATTCTGAAACCATTGAAAAATATCGCAAAGAAGACGAAGCTAAAAAAGTTCCGTATCTTTATCGCAACCACCGTCCAACAGAAACTCCAGAATGGCAAGAGGGAATACCAATCCGCTTCAAAGCCGATCCAAAACCACGCGATTGGCATGACGAAGTTATGGGTGATCTCCACGCTGGCCCAGAAGTACAAGACGACATCATTTTAATTAAAAAAGATGGCCTTCCAACTTATAATTTCGCTCACATCATTGACGATCATTTGATGGGTTGTACCCACGTTATGCGCGGCGTTGAATACTTGCCAAGCACCCCAAACTATCTCGCCCTTTATGAGGCTCTAGACATCGAGATGCCAAAACTAGTCTCTCTGCCGCACATCCTTGCTCCAAGTGGCAACAAAAAACTCGGCAAGCGCGATGGTGCTAAATCCGTTACCGAATACCGCAAAGATGGCATTCTAGCCGAAACTATGTTAAATTATCTTGCTTGTCTTGGCTGGAATGATGGCACCGAGCAAGAAATCTATTCAAAACAAGAACTCATCAGCAAATTCTCGCTCGATCGTATCCAAAACTCCGGCGCTCGATATGATGAAACCAAACTTCTTTGGATGAACGGACAATGGATCCGCAAAATCTTCACCGAACAAGGAGTTGATACGCTTTATAACAAGACCGCCGGTTTCTGGCCAACAGAAGCCGAAAATTATCCAGAATCATATCGTAAAGAAGTTTTATCTATCATTTACGATCGCCTCAAAGAGTTTTCCGAACTCCCTAGCATGACATCTTATTTCTTCAAAGACCCAGCCATCAACACGGAAATGCTCACTTCTAATAAGTTTTTAAAAAATCTTTCCGAACAAGAAATCGCCAGACTGCTTAACACCACTTTCACCGCACTTCAAAACACCGAGTGGACAGAAGAAAAAATTCAAGAAACCTTAAACGATCTTCTTGCAAAAACCGAAAAAAAACCAGCTGAATTATTCAGCCTGATTCGCATCGCCGTTTCATACGCACCATTTAGTCCAGCCTTAAACCTAACCTTGAAAGTCCTTGGCAAAGACGTTTCGCTCGCTCGCATCAACGCCACAAAAAACGCATTTTTAAACGATTTACAATAACTAAAAAGTGAGGTGGAAAATGGCAAAAAATAAAATACCAAAAATCAAACATCAAAGAAAAGCGAACTTAAAAAACATCGTTGAAAAAAGCGAAACTGGTGAAGCATCAAAAATCGGTTTAAATAAAAAAACAGAAGCAACTGAAGTTATCACTATTTCAGACAAAGATCTTAAAAAAGATCTCAAAAAAACCGAAAAAAAAGGTGAAAAAAAATCACGCTTCAAACTTTTTTATATCATCGCCGCCGTTTTAGTAGTTCTCATAATTGCCGCCGATCTATTTACATTTTTCCTTTGGTATAAACCAAACAAATTAGACCAAGTAGAATCCAACTTTTCTGACATTACTTTAGATGAAAAAGATAAAGAACATTATTACAGTATTATAGATGGCACCGAAATTGATGATGAGTCCTTAAATTCCGCACCTGTATTTTGCGTTCAGGTTCCAAATGGCACTGATGGCGCCAGGCCTCAAGCTGGTCTAAATGAAGCTAGGGTCATTTTTGAAGCCGTAGCTGAAGCTGGTATCACTCGTTTTGCCGCCATCTTCCAAAATCCAACCTCAGCCATTGGCCCAGTCCGTTCGCTCCGCGTTTATTATCTCGAATGGGATACTCCATTTGATTGTACAATCGTCCATGCTGGTGGCCCTGGAGATGCCGCCGCCGCACTCAGGATAGGTGGTTATAAAGATCTAAATGAAAGCTACGTCTATATGTGGCGCAGCAATACAAATGCCGTTTTGCACCGTGCTTGGAATAATCTCTTCACCTCCGGCTCACGTCTCAAGAGCTTTGCCAACGATAACGGATATACTACATCCTCGCCTACTAGTTTTAGTCGCTATACACCAAAAGAAGCTATTGAAGAAAGAATTAAAACCCAAGCATCTAGCCCACTAGATATCGACACCGCATCAAACGGAAGTGTAGCTAATTTTAGCCCTTCGGTCACGTCTATCAATATCAAATACGGATATGCACCAAACTTCAACCCACACTATGACTATGACACGACAACCAACACATATAAGCGCTCATACGAAAGTGGCGTCGAACAACTAATCTATAATTGCCCAGAAGATAGCGGAGAATTAACACCAGAAACCGCCTGCGGAGAACCAACCGTAGCCTCACCAAGCGTCGTTATCGCCATGATAGTACAAGAAGGAAGGGCTAGCGACAATTATCATGAATCCATCAAAACCACTGGCTCCGGCAAAGCCTACATCTTCCAAAACGGCGAAGCTATCGAAGGTACGTGGGAAAAACCAAGTGTCGATTCTCAAATCACCTTCAAAGATGGCGGCGGCAACATAATTAAGCTCATCCCTGGCCAAACCTGGATTTCCGCTGTACCAAGCTACGGCGCCGTAGAGTACAACTAGACTTTTGTCTACTTTTATGTTATAAAAGAAAGGTTAGTTGGCCCAAAACCAAAAACGTACTTTAAGGAGGTCTTTTCCATGTTTGAAAAAACCAAAGAACAAGTGGATGCGCTCTTTGATGGCAGAATTAAACGCCTCGATCCAGAGATCATCAACGAGGAATTAGAAAATTTTTGCGAGAAAACCGAGCTCAACATCTACGCCGGCGATGGTAGAAAAATCACAAAGGCAATTATGAAATCCGGGCTCATTATTAAAAGTATAAAGCACGAAAATTACGGAGCCTGGAATCCAAAAGTTACAGTCGTGATTTATTCTCTCAATGCCAACCCGCAAACGCCAGAAGAGGCAACTTTCCGCCATACATGGCGCTAATTATTCAACATGGCAAACCCAAAAAGGAGGCAAACGCCTCCTTTTTTCTACTGCATTAACGATTGTCCGCACAATACAAATTACCGTTAGATAAAACCGTGTACAAAGCATAGCTTCGCGGTAAATTATTAGAAACTATGCCTTTGCCATTAGAGGCACATTCAGCACGGGTAACAACATAAAGTTCTTTTTTATTATCTTTCCAATTCAATTCCTTTGGTTTTACACAACCACCATCCTCTAAATCATCACATTCTATGAAAGAATATCCATATCCATAATCTGTAGAATCCATATAGCTATCTAGGAAATAATCCCAAGAATCAGTATCTGGAAGCCTACCATTATTATTTGTTTGATATTCCGTAATGTTTGACATAAGCAGAGATGCTGTATCCCGAATTCGAGCATCTTCATGCGGATTATAATCGTGTTTTTCATCTGAAATATTAGCAGGCAAAATATCTTTTTTATCTGGTCCTTCACTGTTCTTTACTAATAGTATTACCAATATTGCAATCAAAATACAAATCGCAACGCTAACCAATATTATCAAGCAGATCATAAGACCTTTTTTTGGATCTTTATCTTTTGTACTCGTACTTTTGCTCATGAAACTCTCCTTTTTATTATTTATTTAGCTAATTTTTCATCAATTAAATCGCGCATAAAATTCATAAACAAGTCTCGCGTTGAATTATCGTACCATTCAATAACTTCACCATCCATATAGAATGATGGAGTCGCGGCAACTTTTACTTTCTTTCCCAACTTAATATCAAAATCTATCTTCGCAGAAACCTCATCACTTTCCATGTCGGTCTTAAACTTGTCCACATCACCTTCCCAATCAGAAACTTCTTTAAATGTGTCAACAAAATAGTCTGTTAGTTTTTGCGAACTCAAATACTCCCATTCTGATTGATTCGCAAATAGAAAATCGGTAAATTCTTTCCAGTATCCTTGTAAACCAGCGGCCTCTGCTGCTTTTGCTGCAGGACGAGCATTTTTATGATAACTTAAAAGAAAACTACGATACACAAGAGCAATCTTACCATCGTATTCTTTTACTAACGCGTTGACCCACGTATTAATCATGGCACAACCAGGGCATTGATAATCTGCGTATTCGACAATCACAACCTTAGCATTTTTGCCACCTTTTACATGGTCCGCAATACAACCATTTTTAGAATTGGCTCCTATAATCGAATCTATATTATAGTTTTCATCATTACAGTCACTGCGATTCTCATCCTTACCGTCTGATAGTACAAAAGTAGGATCATTTCGATCAGAGCCTTCTTCGCCTCTCGTAACCACCAAAACAATTATTACTGTGGCCATAATCAGCGCAACTGCAATTAGACATATTAAAACCACCACTAAATTACTACTTTTTTTGTGGTGCTGACCTTTTTTCGAATTTGAGCCCTTTGCCATTTTTACTCCTCATTAAAACTAATTTAATAATAACATAAAAAATAAGCCCTTTGGGCTTAAATTTGGTGATTCCGGCGGGAGTCGAACCCGCGATTTTCTGGATGAGAACCAGACGTCCTGGACCACTAGACGACGGAACCAGATGCGAGGAGCTTCGCGACGAGCTAAAGTCGTCAGGCTTTGCAAATTTCGAAGAAATTTGCATCTGGTTTCGAAGGCGAGCCTCGCGAGCCTACGGAACCGAGCTTAGCGAGGTTCGAAGGCGAGCTTTACGAGCCCACGAAACCATTAGCTCCTCTTATCTTAACATAAACCACCCTTTTTCTCAAGCTTTACGTTTTGATTGCATTGTTCTTATGTTTTTCGTATAATTAATTCAAAAGATTACAAAACAAGGTCATACCTCGGAAAGGCACAAATGGCACAAACCAATATCAAATTCACTATCAAAGAGGACGATGTTAGTAATTTCCAAAAAGCTAGCAGCAATACACAGTCCACTAAGTCGGGATCTTCACCAAACACGGGTTTCTTCACTGAAGAAGGCGTAGTATCCAAGGATATCGTCTCAACCGTATCCTCACCAGTAGTATCTGGCATATTTCTCTTTGCGGGCATTATTCTCTTGCTTGCTCTCGTAGCTAAGATCAAGAAGAATAAAACATCTAACTTTAAAGATAGCCTTACCAGGAAACGCTATACCACCCGTATTCTAGGCTTTGCTGCCTTCCTTACCCTAGCTGCAGGCTTAGGTGGTACCATGGCTAGATTCATAGGCGTAAAAGCTGAATCTGAAGACTTTACTACCTCTGGCACCATAGAAGCCTCCTTGGTTGAAATAGCTGATAATTATAAGCTCTATTGTGCGACTGATCAGATATCTATTAATAAAACCACTGTGCCTTATGGTTATCTCGTCCTTATGCATGCAGACGAAAATGGGGAAGATACTCTAGGTGGTACCCTTGCTTCAGCTACTTCCGGCGTAGAGACCATCACTTCTGTCCAAGATTGGGCAGACCTTGCTATTGGCCAATGGGGCTATTTCGTAGGTGATCAAGAAGAAAGCGTCTATAACCCTATGCCAGTTAATTATGGTATTATTGCCAACGAAACAGAAAATACTAGAACCACCGAAATTCCTGTTACATACTGCGCTAAAATCGACAAAAACATTAATGAAGCAAGCTTCTCAACCGTTGCAGACTACGAATTTGCATCTGGCGATGAAAATGATATCTATCCAGAAATAGACTTCAACTCTTCTGATGATGAAGATGGAGACGGTCTTTTGAACCGTGAAGAGAACCGCTACGGTATGAACCCACTTTCTGCTGATACCGACCTAGACAGCCTTAGTGATTACGATGAGCTAAAAGTCCACCATACTGATCCATTAGTAGAAGATACTGATGAAGATGGCCTGGTAGATTATAGCGAAATCGCACTAAATGAAGATTATGGGACCGATCCTCTCTCTTCTCATTCCTGTACCGCTTCATCCTGCGATTCTACCAAACTTGATGGTGAACAAACCTATACCTATTCCGATGAGCTCTCAGATAGCAATATTTCTTACACCGTCACTGGTGCTGGTGATGTTCCATTAACCTACATCGAAGCTGTTGATCCTATCGATATCGATGAATCTCTTGGAGATCTCGCTGGCAAAGCTTATATTTTCCAAAGTGCTGGCGAAGTAGAAGACGCTGAAATCACCGTTCCATATATTCACTCAACAGACGAAGCAAATAATGAATCAGCTAACGACACTGAGGAAGACTTTGGTGAATCTTATGGTGCCGTAGAAGTTGATGATGAAATCATTTCTGAAGATAATATGTTTGCTCTCGCATTAAGCTACGAGGAAGACGCCGAAAATGAGGACACTGCTACCCTTGTACCATCTAGCAGCACTGTTTCCGTTGACCAATCTGCTAGAACCATCAGCCTAAACGTTACAGATAGCCAACAAATCCTCTTAGTTGGTAACCAGCAAGTGACAGACAACGAGCTTGGTGAAATCATGGGAGCATCTTCGAGCAAGAAAGTATCCATCAAAACAGCTATTAAGACCGTAGCTACCAAAGTGAAAACCTTTGTACAAAAAGTAGTTGACCTTCCTCAAAAACTTAAGTGCGAAAAAAGCGGTTTAGCCTGGGACCCAAACACCAGGAAATGTTACCAATGGAACGAATATAACTGTATTCAAAAGGGCAAGGTCTGGGATAGCAATAGAGCATTATGCAAATATGCATACGCTTGGTCTGTGGAGAATAATTTCAAGGCAGCTACCGATGGTTTCCGAGCATGGAATAATCATGGTTATTATGATGAAGAAAACGATGATCTGTATATAGTAGGAGGAAACTGCTTTGGTATGTCACTTCTTGCTAGGCTATTATATAAAGGAAAAATCAGCTTCAGTGATCACCACTTAGATGGTTATGTCGAGTCAGTGACAGTAGCAGATGACCATATATATAAATCAAGCCAAATAAGAGACTTCTCATTAAAAGGCCTCAATAAAACAAAAGTACTAAATGCAGAAGCGGTGCAAAAAGAAGTAAATGCACAATTTGTGAAAGGCGTGCCAGCGAATACGGGTCGTGTAACCGTCTCAGTTTTCACAAAAGCTGCGGGCAGAGCAATTTTTGCCCTCCAAAACTACTATTTTAATGGAAATGTAAGTGGTATTATAACAATGGATCCTAATAATAGAACAACGAATCCTTTTTATGCGTCTAAGTTTATCAAAGTGTCACCTAACAACTTTATTGATCAAATGAAAACCCTGATAGACAAGAATAAAAACAACGACCCGATCGTAATCGACGCAATGGGTAGCAATTCTGGTCATGCTGTAAATGCTATATCTATAGGCCATATAAACGAAAAAAATAGCACCGTTCAAAAATATGAAATAATCGTATACGACAACAATGGTCCTATAGAAACATTGTGGGAGATAGAATGTTCAACAATCGTGTGTGTCGCTACGCAGGCATATGCTGGAACTGGAAACTTCCAGCTAGAATTTAATAAATTAGTAGACGACAACTACTTCCTCAACCATTAATATAATTACCAAAAAAAGTTGCCCGCCATTAAAGCGGGCAACAAGCCTATTCTGACATGGTTATAACAGCAACTTCAGTGCCATCGCCATTATAAACATAAATCTTATCTTGCCTTACTTCAGTGCACCACCATCCTGCATCTTCGTTAACTTCTAATTTAAAAGTAGCTAGGTTTGTGCCCCTGAAGTCATGTCTGATTTCGACGCGCTCATGGTCTTCAAACCATGTTCCTTTACTGTCGGTAATAATCGGATCAGAATTATTCATCACAGAAGAATCCGCTGGCCAAGCCGATGATTTTTCGTCGACGATAAGCATACCGTCTACCACTTCAGCCGTATGGCCAAATGTGACGAGCTTTCTGCCGTTCCATTCGCCATTCTGATAGCGAATATGCATTTCTTCATCATCTACAGCGACTATCGTTTCGCCAGTGGTCTGCCTAACAAGAATTAGTGGAACTGTGTTAGGAACTAACATCAGTATCGAAAACAACATCGATAATATTTTCAAAACAATGATGCTATTCATAATAAACCTCATTTATCTCAGCGCCATGAAAAGTTTAAAGGCGTTTTCGCCTACGCTGATTGAGAACGAACAAGCTTATTAAAGAACTATATCATCATTATACCACACTTGACGAAAAAAGTCAAGTCTGTTATACTTATCCTATGAAATTTCTCCCTGTTGTAGCACTAATTGGTCAAACAAATGCCGGCAAATCCAACCTGCTAAATCGTTTTGCGCGCCAAAATATTGCTATCGTCGCCAGGGAAGAAGGCACTACTCGCGATAACGTTATCGCCAAAATCGAAAACAAATTCCTATTGATTGACACCGCCGGCCTCAAAAACCCAGAAGACGATTTTGAGGCTTCCATCCAAGATCAAATCGAAGATGCCATCGATTCCGCCGACTTAATTCTCGTTACACTTGATTCTTCGAAATATCCAGACCAAAAAGATAAAGATATCGCTAAAAACGCCCTGAAATCCAAAAAGCCAGTTTTTCTTGTCCTCAATAAATCCGATCTTGGCGAATCTTTACCAGACAACGAATTTTTGAAGCTTGGCATCAAACCAACCGAAACCTTCCGCGTCTCTGCCACTACCGGCCAGGGAATCAAAGACCTAAAAGCGACAATCGAGAAGATAGTTGGAAAATCTGAATTTTTCGAAGAGTATAAGCGTAGTGCAGCCGGAGTGCGAAGCACCCCGCGCAAAACGCTCGAGACAAATTCAGATTTTTCAAATATCAAACTCGCTTTAATCGGTCGTCCTAACGTTGGTAAATCCAGTCTCTTCAACTCTCTCGGCAAAAAACAACAAGCCATCGTTAGCTCCCGCCAAGGCACCACACGCGATATCAACCGCGTAAATATTAAATTTAAAGGCAAAACCATCGAAATCTTAGACACCGCCGGTCTTAGAAAACCAGGCAAGCGCGAAGTTGGCATCGAAAAATTCTCCGCCATCCGCACCCTCGCCGCCATCGAAGAATCCGACATCTGCGCTCTTCTTGTTGACGCCACCGAACCTCATTCCAAACTCGACCAATCTCTTGCCGGCCAAATCGTTGAAGCCGGAAAGGGAATTATCGTTATTTTAACCAAAGCCGATCTCGTCGAAAACACCGATGAAATTCTCGATAAACTCGAATATGATTTCAACTTCCTTCCATTTGCGCCAGTCCTAATCACCAGCTCTAAAACCGGCAAAAACGTCACCAAACTTTTTGAGCTTGCTGAAGAAATCACTAAGAATCGCAAAACCGAAATCAAAACATCCGAGCTTAACAAAATCCTAAATGATGCCATCGTCTCTCACCCACCTGCCGGTCTCAAAAACACTCGTCCAAAACCAAAATACATCGTTCAAACCGATTCCAACCCACCTTGGTTCGTTGTTCATGGCCGTGATCTCGGGCTTCTTCACTGGTCTTGGAAACGCTTTTTAGAGCGTAAAATCCGCGAAAAATATCCTCTTGTCGGCACCCCAATCTTCTTCAGCTACCGCAGCGACAAAAAAGACGTCGAAGACAAATAGCTCTAAGAAATATGTTATAATATCTTCATGGGCATCACTTGATGCTCATTTTGCACTTTAAAAGAATAGGAGGCATGAAAAATGTCAGTCGATTATCATGATTTTATTGTTCCAGGTCTAGATGTTCTAATTGGCGACCCAAGTATTCTCAGCCCAACAGCAGAAGACAAAAAACGTGCAGAGATATTCTATATTCCCGAGAACTACATCTATCGCGTCATCGATTTTTATCACGAACAGTCCGGCCGTGGCGACTCTTGTCGCGAACTCACTCGTAGATTTGGCGTTATTCTCGAAGCCATGCAAGAAGACAGCGACGAGCCTTTCATGCTTGATAACGGTACCATTGTCGAATTTGTTCAAACCGACAGCTTCAAATTCACCATGGGTCTCGACTATCACAGTTCAAAGTCTCACGCCATCGCCGCCGCTAAACTCGTTTCCGAAAAAGTTGATAAAAACTATCTTGCCATCATGACTGGTAGCGATCAGCTTTCCACACTTGCTGCCCTTTATCGCATTGATGTCGCTCACATCAACCCAGATGTTTACACTGGTCGTAGACGCGTAAAATTGCCGATGGATTGCGCTAGTCTCTGGTTTACCAATGGAAAAATCACTCCCGAAGAATGGGAAGACCTCTTCCCAAAGCAACCCGCACTTCATCCCAACGAATTCGTCGAGTTTGCCTTTGATGATTTCTCCGGCCGTGATTATGGTTGGTCTTGTATTGGCAGGTTCGACGCCGAGGAAAATGCTTTAATCCATCTTAAAAACACCAGTTTTAAGAACCCAAGTTTTAGAGCCATTCGTCCTCGCACCGCCAGCCAAGCCATGCTCATGGAAGCTTTGCTCGCCCCCCCCAGACGAAATACCTATCGTTATCGTTTCGGGCGTTTTTGGCACTGGCAAAACCTTCTTATCTACCGCCGCTGGCTATTATGGCGTCACCGAAAGCGGAGAATATGAACGTATTTTCATCTGCCCGCGTGACGGCGCCCTCGGCAAAGAAATCGGTTTCGTCCCAGGCGATTCCGTCGAAAAAACCATGGTTAAAGCCAAACCCATCGCCGACAACATGCGCGAAATCTTGCGCCTAACTGTCCCGCCCGAAAAGCTAAAAGACAAGGGAAGCATCAAAAACGCCGC